>DJGG01000292.1 GCA_002432195.1 Desulfobacteraceae bacterium UBA5852
GAATCCATTCCCGAAAGTTGAGGTATAACATGTCACCGCGCATGCCGGTATGCCCTGGGCGCCTGCGCCATGCAAGCCTTCGGTTTGCGGGCGCATTTGATGCGCATCGTCTCGGATCTCGACTGTGGTCGGCGCCACGACAATGCCTGAATGCTGGAGCAGTTGATAGGCTTGTGGGCGGCGAGGTCAACAGCGATCTGCGCTGCCTCCACGAACCCGCCTTGACCGCCCTGTTTGACTGGTAATAGTGCAGGGCGTCGGCCGGCGTGTCCACCACGGCCATGCGCGTGCCGATGGCATACAGCTACTCCCGGGCAACGGCCCCGTCGGCGTCGCTTTCCGCAAGGGGATGTTGGTCCAGGTGATGCCAGTGAAGTTGCCGGCAGCATCGTGGGTGAAGACCTTCTCGAACCGGCTGCCGGGGTTGGCCACCTCCAGACAGCCGCAGTCCGACGACTGGTGCACCACCTGCCCCCGGGGCCCGTTCTCAAACCCCGCCGGGCCCCCGAAGGGTTTGAGATCCATCGCCGCCGATGACGCTGCCCTCCAGGGTCGGAGGCATAAAACGGTCAACCGTGGGAATCGTCCAGAACCTGCCGGACCTTTTGGGACAGCTCACTGATGTTGAAGGGTTTTTGCAGGAAGCCGTTGCAGCCCTGCCGCATGATTTCCGTCGCCTGGCCGTTGATGGCGTAACCGCTGGACAGGATCACGGGTATCCGCGGCCGGATGGCGCGAATCCGTTCGAAGACCTTGCCGCCGTCCATGCCCGGCATGATCAGATCCAGAATCACCAGGTCGACGGCCTCCCCCTTGGCGGTCACGGCCTCCACGGCCTCCTGCCCTCCCCGGCAGACCAGTACCCGGTAACCCAGCCTCTGGAGCATGGCCTGGCCCACATCGATGATCATCGCCTCGTCGTCAACCAGCAAAATGGTTTCCGATCCTTTCAGCAGCCGGCGCGCGGCGGGTTCCGCCCTGAGCACGGCCTTGTCCGAGGCGGGCAGGTAGATGTTGAAGGTGGTTCCCCGGCCCACTTCGCTGTACACGGTAATGGCCCCCCCATGGTTTTTGATGATGCCATAGGCGGAGGCCAGGCCCAGGCCGGTTCCCCGGCTCTTGTCCTTGGTGGTGAAAAAGGGATCGAAAATCCGCCGGCTGACGGCCGGGCTCATGCCGATCCCCGTGTCGGTAACGGACAGTTTGGCATACCGTCCGGGATCGATCTGATGCGGCCCGCAGAAAACCTCATCCAACGTGGTGCGGCCGGTCTGCAGAAACAGGTCACCTCCCGCGGGCATGGCCTGCCAGGCATTGACATACATGTTCAGAAGAACTTGCTCGATCTGCCCGCGGTCGGCTTCGACGACAATCTTTTCTTGTTCACTTCGGATGTTAATCCTGATTTCTTTTCGCGTGCGGCCGAACATGGCGGCACTTTCGCGCACGAGCTCGTCCAGATCGATCGGCTTGATCTCGTACTTGCCGCCCCGGGCAAAACCCAGCAGCTGCTTGGTCAGGGTCACGGCGCTTTGGATATACTCCTCGATGGCATGGAGGTGCTCCATGTGGGGATGATAGGGGGCGAGCTCGGTGGCGATGAGGGAGGAACGGCCTTGGATACCCATCAGGAGGTTGTTGAAATCATGCGCGATACCGCCAGCGAGCGTTCCTATGGCCTCGAATTTGAGCGCCTGCTGCAATTGAATCTCCAATTTGGCCTTCTCTTCTTCCGCACGTTTTTTACCGGTGATATCAATGGCCAAAACGTAAAACCCCTGCGTGCAGCCCTCCCCATCGGTGTCCGGCACGTAGGTGATATCGAGCCACTGGGCACACCCGTCGGGAAGGGCAAAGGGGATCTCGTAATGGATGTGCTCCCCACGCAGGGCCTTGTCGATGTGCGGCTTGGCTTTGGCGTAATTCGCATCTCCGAGGATGCTGCGGATACGCCTGCCGATAATCTGGTGGCGGTTTAATCCCAGCTCCTTTTCGTACCGGCTGTTCACGAAGACATAGCGTTCCGCCTTGTCGACATAGGAAATTCTCGCGGGGAGGCTGTCCAGCAGCATCTGGAGATGACGCTCGTTCTCCCTGACGGTCTCCAACTGCTTTTTCAGCTGTGGATAATAACTCTTGCGAGTCGATTCCAGGCTGAGTTCCAAAAATTTCTGGCGTGCCGATTTGTCCATGGTGCCTTGGCGCAACGCACGTCCGCTGTTCCCGGAAATGGCTGCAATCGCTTGATGTCACCTATTGGTAGATGCGTTCGAAGATCTTTTCGATATCGGACAGGCCCGCTTCAAGGGGATTGGTCGCCAAACAGGGGTCCTTGTGCGCATATTCCGCCAATCGCGGAATATCGGCCCGTGAAACGCCCATCTCACCGAGTCGTTGGG
This sequence comes from Desulfobacteraceae bacterium UBA5852, assembly GCA_002432195.1. Lineage (GTDB taxonomy): Bacteria > Desulfobacterota > Desulfobacteria > Desulfobacterales > UBA5852 > UBA5852. The sequence continues at coordinate 2,400 of DJGG01000292.1, forward strand.
TAATCGCCAGGCTCTTTCGGAGAGAGGCGATGCCCTCGGCCAGGACCGTTGCCCGTTCGGATGCCGGGCCACGATGGCCATCCAACCCCATCGCGCTTGAAAGCCGGTCATATTTGCTGCTTTCCGCCGCGTAATTGAACCGCACCACTTCCTCCAGCAGGATGGCGTTGCACTCGCCGTGAGCCAGCCCGAAAGCACCCCCGAGGCTGTGAGCCATCGCATGGACCAGCCCAAGGCTGGCATTGGAAAAAGCCAGCCCGGCCATCAAGCTGGCCATCATCATGTTGCCGCGGCGGGTCATGTCGGCCGGATTCCGGCAGGCTTCTTTCAAATTGTCCCGGATCAAGGCAACGGCGGCCAGCGCGGCCATGTCGGTGAGCGGCGAGGAAGCACTCGAGACAAAGGCCTCGAAGGCGTGGCACAGGGCATCCATGCCCGTTGCCGCGGTCAACGCCGGCGACATGGTCACCGTGGTCTGCGGGTCGACCAGGGCGATGTCCGGGATGACCATCTTGCTGATAATGGATATCTTCACCTGGCGGCGGGTGTCCATGATGATGGCAAACTGGGAGACATCCGACGAAGACCCGGCCGTCGTGGGGATAAAGATAAGCGGTGGACCCGGGTGCGGGATCTCGTCGACGCCCTCGAAATCCAATATCTCCCGGGGATTGCCGGCGACCACGCCGATGCCCTTGGCGCAGTCCATGGGACTGCCGCCGCCGACCGCTACGATCAGGTCGCATTTTTTCCTGCGGTACACGGCCGCCCCCGCCATGACCTCGCGCTCCTTGGGATTGGCCGTGACCCCATTGAAGGTGACATGGGCGATTTGGGCTTCCCGGAGGCTTTTTTCCACGACGGATGCCCAGCCGGCCTCCTGGACGCCTGGATCCGTGACCACGAGAACCCTGGTTGCCCCGAGATTCGTGGCATGGCGCCCGGCCAATTCGATGGCACCTTCGCCATAGACGATCTCGGGAGCCAAAAACTTGCGGAGGCTCAACAGCGTGTCGCTTGCCATATCCTCGACCCCCCTCTCCGTCATGTGATGGTCATGGGGGGCAAGCCTCGCCCATCGGCGGTTGTCAAACCCCGTTGGCGGTCCGGGCTTCGCTCTCCTTGTCGGCCTGCCGGATCGTCAAACAGGCGCGGCGCCCGCAGGCGCCGCGTCTTGCCTTCAGCGATGGGCGCGCGCCCCTCAGACCACGCCCTGGTCCAGCATGGCGTTGACCACCTTGGTGAAGCCGGCGATATTGGCCCCCATCACGTAGTTGCCGGGGTGGCCGTACTCGGCCGCGGCGTCCAGGCAGGTCTTGTGGATGCTCTTCATGATCATCTTGAGGCGCCCCTCCACCTCTTCCCGGGGCCAGGCCAAGCGCATGCTGTTCTGGGCCATCTCCAGCCCCGAGGTGGCCACCCCGCCGGCGTTGGAGGCCTTGCCGGGGGCGTAGAGCAGCTTGTGCTCGATGAAGGTCTCCGCGGCTTCCGGCGTGGAGGGCATGTTGGCCCCTTCGGCCACCGCGGCGACCCCGTTGCGCACCAGGTTGGCGGCGTCCACGCCGTTGATCTCGTTCTGGGTGGCGCAGGGAAAGGCGCAATCGGCCTTGTGGCTCCACAGGGGGTTGTGGTCCAGGGTGGCGTCCGCCTCCTTGTAGACCGCCTCGGAGTATTTATCCACGTACTCCTTGATGCGGCCGCGGCGCACGTTCTTCAGCCGCTTGACGAACTCCAGCTTGGCCCGGTCGATCCCCTCCTCGTCATAGATGTAGCCCGAGGAATCCGAGAGGGTGACCACCTTGGCCCCCAGATCGATGAGCTTCTCGGCGGTGTACTGGGCCACGTTCCCCGACCCGGAGACCAGGCAGACTTTGCCGTCCAGGGTTTCGTTGCGCGTGGCCAGCATTTCGGCGCTGAAATAGACGCAGCCGTAGCCCGTGGCCTCGGGCCGGACCAGGCTGCCGCCCCACCCCAGGCCCTTGCCCGTGAGCACCCCCGTGAATTCGTTGCGCAGCCGCTTGTACTGCCCGAAGAGATACCCGATC
>DJGG01000225.1 GCA_002432195.1 Desulfobacteraceae bacterium UBA5852
GGTGGGGGCGCGCGGCGGGCGGGGGGCCTGGAGGGGCACCGCTTCGGGGCCATCCGTGTCTAGCTCCAAAGCGGTGCCGGGAGTGTCGTCAGCCGCGCTCGTATTTGAACGACAGGCTGACCCGGGCGCGGTAGGCCACCACCTTGCCCTTTTCCACCTTCATGTCGAGCTTGGTGATCTCGGCCACGCGGAGCTCCTTCAACGACAGGGAGGCGGTTTCCACCGCGTTCTTGGCCGCTTCCTCCCAGGACGTCGGGCTGGTTCCCACGAGCTCAATGATCTTGTAGACGCTGTTGTCCATGGTCACCTCCTGTCAGCCAAGCGGGTTTTGCGCCAAGCGGCGGCCTCCATGACCGCCGGGCAGCCGGGGCCGGTGCGTGGCAGGCGCCCCGGCCAGGGGTTGAAGCGCAGGGAAGCCCTTACGGCCCAGCGGATGGCATGGGACGGGCGCCGGCGACGCGAGAGGTGCGCGGGTGCGGAGAAGACCTGGAGGAGTAGGCGATGGCGCCGGTGGGATCCCGGTGCACTTCGAGGTTCGACGTCACCTTAGCCAGACGCGGGGTCGATTGTCAATAAGCGTGCGGCGGCGCCGCGCAGCGGGCCGCCCGGGAGGCCACCGGCGCCCCCGTCGGAGGTGAGGCATCAGCGGGATTTCTGGTAGATGGCCTTCAATTCCTGAAAACGTTGGTGCCCCAGGATCTTGCGCACTTCCAGCATGAAGTAGGACCGTTCGTTGGCCAGTTGGCTGCGGGCCTTTTCGAGCTGCTGAACCTGGCGGTTGACCGCGGCTTCGTCGAGGTTTTTGCCTTCCATGAGCCGCTGGTAGGCGCGCTGCTCCCGTTCCACGTCGTTCTTGAGGCCGATCATGCGGCGCCGGCTGTCGGCATACAGCCGGTCCAGCTGCTGGGCCTCCTGGGGTGAGAGCTGCAGGCGGCGGGCAATGGCCTGGTCCTTCCACCAGACGCCTCCGGGCAGTTTGTCCGCCAGCGCCGCGGTGGCGGTCAGGATCAGCAGCAAAATCGGGATGGCCCGGAACACAAGCTTGCCCATGAGCGATTCTCCTTCCATGGAGCGCCGTCAGGAGACGGAGTTGTCGTCCAGCGGCGGGATAACGAAGTCCATGAAACCGTCGTCGTCGGCCCGCTCCAGATCGGCGGTGAGCTCCTGGTAGACCTCCGGGAAAGCGTTTTCGGCCAGCTGACGGATCTCCTGCATGACCGGGTCTTCGCGGAAAGCGGTGGGTGACGGCCCTTCCAGCCGCTGCGGCACGGGCGGCGCGATAGTGCGCAGGGTGATCAGGGCCACCACCAGTACCAGGGCCAGGCCCCCGGCCAGGCGCCAGCCGAGCCGCCATCCTCGGCCGGCGGGAGAGCGTTCCACCGCGTCGGGCAGGCGAATGGTGCGGGGTGCCGGCGGCAGGCTGGCGTCGGCGGCGCGTCGCAGGCGGCCCAGGTCGCCGGTGAGATCGGCGAGGCGGGCGCGGCAGGGCGGACACTCCGCCGCATGGCGCGCGGCGGCGCTTTGGGCGGTGGGGCCCTCGGCCACGATCCGCAGGATGTCGTCGTCCGTCAGGTGGCGAGCGGCGTAGGGTTTCACGGTGCGGCCTCCTTCAGGTAGTCCCGCAGGAAGCGGTTGCCCTTGAACTTCTCCAGGGCGCGGTAGAGGTGCGTTTTAACCGTGCTTTCGCTCGTGTGGACGACGTCCGCGATCTCTTTTATATCCAGGTCGTCCATAAATCTCAACAGGAACACCTCCCGTTCCTTGGGGGATAGCTGCTTCATGAAAGGCTCCAGGCGGCGCCAGAAGTCTTTGCGGGCCATGGCGTCCAGCGTGTCCTGCCCCGCGGGGTCGACGGCGGATTCGGCGCCCTCCGTCTCCTCCACCGCCCCGCCGACGAAAAGCGCGCGCCACCGGCCCCGGCGGTAGTGGTCCTTGATGCGGTTGGCGGCGATGGTGTAGATCCAGCTCTGGAAGCGATCGGGATCCTTCAAGCGCCGCAGGTTGCGCAGGGCCTGTACGAAGACGTCCTGCAGGATATCCTCGGCATCGCCCGGGGAGCGCACACGGTAGCAGATCATGCGGAAAAGCCGTTCCCGGTAGCGCTCCACCAGCCGGCCGAAAGCGTCCCGGCGGCCGCCGGCGGCCGCTTCCACCAGGGCCCGCAACTCGGGGTCGGGCGCCGGGGCGGGCGCGGTGTGACCTGGGGGCGTCATGGTTGGGGTATGCACGGGCTCCCGAAAGTTGGTTCAGGCCCTGGCCGTCGCGCCGTCCCGCTCATACCCGGCTGAACGGCCGGCGCCGGTGTGCGGCCCGCCGCGCATCGACCGGGCGGCGGGTCTTGCCATGCGCCGCATGGGATCCTCCCTCGGGTTGACGGGCTTTGATCCCNNGCGGCAGGCGGCCGGCACGACGACAGGAAAATGGGGCGATGACATTGCGGCCGGCCGCCGCCCGGGGGGCAACCCGGTATCGTGTCCCGAACCCATGGGACATGATTGCCGCGACGGCGGGTGGGGGGTTGGCGCTCTCAGGGAACGGACAAAACTCGCC
>DJGG01000185.1 GCA_002432195.1 Desulfobacteraceae bacterium UBA5852
GGGGCCTGGGATGGGAGCCCCCTGGCACGCTCAAAGGCCTTGTTCGAGATTTTTCCGGGACACCACACTAGAACCCATCTCAAAAAATGGATTTCGACTCCAGCCCGACGATGCCGACTGCTTTCTATTCCTAGACGCACAGGCGTATGCCTGTGGTTTGTAAGCAGGCTTCGCCTTGTTCAGGAACCAAAATCCATTTTTTGAGATGGGTTCTTTGCCCTCAGCGTAGCAGAGGCCCAAGGTCTGGGCGATTGCGCCAGCGCGAACGCCCCCGGAAGCGATCGGACTCCCATGCCTACACCCCCCCGTGCCGACGAGGCTGCATCCCCCAAGGTCCCCAGGGCCGCCCGGATGGTATTCCGTCTGCTGGTCGCGGGTGTTATTCTTTTCTTCCTTTTCAAAAAGATTCCCATCCACGAAGTCGCATCCGCCGTCCGCCACACCCACCTGGGGTATGTTTCCGCGGCCTTCCTGGTGACCTTTGTGATTCATCTCGCCGCCTCCATTCGCCTGCAGAAGCTCTGCGAGCTCCTGAATCTCAAAATGTCGGCTTACATGGTGTTCAAGATCAACACTGCCGCGCGCTTCTACAGCCTCTTCCTGCCGGCGGGAAGCTTTGCCGCCATCGCGATCCGTTTCTACAGGCTTTCCACCTTGAGAAAACAATACAAGGAAGCCCTGCTCGCCATGCTCGGCGACCGTTTGATGGCCACGACCTCCCTGTGCCTGGTGGGTGGTCTGTTCTGGATCCTGGAACGCCGCCACGAACCGTCAGTCTATCTCTGGTCGGCAGCCGTCGCCTTGGCAGCGCTGCTGATCGTGGCTGGCCTGGCGCGTTTCGTCAAACCCCGTGCCGCACTGACCGCGCTCATGCAACGGTTCAAACCGCGGGTGTTTGGCAAAGTCGATCTGCCGGCGGCGGAGGCGGCCGGGATGATGCAGCGCCCGGTACGGACCCTGGGCGCCCTGTTCCTGCTTTCCGGCTTGATTCACGTTCTGGGGATTCTCGGCTACGACCTGCTCTGTGCCGCCATGGGGTTGACGGTGTCCTTTGTCGCGGTGGGATGGATACGATCGGCGGTGATCCTGGCCACCATGCTGCCGGTGAGCGTTTCCGGGATCGGCTTGCGGGAAGGGGCCATGGTCCTTCTGCTCGGCCTCTACGATGTCCCACCGGACGACGCCCTGGCTCTATCCCTCGTCGTTTTCGCCGTAACCGTGCTGGGAATCGGCCTTATCGGCGGCGTCCTTGAAGCCGTGCGCCTGCTGAACGAATAGGACCTCCGAGAGGCAGAGGGCCGTGCCTGTCTTACGCCTTTCGACCCCATACTTGTTTATCCACAGGCTGCCGGGGCTTGGACATTCCAGACTTGCCCCTTGACCTTCCGGCTTCTCCTCCCAATGTTTCAAACTCGGTGACTTATACCTCTAAACCAAACGAACCGATGCTATCCCCAAAGCCCCAACATCGCCCCGATGCCGGCTGGCGCTTCGACAACAGCTACGCCCGCCTGCCCGCGGCCTTCTTCGCCCGGCTGGATCCGGTGCCGGTGGGCAGGCCGCAACTGGTGGTGTTCAACGAAGCGCTGGCTGGGCTTTTGGGGTTGAATGCCGACGCCTTGAAGGGCGCCGAGGGCGCGGCCGTTTTCTCCGGCAACCGGATTCCCGAGGGTGCGGAACCGATCGCCCAGGCTTACGCGGGCCATCAGTTCGGTTATTTCACCATGCTGGGCGATGGCCGTGCCATCCTGCTGGGCGAGCATCTAACGCCCGCGGGCCGGCGCTTCGACATTCAGCTCAAAGGCTCGGGCCAGACCCCCTTCTCGCGGCAGGGGGATGGGCGGGCGGCCCTGGGGCCGATGCTGCGGGAGGTCATCATCAGCGAGGCCCTGCACGCCCTCGGCATCCCCACCACCCGCAGCCTGGCCGTGGTGACCACCGGTGAGCCGGTGGTCCGCGAAAACGCCCTGCAGGGCGCTGTTCTCACCCGTGTCGCGGCCAGCCACATCCGTGTCGGCACCTTCGAATATGCCGCGGCGCGGGGCGCTACGGAAGAGCTCCGGGCGCTCGCCGACTATACCATCCGCCGGCACTTCCCCGAGCTGGCCCAAGCCGACAATCCCTACCTCGCCCTGCTACTGGAAGTCCTGGAGCGGCAGGCCTCTCTCGTGGCCCGCTGGCTGATGGTGGGCTTCATCCACGGCGTCATGAACACCGACAACATGGCCCTTGGCGGCGAAACCATCGACTACGGCCCCTGCGCCTTCATGGACGCCTACGACCCGGAGACCGTCTTCAGCTCCATCGATCGGCACGGGCGCTACGCCTACGGCCGGCAGCCGCAGATCGCCCAGTGGAACCTGGCCCGGCTGGCGGAGACTCTGCTGCCGCTGTTTAACGGGGATCGACAAAAGGGTCTGGAGATGGCCAACGCGGCCATCGCCGGGTTTCCGGAAACCTTCCATCGCTACTGGCTCGCGGGCATGCGCGCCAAGCTGGGCCTGGCCAACCAGGAGGCGGAGGATGCCGCCCTGGCGGGGGACCTGCTCGACCGCATGCACCGCCACGGGGCCGATTTCACCAACACCTTCCGTGACCTCGCAGCCGCCCCCCTGCCGGAGAACTCCGTGTTGGGGACCCCGGATTTTGCGCCGTGGCGCGAGCGCTGGCATGCCCGGCTGAAACGGCAGCCCGATTCCCGGGAGGTATCCCGCCGGCGCATGACCACCCACAACCCGGCGGTCATCCCCCGCAACCACCGGGTGGAAGAGGCCTTGGCGGCGGCCGTGGAGCGGGCCGATTATGCGGTCATGGAACGGCTCCTCGCGGTGTTGCGGGACCCCTACCGCGACCCGCCGCCCCACGGCGGCTACCATCTCCCCGCTCCGCCGTCGGACACGCCCTACCGGACGTTCTGCGGAACCTGAGCCGGGGACATCCTCGACTTTCCCAAAAGAAAGGGCGGCGTTTCGGGTGGAACTGAAACGCCGCCCCCAGATGTTGAGAAGGGCTTCCGTAAGCATTTAAATCATCTGCTGATTTCTAACGGCAGTCACCTCCGGCGCATGCCATTTTAAGCTCCGGATACGCTCCCGAAGCCCTCCCAGGCGCATTCTCTAGGACCGGGCGACATCGAAGCGGTCCAGGTTCATGACTTTGTCCCAGGCCGCCACGAAGTCCTGCACGAACTTCTCCTGGGCGTCCGCACACCCGTAGACTTCCGCCACGGCCCGGAGCTGGGAGTTCGAACCGAAAACGAGGTCCACACGGGTGCCGGTCCACTTGAGCTCGCCACTCACGCGATCACGCCCCTCGAAGACGTCCTGGTCTTCCGAGGTCGCCTTCCACACCGTGCGCATGTCGAGCAGATTCACGAAGAAGTCATTGGTCAGGGTTCCTGGCCTTTTGGTGAAAACACCGTGCGGGGACTGCCCGAAGTTGGCATTCAGGACGCGCATGCCGCCAAGGAGAACCGTCATCTCCGGCGCGGTCAGCGTCAGCAGTTGCGCGCGGTCCACCAGCAGCTCCTCGGCCGCTACGGCGTACTTGGTTTTGAGGTAGTTGCGGAACCCGTCGGCCGCCGGTGCGAGCACGGCGAAGGACGGCACGTCGGTCTGCGCCTGGGACGCATCCGTGCGCCCCGGCGTGAAGGGAACGGTCACCTTGTGGCCGGCATTCTTCGCCGCCTGCTCCACACCGGCGCACCCCGCGAGCACAATCAGGTCGGCAAGCGACACCTTCTTCCCGCCGGACTGCGCGCCGTTGAATTTCTTCTGGATGCCCTCCAGCACCTGCAGGGCCTTCTGCAATTGGGCCGGCTGGTTGACTTTCCAATCCTTCTGCGGCGCGAGACGGATGCGCGCCCCGTTGGCCCCGCCGCGCTTGTCGGAGCCGCGGAACGTGGAGGCCGAGGCCCAGGCGGTCGCGACCAGTTGGGAGACAGACAGGCCCGCAGCGAGGATCTGGTCCTTGAGATCGGCGACGTCCTTGGGGTCGATCAGCTTGTGATCCACGCCGGGCACCGGGTCTTGCCAGATCAGTTCCTCCGCCGGAACCTCCGGGCCGAGGTAGCGCGAGCGGGGGCCCATGTCGCGGTGGGTCAGCTTGAACCAGGCCCTGGCAAAGGCATCCGCGAATTCCGCGGGGTTTTGCAGGTAGCGCCGCGCAATGGGCCCGTAGATCGGGTCGAAGCGCAGGGAGAGATCCGCCGTGGTCATCATCGGCCGGTGCTTCTTCTGCGGGTCGTGGGCGTCCACCACCATGTCCTCGGCGGCCACGTCCTTGGCCAGCCCCTGATGTGCGCCGGCCGGGCTCTTGACCAGCTCCCACTCGTATTTGAACAGCACCTTCAGGTAGCCCATGTCCCATTTGGTGGGGTTGGGCTTCCAGGCGCCCTCGATGCCGCTGCTGATGGTGTCGCCGGCCTTGCCGCTGCGGAAACTGCTCTTCCAGCCGAGCCCCTGCGCTTCGAGGCCGGCCGATTCGGGCTCGGGCCCCACATGGGATGCCGGGCCGGCGCCATGGCATTTGCCGAAGGTGTGCCCGCCGGCGACCAGCGCCACGGTCTCTTCGTCGTTCATGGCCATGCGGGCGAAGATCTCGCGCACGTCGCGGCCGGAGGCAATCGGGTCCGGATTGCCTCCGGGCCTTCCGGGTTCACGTAGATCAGGCCCATCTGCACCGCCGCCAGGGGGTTTTCCAGGTCCCGGTCGCCGCTGTAACGGCTCTTGGGCTTGTCGCTCGTAGCCAGCCATTCATCTTCGGCGCCCCAGTAGGTGTCCTCTTCCGGCTCCCAGATGTCCTCGCGCCCGCCGCCGAAGCCGAAGGTCGGCAACCCCATCGAATCGATGGCGCAGTTGCCGGCGAGGACCATGAGATCGGCCCAGGAGATCTTCCGGCCGTATTTCTGCTTGATGGGCCAGAGCAGACGGCGCGCCTTGTCGAGGTTCACGTTGTCGGGCCAACTGTTGATGGGCGCCAGGCGCTGATTGCCGGACCCCGCACCCCCGCGGCCGTCGCCTTGGCGATAGGTGCCGGCGCTATGCCACGCCATGGGGATGGCCCTGCACCAGCATCCCGAGTACGGCGCCGAAGGCCACCGTCAGCGCCACCACCGTCGCATCGGTCTGGGTGAGGGTCGTGTTGGCGGCGACGGCGGTGGCGAGCCGTGCAGGGTGGCGGGCGTAGCGCACGGCGATGGCGAGGGTGCGTTCGATCGCCTCGGTGGTGTCGGCATGGCCTCCGGTCTGCCCCCAGGGAAGACCTTGTCGCACCCGGCGCCGTCAGGCCTCCCGGATGGATTGGCTGGTATAATGTCCCGGCCCGCTCACCGGTGTGCCGTCCAGCCGGGGAAAAAGCTCCGTGTCCAACCGGCGGCAGAAATCGGCTTCATCGTAGCCGTGGCGTTCGATCAGGGAGCGCACCATCAGGGTCAGGAGATAGCCGGCCTGGGACAGTTGGCCGGCCTGCATGCCGGCGTGGTAGCGGCCGGGCCTGGGGGCCGTGTAGCCATCGATCCAATCCCCGTAATCCCGCCGGAGTTCCGCCAAATCGTAATACCAGTGCGGCCCCAGCCCCAGCGCATCCCCGATCCAGGCCCCTAAAACGGCGCCGGCCGCACGATCTTGAATCAGCAAAGCCATGGCGTGTGCCCCTCTTGCGATCCAGCCCCTCCGGCTCTCCCGAGTCCGTCGGTCGCCAGGACCGTTCATTACGCCAACCCCCGCTTGCCGCCGGAGAATTCCATCCCATCGGCGAATCTAGGCATTGGAACCCGATGGGTCCATCTGCGGCCGTCCCGGATTTCCCGGCGAATGGCTTCCTGGATTGCCCGGATCGGATTTCCAGGTCCGCAACCCGTCCGCCCTCCCGAGCGTCAGACCTTAGTGGTCACGGGCATAAATACGGTGATGCGCCGAGATGGCCGAGGCGCCCGGCCGGCAAGACGCGCGAAGCGCGCATACCCGTCGTATGCGCGCCGCACAACGCCGCCGCGCCGGGAGGCATCGGCCAGCCAATGCCACCGTATTTATGACCGTGACCACTTAGCGGGTGCACCCGGCACGGCAGGTGCCATAAGCCTTCGGCCGGATCGCGGGGGACGGCACCCGGTGCCATCCTGCAGATTTTCCTTCCGGCCAACCGACAAGAGCGGCTACCCTTGACGGATACCCACATATATTTTAATTAATCATCGTTGAATAAAATAAAAATTTTTGATCACTTGGCCTCGAAAGCAAAAATCTGTATCCCCCCCACTGACAACCAAAATTCCCCCGGAGAATTCCACTTGCTATTTATTTAGGCCTATTTTAATTTACTTTACGCTCTATAATTAAAATAGTGTGGCCCAAGCACAAAAGCCCACTGGTACAGCGGATGAAAAGAGGTCTTCAAGGGCATTACGTCACCCTGACAGCGGCGGGGGAGGAGGTGCAGGCCTTGGTGCCTGCGCCCTTGCCCCCGAGCCCGCCCATCGATTGGGCGCCGGCGCTGCGGCGCAAGTTCGATCACGCGCTGCTGGCGCTGGGGCGCCTGGACAGCGTCGCGGCCTTGCTGCCGGAGACCGCGGTGTTCCGCGACCTGTATGTCCGCAAGGAGGCGGTGCTCGCCTGCATGATCGACGGCCACTGCTCGTCGCTTGCCGATCTGCTGAGCTTGGAGCTGGGCCAGGCGCCCGGCGTTTCCCGGAACGACGTGGGGGCGGTGCGCGATTATGTCGCAGCCTTCGAGCATGGATTGCGCCTGCTGGGGCAAGGCCTGCCGCTGTCCCTGCGGCTGTTTCGCGAGATCCACGGCGTGCTGCTCGCCCACGGGCCCGGCCGCGACCCGGCACCGGGGGAATTCCGCCGGGGCACCCGGCGGGTCGCCGGCACCCGGCCGTCCCACGCGGGCTTCGCTCCACCCCCGGCCGAGGCGGTGCTGGCGTGCCTGGGCAACCTCACGGCCTACCTGAACGACAAATCCGCGCCGGCCCCCCTGCTGCTCAGGGCGGCCGTGGCCCACGCGCAGCTCGATACGATCCACCCCTTCCCCGAGGGCAACGGCCGCCTGAACCGCCTGCTGCTCCCGCTGCAGCTGGCCCAAGATAAGGTGCTGGGGGAGCCCATGCTCTGCCTCAGCCGCCATTTCAAGACGCACCGCACGCGGTACCACGAGCTGCTCAACGACGTGCGCCTGACCGGCGACTGGGAAGCCTGGCTGGATTTCTTCGCCGAAGCGGTCATGGCCACCGCCTCCCAGGCGGTGGATACGGCCCGGGAGCTTCTCGACCTCACCCGCCGGGACCGGGAGCGGATCAGGGGCCGCGGCCGGGCGGCGGCATCCACCCTGGTGGTCCACCGGGCATTGATGGCGCACCCCATCGCCACGTCCAACCGGCTGGTGGAAAAGACCGGTCTCACCCCGGCCACGGTGAACAAGGCGCTGGGCCACCTGGAGCAGTCGGCCATCGTGCGGGAGCTCACCGCTCAAAAGCGCAACCGGGTTTTCGCCTATACCCGATATCTAGAGGTCGTGAGCCACGGGACGGAATCCCTCGAGGAATGAACGCCGGCGAAAGGCGCCGACATCCGCGAGGCGTTCATCGACGCCAGCCCGGACAGAAGGCCTTCAAAGCGCCAGGTCGTACCCTTTTTCGCGCAGATGCTCGACGATCCGGAAGAGCTGGGCGATGGTCCGGGGGTCGGCGTCGGGGCCGGGATGCCGCACCTTGGCCGTGGAAAAGACCCCGAGGCGTTTCAGGAGCTGCTTGCGCAGGGACACCCCGATGCCGGGCTGGAACTCCCAGCGGTTCAAGGGCACGAAATCGTAGAACAGCGCGGCGGCCTCCTTCCACTGCTGTTCCCGGGCAAGGGCGAACAACCGCACCAGCAATTCGGCGTAAACGAACCCGGTCATGATCCCCACGGCCCCCAGTTCCAGCTCTTCCAGGGCGTACATGCCCCCCAGGGCCCCGAAGACCTTCAGATCAGGGCCGGCGGATTGGGCCAGGGCCTGCATTTTGGCGCCGGTGGGGGGATCCTCGAGCTTGATGTGGCGAATGTGGGTCGACTCCTGGAAAATGCGGCCGATCAGCTCCACGGACATGGTGATGCCGGTGGCGGCGGGGTAGTCGTGGAGGATGCAGGGGATCCGCGCGGCATCGGAGACCCGCCGGAAGTATTCCGCCAGGGGGCGATCCTTCTGCACGTTGTGCGGGCCCAGCAGAATGGCGTCCGCTCCCAGGTCCCGCGCGCCCTCCACCATCTTGACGGCCGGGTCCGTGGCCGGGGCGCGCGCGCCGACGACCAGCCCCATCTCCTTGGGAATCAGGGCCCGGTAGCGGGCGATCACTTCCCGGCGTTCCTGCTCGGTCAGCTTGTGCCCTTCCCCCAGGGCTCCCAGGATGGCCAGGCCGTCGACCTTTTTCTGCGCCATGAACGCCACCAGACGTTCGATGCTGGGGTGGTCCACCGCGCCATCGTCGGTGAAGGGCGTCGGTACGATGGGGTAGATGCCTTCGAGACGCATGGCTTACTCCTTCCTGGGATGGTTCTAGAGCGCCCGGGTTTCGCCCCCGTCGACGAGCAGTGAAACGCCGTTGATATGCCCGGCCAGGTTGGACGCCAGAAAAGCGGCGGCCGCGGCCTGCTCCTCGGGTGTGGCCAGCCGGCCGCGGGGGATGCGGGCGGCGGTGGCGGCCAACTCCGCCTCGACGCTGGTCCCTTTCTTGCGGGCCCTGGCCGCGGCCAGCTCGATGGCCCGATCCGTGAGCGTCGGGCCCGGGCCGATGTTGTTCACCGTGATCCCGAAAGCCGCGACCTCCGTGGCCAGGGTCTTGGCCATGCCGGCGACGGCCAGCCGCATCCCGTTGGAGATCATGAGATTCTCGATGGGTTCGCGCAATGCCCGGCTGGCGAAATTGATGATCCGGCCCCACTCGGCGGCCTGCATGCCCGGCAAGACCAGGCGGATCAGACGCACGGCGCTCATGAAGGTCAGTTCGTAGCCCAGATGCCACTTGTCATCCGTGGCCTCCGCGAAGGTTCCCGGCGGGGGCCCCCCGGAATTGGTCACCAGGATGGCGATGGGCCCGAGATCGGCCTTCACCCGGTCGACCAGTGCGGCGATGGATTCCGCGCGGGTCAGGTCCACCGGGTAGGCCTTGGCCCGCCCGTGGGGACCGGCGGCCTGGACCTCGTCCAGGGCGCGATCGAGCCGGGCGGCGTCCTTGTCGCAGATGGCCACGTGGCACCCCTCCATGGCCAGACGCCTGGCCACCGCCAGGCCGAGGCCGCCCGCGGAGGCGCCCACCAGGGCCACCTTTCCAGCAATGCCTAAATCCATTTTGGGATCCTTCGGGTTCTGGGGGAAAGGGCGCGCGCGGAGGAACCGCGATCGGACCCTCGATCCCCCGGTCGTTGGTCAAAATATAGGGTGGGTTCTAACATCTTGACGGCGGATTGACCAGAGACCCGCGTCAAGACGACATCTCCCACGCGTCGCGGACAGGTGCCTCCACTTGCGGGTCTGAAATCGGTTTCCCGGACCGTCGCCGAGGCTTGCCGCCCGGCCGACTTCAATTGACAATCCCCGGCACCTTGGGTAGGTAGAGGCCATCCACAGGCAGCATCCTGGGGAACAACCCGGCGTCCGCGGTCCCCTGAATTCATCCGCCCCCTCCCGCCCTCGTCTCGGGGACGTCTCCGGCGTCCAGGCCCCTGCGGCATCGCCCCGCGCCCCATGGCCGCCCCCCGTGGAGAAACACTGCGCCATGACCCGATGCGGCCCGCGGACAGGCGCGGGGTGCCGCCCCCGCGGGCCTGGCAGACGCCCCGTACGCTTTTCCCCAAGGAGGAGACGACCATGAAAAAACTGCTGCTTCTGCTGTGCGTTGCGTTTCTGGCCACCCCGGCCATGGCCGCGGATGTCGCCGTGTCCGCACAGGCCAAGGCCGAGGGCAAGGCAACCTTCTACGCGAACATCACGGCCATCGAGCCCATCATGGACGCCTTCGCCGCCGATACGGGCATCAAGGGCGAGTACACGCGGATCTCCACCTCGAAATTCCTGGCCACGGTGTTGACGGAATTCGAGGCCGGCAAGCTCATGGCCGACGTGGTCCAGGCGCCGCTGCCGGTGCTCGAATTCCTCCGGGAAAAAGGCGTGCTGGCTCCCTACGCATCCCCGGCCGCGGCCGGGTACCCGGACTGGGCGCGCAAGGAAGGCGGAATCCAGCTCTTCGGCATCGAATATGTCGGCCTGATCTACAACAAGGAACTGGTGGCCGCCGCCGATGTGCCCAAGCGCTACGAAGACCTGGCGGATCCCAAGTGGAAAGACAAGATCGTGATGGCCAACCCGGCCTCCCACGCCACGACCATCGCCTGGCTCATCGGGCTGAAGGAAAACGTCTTCGCCTCCGAGGATGCCTGGATGCAATTCGTCAAGGGCCTGGCCGCCAACAAGCCCATGTTCGTCGCCTCCTTCGGCCCCACCCCGGCCCCCGTGGAAAGCGGCGAGAAGCTCATCGCCATCTCCATGCCCAAGTACATCATCACCAAGGCGCCGGCGCCCCTCGACTGGGCGCGGGTGGCGCAGCCCCTGCTGGGAACCCCCCGGGCCATCGCCCTGACCTCCAAGGCTCCCCACCCCGAGGCCGCCAAGGCCTTCGTGGATTACTGGCTCTCCCAGAAGGCCATGGGCCTCATGGCCACGGAGGTGGGCGAATACGTCCTGGCCCCCGGGGTCTTCCCCCCCATCGACGGCATGGACAAGGCCAAGGTGATCCCCATCCGGGAGCTCTCGGATGAAGAGACCCAGAAATGGGGCGCCGAGTTCAAGAAGATCTTCGAGCTGCCCTGACCGGGGAGCCGCCGCGCCGGGCGCCGAAAACGGCGGGCGCGGCGCG
>DJGG01000196.1:0-12211 GCA_002432195.1 Desulfobacteraceae bacterium UBA5852
CCAGACCCAGTGCATCTACAACATGGACAAGATGCGCCGCTTCGTCCAGCAGGCCAATGACATGGGCCTGACCGAAAAGGTCTATATCCTGGCCGGCGTCACCCCCATGAAAAGCCTCGGTATGGCCCGCTACATGAAAAGCAAGGTGCCCGGCATGGACGTGCCGGACGAGATCATCAAGCGCCTCCAGGGCGTCGACAAGAAAAAGCAGTCCGATGAGGGCATCCAGATCGCCTGTGAGCAGATCGAAGAGTTCAAGACCATGAAAGGGGTGGCCGGCGTCCACCTGATGGCCATCGAGTGGGAGCACAAGGTCCCCGAGATCGCCGAACGGGCGCGGGTGCTGCCCCGGCCGGAGCCCTGAGGCCGGGCAAGGCGCTTCCCCACCGAAACCCTGCGGGAGATGATGATGTACGCCATTGTGAGGGGACCCCTGGTATGGATCGCCATCCTGGTTTTCATTTTGGGCACGGCCTTCCAGGTCTACCGCTTTTACGCCCTGACCCGGCGCAAGGCCGCCTTGGCCCTGGCGCCGGTGAGTCCGCCGCCTCCCGGGCCGGCGCCCGCGGAGCCGGTGCCGGTCGTGGAGGAGGTCCCGTTGAGCCTGGTCCAACGCCTCCGGCTGAGCATTCTCGGTACCAGCCCGGTGACCATTGCCGTCACCAGCGTGTTCCATGTCTGCCTGGTTCTGCTGCCGCTCTTCGTCCTGGGCCACAACGTGCTGATGGACATGGCCTGGGAGATCAGCCTGGTCAGCCTGCCGGAGGCCCTGGCCGACGCCCTGACCGTGGTGGTCATGGCCGGCGGGGCCTTCTTCCTGGGTCGGCGGCTGTTCTACCCGCGGGTGCGGGCCATCACCAGCGCCTATGACTATGTGGTCCTGGCCCTGGCCACCACACCGTTTGTCACCGGCTTTTTGGCCTTCCACCACCTGTTCGATTACGATACCGTGATCTTCCTGCACATGCTGAGCGGGGAGCTCATGTTGATGGCCATCCCCTTCACCAAACTCGTGCACATGCCCTTTTTCATCATCAACCGCTTTGTCCTGGTGCACGAAAACTCTTTCGGCAGGGGAGGCCACCGCGTCTGGCGCTGATCCGCCCGACCGGAGGAGACCGACGCATGAACGATGCCAACACCGCCGCGGTGGATTGCGAGGCGATTCGCGCCATTCTCGACCAGCGCAAGGACCAGATGCAACTGGCCCTCAAGGTCTGCGCCCACTGCAGCCTGTGCGCCGAGAGCTGCTTTCTCTTCCAGGTCCACGACGGCGATCCGCGCTACATGCCCTCGCACAAGTTCATCAACTCCCTGGGGAAACTTTACCGGCGGAAGGGGCGCGTCAGTCGCGAGGAGCTCGAGGAGATCAAGGAGATCGTCTGGCGCCGCTGCGTCCTGTGCACCCGCTGCTACTGTCCCCTGGGGGTTGATATTCCCGAGATGATCGCCCTGACCCGATCCATCTGCCGTTCCCAGAATGTGTTCTTCCAGTACGAGGACCTGCCGCAGGTCTGATACCGGCCGAAAACCCGCTCCGGCGGGCGCATGAGAAAGGTAGACCCCAGCGTATGAACCGGATTTGCACCCGCATCCTCGTCTGTCTGGCCCTGGCGGCCGCCGCGACCCTCCTGTCGGGGCTTCCGTTCGCCTCCGCCCAGGAAGAAGCCATCGTTCTCGACATGGGGGGCCCATCCGATCAACGCCCGGCCGTGGCCTTCGACCACGGCCTCCACATGGGTCTCTTCGAGTGCCTGGATTGCCATCACCAAATCGAGGACGGGGTCAACGTTCTGGATGAAGACGACCTGACCCCCGGCAATCCCGATGTCCGCTGCCTGGCCTGCCACGCTGCCGCCGATGCGGACATCGACCTTCAGAAGGCCTATCACCGGCAGTGCATGGGCTGCCACATCGACACGCGCAAAACCGGGGAACCCTCGGGCCCGGAATTGTGCGGCAGCTGCCACATCCCGGGCCTTTAGCCGGCTGGGGATGAGCGCGCACCGGGCCGGAAGTCATGACGCGGCCCGATGCGCAAAGCGCTGCAACCTTGAAGGGTTAGCATCTTCGCGAGGGGCGCGACCCCCTGAAGTTCATAAGATCAGACGGGAAGTGCCGCCTTGCGGCCAACGTAGAATTCCAGCCTGGGGCGCAGTTCATCCACAGCCTGATCGACGCGCGCCGGCCTTGCAACATTCACGGAGGTTCACGTGGTCAAAGCCGAACGAAAACCCCTGGCGGAAATCAAGGAAGCCATCCAGAACTACACCCGCATCCTCAATGTGGGCTGCGGTGGTTGCGTGTCGGTCTGCCTGGTGGGCGGCCAGAAGGAAGTCCAGCTGCTCAATACCCAGATGAACGTCATGCTGCAAAACGACGGGCGGGCGGGTCGCCTGGAGGGCTTCACGGTGGAGCGCCAGTGCAACCGGCTGCACCTTGTGGATCTGGACGAACGCGTGGCCCGTTTCGACTGTCTCATCTCCATGGCCTGCGGCGCCGGAGTCCAGCTTCTGGCCGAGCGCTATCCGGACAAGCCGGTGTTCCCGGCCGTCAACACGGCCGCCATCGGCATCGATCAGGAGATCGGGGTCTACGAGGAGCGCTGCCGGGCCTGCGGCGACTGCGTGCTGGGGTACACCGGCGGCATCTGCCCGGTGACGCGCTGCGCCAAGGGGCTTTTCAACGGCCCCTGCGGCGGCACCAACCGCGGCAAGTGCGAGGTCAGCAACGAGATCCCCTGCGCCTGGCAGGAGATCTACGAACGCCTCAACGCCCAGAACCGCCTCGATGACATCAAGAAACTGCGCCAGCCCATGGAGTGGCAGAACACCGTGCGCCGGCTCATCGTCCAGGAGCCTTACCGCCAGCGCTACACGGGGCCCAAGGCCTGAACCCGCTGTCCGGCACGCTGCCGGCACCCGATCGTCTCCTGACCCCACCGGCTCCGCGGCCGGTGGGGTTTGTGTTTCTGCGCCGCGGCACCCGCCACCGGTCGGACGGGCGTGATCCGGGGAGCCGGCCCCCGGCACGTGAAAAAGCCCTGGGATGCGCACGGCATCCCAGGGCCGGGTGGAATTTGATCAGGGGGCCGATCCCCGCAGAGGTCAGGCCGCCGGGGCGATCCTGACGGCGCAGACCTTGAACTCGGGAATGCCGGCAATGGGGTCCAGGGCGGCGTTGGTGAGCTGGTTGGCCGCCGCCTTGGCGTAGTGGAACGGAATGAACACGGTGCCGTCCACCGCCTGGGAGGATACCCGGGCCACCAGATGGATGGTTCCCCGCCGGGAGGTGACGGCCACCCGGTCGCCGTCGGCGATGCCATGGACCCGGGCATCCCGGAGGGAGATCTCCAGGAAACTTTCCGGGGCCCTGTCCATGAGGCCTTCGGATTTCATGGTCATGGTGCCGGTGTGGTACTGGTACAGCACGCGCCCGGTGGTCAGGTAGAGGGGGTAGTCGTCGTCCACCCGCTCGGCCGGCGGCAACCAGTCGATGGCGTGAAAAAGGCCGCGCCCACGGGTGAACTGTTCCTTGTGGAGCACCGGGGTGCCGGGGTGCTCCGGGTTCGGGCAGGGCCAGTGGAGCCCCTCCTCCTCGATGCGCGCATAGGTTATGCCGGCGTAGGAGGGGGTGACCCGCCGGATTTCATCCATGATCTCCTCGGCGTTGCGGTAGGGCATGGCGTATCCCATGCGGCCCGCCACCCGCGCCACGATCTGCCAGTCGTCCCAGGCCTCCCCGGGCGCTTCCACCGCCTTGCGCACCCGCTGCACACGCCGCTCGGTGTTGCTGAAGGTGCCGTCCTTTTCGGCAAAGCACTTGCTCGGCAGCACCACGTCGGCCTTCCGGGCGGTTTCCGTGAGAAAGAGGTCCTGCACCACCAGGAAATCCAGATGCTGGAGGCTCTTTTCCGCGTGCTGGATATCGGCGTCGGACATCAGGGGATTCTCGCCGATGATATAGAGCGCCTTGAGCCGGCCGTCGTGGGCCGCCGGGAGCATCTGGGTGACCGTCATGCCGGGCTTGTCCGCAAGCTCCGTCACGCCCCACTCGGCTTCCATCTTGCGGCGGGCTTCTTCGCTGGTCACCGCCTGGTAGCCGGAGAAAACGTTGGGCAGCCCGCCCATGTCACAGGCCCCCTGGACGTTGTTCTGCCCCCGCAGGGGGTTGAGGCCGCCGCCCTCCACGCCCAGGTGGCCGCAGAGCATGGCCAGATTGGCCAGCGACTTGACGTTGTCGGTGCCGGTGATGTGCTGGGTAATGCCCATGCAGTAGACGATGTTGCCCACCTTGGCGCCGGCGTAGATCCGGGCGGCGGCGGCCAGATCCGCGGCCGGGATGCCGGTGATGCCCTCCACGTATTCGGGGGTGTATTTGGCCACCACCTGCTTGAGCGCTTCAAAGCCCTCGGTGCGGGCTTCCACGAACTGCCGGTCGTAGAGCCCCTCGGCGATGATGACCTGCATCATGCCGTTGATCCAGGCCACGTCCGTCCCCAGGTTCGGGCGCAACCAGTGGTCGGCGAAGGTGGCGATTTTGACCCTGCGCGGATCCACCACGATGAGCCGCGCCCCCTTCCGGGTGACGGCCCGTTTGATTCCCGCGGAAATCACGGGGTGGTTCTCGGTGGTGTTGGACCCGGTGACCAGGATCACATCGGCTTTTTCCACGCACGCGATGGTGTTGGTCATCGCCCCGCTGCCAAACGCTGCGGCCAGACCGGCCACGGTGGAGCTGTGTCAGAGCCGGGCGCAATGGTCCACGTTGTTGGTCTTGAGAACGGCCCGGGCGAATTTCTGGGCGACGTAGTTCTCCTCGTTGGTGATGCGGGCGGAGGTCAGCAGGCCGATGGCGTCGGACCCGTGGGCGGCCTTGATGGACTCCAGGCGGCGGGCCACCAGGTCCAAGGCCTCCTCCCAGGAGGCTTCGCGGAAAGCCCCGTCTTCCTTGATCAGGGGTGTGGTCAAGCGTTCGGGGGAATGAATGAAATCGAACCCGAAGCGACCCTTGACACATAGGCTGCCATAGTTGGGCGCCACACCCTCGACACCGCTGACCTTCACCACCCGACCGTCCTTCACGTGCAGCCGGAGTTGGCACCCCACCCCGCAATAAGTGCAAGTGGTGCGGGTGGTGGTGGTTTCCCAGGGGCGCACTCGGTAACGGACGTCCTTTTCCACCAGGGCGGCCACCGGGCAGACCTGTACGCACTCGCCGCAGAAGACGCAGTCGGAATCCCGCAAGGGGTTGTCGCCGGCCGCCACGACCTTGGTGCCGGCCCCCCGGAAGCCGAAGCTGATGGCCTTGTTCACCTGGATCTCGTTGCAGGCCTGCACGCATCGGCCGCAAAGGATGCAGCGCGAGAAGTCCCGCACGATGAACGGGTTGACGTCCTCCAGGGGGTAGGGGATGGCCGTGCGGGGCAGCCCTTCCCCCGTCACCTGGTAACGGTAGGCCAGGTCCTGGAGGCGGCAGTCTCCCCATACGGGGCAAAGCTCCTCGCTGCGGTCGCCTTTTTCGACCTCCAGCTGGAAGCTGGTCCAGTCCCCTTCGTCGGAGCCCCGGGCGGCGCAATTGTGATTGCCCGAGGCCAGCATGAGCTTGAGGATGGTGCGGCGGGCCTCCACCACCTTGGGTGACTCGGTGCGCACCACCATGTTCTTGGCCGCCGGGGTGGTGCAGGAGGGCAGGAGGGTCCGCGCCCCCTCCACCTCCACCACGCAGATCCGACAGGCGCCGGTGGGGGTGGCGCCCTTGAGGTGGCAAAGGGTCGGGATCTCGATGCCCTGGCGTCTGGCGAGGTCCAGAATGGTTTCACCCGGCTCGATGGTGAATTCATTCCCGTTCATGACCAGCATGTCGTGATCGCCCATGGTTGTGTACCTGCTCCCTTGAAAGCGTTGATCGCGCGACCGCGCGGCCCTTGGCGGAGACCATGCGGGAGTCGGAAGTTTTACAGATTCAACCGGGGGTTGTCAATCGGCGAAACCGCGGAGCGCCCATGGCGGCGGAGCTCATGGAAGGCGATGCCCGTGGCGACGCCCGCCGCATCGGCGAGCCAGTCCCACCCATCGGCGAAGCGCCCCGGGACGAAGGCCTGGTGCCACTCGTCGCTGGCGGCAAACACGGCGGCCAACAGGAAGGCGGCCAGCGGCAGGCGGCCGGATCGTCCGTCCAGGGCTTTCACGGTCCCCAGGGCCCGGCAACTCAACCACCCCAGGGGGGTGAAGGCCAGGAAATGCAACAGCTTGTCGCCCTGGGGCAAGTCCCCCACGATGGGTGCGGCCGGCAGGGAGGATTGCAGGAACAGCAGCCCGGCGTAGGCCCCCAGCAGCACCCAGGCGCGTCCCGGCGCCGCTGGGGAAATGCCCGGCCGGTCAGTCATTGAAAAGGTCCAGGTTCAGGCGCCGCTGGCGGACATGGGACTGCACGCGCTCGAAGAAGGCCGCATGCGTGACCCCGTGCCGCACCACCCCGTCCAGGGTGCGCACCGACAGGCTTCCGGCTTCCCGTTCCCGCTGGCCCACCGTGAGGATCAGGGGGATGTACTGCAGCTGGGCCTCGCGCACCTTCCGGTTGAGGCTTTCGCTGCGATCGTCCACCGTGGCGCGCAGCCCCGCCTCCCCCAGCTGGCCGCAGACCTCCCGGGCGTATGGGGCCAGGTCATCGTTGATGGGCAGCACCACCGCCTGGACCGGCGCCAGCCAGAGGGGGAACTTGCCGGCAAAGTGCTCGATGAGAATCCCCAGGAAGCGTTCGATGGATCCGTAGATCACGCGGTGGATCATGATGGGCCGTCGCCGGCTGTTGTCCCGGTCCACATAGGTGAGGTCGAAGCGCTCCGGAAGGGACATGTCCAGTTGGACCGTGCCGCATTGCCAGGTGCGCCCCAGGGCATCCCGGATGTGCAGGTCGATCTTGGGCCCGTAAAAGGCCCCGTCGCCCTCGTTGATGCGGAACTCGCGACCGTAATCCTCCAGGGCCGCCCGCAGGCCGTCGGTGGCCTGTTCCCATTGCGCATCGGAGCCGATGGACTTCTCCGGCCGGGTGGAGAGCTCCAGGAGAAAATCGAGCCCGAAGGTGTGGTAGATCCGCTCGTCCAACCGCAGGACGCCCAGGATTTCCTCCCGGATCTGATCCGGGGTCATGAAGATGTGGGCATCGTCCTGGTGGAAGGCCCGGACCCGGAAGAGGCCCGAGAGCACGCCGCTCAACTCGTGCCGGTGAACCAGGCCCACCTCCGCCGCCCTCAAGGGCAGCTCCCGATAGGAGTGCGGCCGGGACGCGTAAAGCAGCATGCCCCCGGGGCAGTTCATGGGCTTGATGGCGTACTCGGTCTCATCCACCGTGGTGGTGTACATGTTTTCCCGGTAGTTGGCCCAGTGGCCGCTGCGCTCCCAGAGCTCGCGCTTGAGCAGGATGGGGGTCTTGATCTCCACATAGCCCGCCGCCCGGTGCTCCTCGCGCCAATAATCCAGCAAGGCGTTCCAGATCACCATGCCCTTGGGGTGAAAAAAGGCCATGCCGGGGGCTTCCTCGTGGAAGCTGAAGAGATCCAGCGCCTCCCCCAGCTTGCGGTGGTTGCGCTTCTTGGCCTCCTCCAGAAAGGCGAGATAGGCCTTCAGCTCCTTGCGGCTGAAAAAGGCCGTCCCATAGACCCGCTGGAGTTGGGCCCTGGTTTGATCCGCCCGCCAGTAAGCGCCGGAAACCTTCGTGAGCTTGAAGGCTTTCACGAAACCGGTGTGGGGCACGTGGGGGCCGCGGCACAGATCCGTGAAATCCCCCTGCCGGTACAGGGAGATGGTCCCGTCGGCAAGATCCTGGAGCATTTCCCGCTTGTAGGGCTCGTCCCGGTAGAGCGTCAGGGCCTCGTCCTTGGCCACTTCCCGCCGTTCGACGGGCAGCCGGGCCTGGACGATCTTCTCCATCTCGTCTTCGATCCGGGAGAAGTCTTCCTCGGATATCGGAGCCATGTCGATGTCGTAATAGAAGCCGTCCTCGATCACCGGGCCGATGGTCAGCCTGGCGCCCGGGAAAAGCCGCAAAATGGCCTGGGCCATGACGTGGGCCGCGGTGTGGCGCATGATTTCCAGGGCCTCGGGATCCCGGGTGGTGATCAGCCGCACCCGGGCGTCGTTCTCGATCCGGGTGTGCAGGTCCCGCAGGCGGCCATCGAGTTCAAGGGCCACGGCTTCGCGCGCCAGGCCCTCGGAAATGCCCTGGGCCACGTCGTACCCCGTGGGGGGGCTGTCATAGCGCTTTAAGGTTCCATCGGGAAGTGTTATAGTAGGCATGGTTTTTCGTCCGCTTGGGTTGCAGGAGCTGTTCTGGATCGTGGAGGCTGGCGGGGAATCGGCGCTACCGGGTTGACCGGCCGCGGCTAAAAGGTGCCGCCAATCCCAAGCCCGCGTGGAGGCACCCGCGAAAACACCCGTAACATACCGCGGTTGCTTCTCTTTTCGCGTCCCGGCATACCTCGGTGCCAGCCCGACATGGGGTCACCCATCGCCTTCCAGCCCGCAAAGCATAGAAAACTAAGGTAAACCGCCACCAGGGTCAAGAAGATAATGCTGAATCGCGAAAGCCCCTTGTTCCGCCACGTGAACGCCGCGGCCGACATCGCCCGGGTGGCGGAGGCCATGCGCCGGGAGACCGTCCTCGGTGTCGATCTCGAGGCGGACTCCATGTACCACTTCCGGGAAAAGGTCTGCCTGGTGCAAATGGCCACCCCCGACACCACCGTGGTGATCGATCCCCTCCAGGGTGGCGATCTGACCGTCCTGGGGCCGGTGTTCGCCGATCCCGGCATCCGCAAGATCATGCACGGCGCCGACTACGACATCCGGTCCCTCTACCGGGATTTCCGCATCGAAATCAACCACCTTTTCGACACGGAACTGGCGGCGCGCTTTCTCGGGCTCAAGGAGTCGGGACTGGAAGCCGTGCTGCGCCATAAGTTCGGCGTCCAGCTGGACAAACGCTTCCAGCGAAAGGACTGGTCGCGCCGGCCCCTTCCCGATGACATGGTCGCGTACGCCGCCGGCGATGTCCACTACCTGATTCCCTTGGCCGAACATTTCCGGGCGGAGCTGCGCGCCAAGGGGCGCCTCGCCTGGGTCGAGGAAGAATGCGCCGCGCTGACCCGGGTGCGCGCGGTGGGCAATGGGGATGGGCCGTTGTATCTGGGTTTCAAGGGCGCCGGGAAATTGCGCCCTCGCAACCTGGCGGCGCTTGAGGGCCTGCTGCAGTTCCGCCGGCGGGTGGCCGAGGAAAAAGACCGCCCGCTCTTCAAGGTCCTGGGGAACAACGTCCTGCTGGCCCTGGCCACGGAGATGCCCACCAGCCCCAAGGCCCTTGAGGCCGCCGGGGCTTTGAGCGCCAAGCAGATCGGCATGTTCGGCCAGGGAATCCTCACCGCTCTAAGGGAGGCCGAAGAATTGCCCGACGAGCGCCTGCCCGTCTACCCCCGCACCCGGATTCCCCGTCTGTCCTCCCAGGTGCCGGCCCGCATCCTGGCGCTCAAGGACTGGCGTGACCGGACCGCCGAGCGTCTCGACATGGATCCTGGGCTGGTGCTCAACAAGACCCTCATCACCGAAATCGCCCGTCGCTGCCCCCGGCAGGTGGACGATCTGGCCGCCATCGAGGATTTGCGCATCTGGCGCCGCGAGGTCTTCGGCGGCGAGATCGTGGCGGTTCTGGCGCGCCAGCGCGGATGAGCTCCGGAAAGGCCTGCATGGAAGCCGATCATTATTTCACCGCCGGCAGCGGTCGGCTGCATGGCCGGTTGGCCCGCCGCCCCGGCGACCTGGCCGTGGTGGTCACCCATCCCCACCCCCTCTACGGGGGCAGCATGGACAACACCGTGGTGGGCACCATCGTTGACGCCTATGGCCGCTGTGGCTACACCACCTTGCGCTTCAATTTCCGCGGCGTTGGCCGCAGCGAGGGGCATTTCGACGACGGCCGCGGCGAGCAGGAGGACCTACGGCAGGCGGTGCAAAGCTTGGTTGACCTCGGCTTCACGCGCATCGACCTTTCCGGTTACTCCTTCGGCTCCTGGGTCAATGCCCACGCCGTCCCGGACCACGGGCTGGGCGCCATGACCATGGTGGCCCCTCCGGCGGCCTTCATGGATTTCCAGCCGGGTCTGCGTCTTCCGCGATTGAGCCTGGTGATCACCGGGGGACGCGACGACTTTGCGCCCGCCGCCCTGCTACAACGTCTTGTGCCCGTCTGGAATGCCGAGGCCCGGCTGGAGGTCATCGAGGGGGTCGATCATTTCATGGTGGGCTGCGACGGCGAGCTCATGCGCCGCCTGGTCAACGGCGCGGCCGTGGCCGTGGCCGGCGTCTGACAGGCGCCCCCAGCGGCCAGCAGGCCGTGGAGAAACACGCATCCTATCTACGGCCGGCCAGGGGGCTATGGCCGCCCCGCCTGGAGGCTGTCCAGGAAACGGTCCACGGCGTGCTCCAGCAGTTCCTGATGGTCCTCCCCGCGCAGCAAGGTGTCACGCATCTTGCGAAAGGGCAGCAGCCCGTGCAGCAGCCCCCAGAAGACAATCGCCGTGCGGTAGGCGGGGAGCTCGCGGAAAAGGCCTGCGGCCGCGCCGCCCTCGATGGCCCCGGCCACCTGCTGCAAGATCTTGCGTCCGTGGTTGTCGATGTGGCGTTTGACCGTGGGGGTGAACAGGACCTCGGGGGCGGACAGGAAGTAATTGATGATTTCGAAGTAGTTGGCCTGCCGTTGGCTGAACTCGAGGTATGCCCGGGCCATGCCGCGCAGCTGGTCCCGGGGATCTTCCGCCGCGGCCGCCGCGGCGGCGATGTCCGCATGCAGCAGGCGCAGCCCCTCGTCCTGCAGTGACGCGAAAATATCCTCCTTGCTGCGGAAATAGAAGTAGAGCGTTCCCACCCCAAGTTCGGCCTGACGGGCGATCTGGCTCACGGACACGGCCTTGAGGCCTTTGCGGAAGAGCAGCTGCCGGGCGGCGTCCAGAATCTGCTGGCGGCGCTCTTCCCGCTCCCGCCGGCGCCGGCGCCGGGGACCGGGGGTCTCTCGCGTGGATGGCATGGGTGGCTATCCTTCCCGGGAAGCCTGGGCAGCGGCCTCCCGACAATGTCTAAAAGGCTTCGCCCGCCTGCACCAGCACCTTGACGGCCTCCCCCGTGACGATCCGCCGCGCATACGTCTCCGGCAGCGCTTCCAGGGGAACGCAGTCGGTCACCAGGGCCCGCCCGTCCAGGCGGCCGGCGGCCATCCACCCCAGGACCTCCCGGTTCTCCGCGTGGGTGTTGGAGTAGACCCCGAATATGCGGGCTTCCTTGAGGCTCAGGGTCAGGGGCTGAATTTCCAGGGGCGTGAACACGATGCTCACCAGGCCCACACGCCCTCCCGGAGCCAGACAGTCCAGCGCCACCTGCAGGTTGGCGCCGATACCGGAGCACTCGAACACGGTCCCGAACCCTATCCCCGCGGTCAATCCGAAGGTCGCCGGGCCCCAGGCCTCGGTGGTGGGGTCGATGACCCCATCGGCACCCAGGCGGCGGGCCAGCTCGCGGCGGGGCGCCCGCGGTTCGGCCACCACCACGGGACGGGGCGCCAGCAACTTGAGAATCTGCAGCAGGGCCAGGCCCACCGGACCGCCGCCCAGGATCAACACGGCGTCCTCCGAGGGATCCAGCACCCGCGCGGCGTGCAGGGCGGCGGCATACATCTCCGCCAAGGCCGCATTGCGCGAGTCGACGCCCGGCGGCACGGGGATCAGCATGTCGGGGTAGACCCGCAAGATCTCGGCAAACGCCCCGGGAAGGTCCCCGATGCCGATGCTGCGACGGTGCCGCTGGCAGAAGTAGGCCCGGCCGGCGCGGCAATCCCGGCACACACCGCAAAAGCTGGGTCGGACCGTGACCCGCATCCCCGTGGAAATTCCCCGTACCGAGGAACCCACCTCCCCCACCACGCCGGAGACCTCGTGCCCCAGGACATAGCCTTCGGGCAGGCCCCCCGATTTCATGAGAGCCCGGTCGGAGCCGCAGAACCCCGCGTGCGCCACGCGCACCAGCACCTCGTCGGCGCCTGGTGCGGGCGCGGGCAGATTTGCCACCACCAGGCCCTTTTGGGCATAGAATCCTACCGCCAGCATCGTGAGCCCCCTTTCGATTTCGCGATCGGCCTTCCTGCCCCAGCGGACACGGGCCATCGGCGG
>DJGG01000196.1:12224-16061 GCA_002432195.1 Desulfobacteraceae bacterium UBA5852
AGCCCTCAGGCCAGGCCCCCCGGGACGGCCACCGCGGCTGCGGGTACCGCGGACCGCCGGCTGAAAATATACGCCGCGGTCAACCCGGAAACGATATGCCAAACCCCCCACCAGGCGGTAAGGATGGCCATGCCCCCCAGGCCGTTGAAGAAATTGAACACCAGCACCAGCCCCAGGGCCGAGTTCTGAATGCCCACCTCGATGCACACGGCCCTGCAATCCGCCTCGGGGAGGCGGAACAGGCGGCCGGACCAGTAGCCGAGGTTGAGGGCCAGCAGGTTGTGGAGGAAGACGGCCAGCACCACGAAACCGACATAGCGCAGGAAATTCTGCCAGTTGGCGGCCAGGGCGCCGGCCACGATGACCATGAAGAACACCAGGGCAAAAACCTTGAAGGGCTTGCGCACCCGATCCGCCAGACCGGGAAAGCTCCGGGACACGATGAGGCCCAGGGCCAGCGGAATTCCCAGGATGATGAAGATGGTGGTGAAGACATCCAGGGGGCTGAGGCTGACCTTGCGCAGGATCTGGGCCGTGGCCGGGTAGAGGCTCCCGTAAAGGGAGAGGTTCAGGGGCGTCATGAAAATCGCCGCCCCGGTGGAAACGGCCGTCATGCTGATGGAAACGGCGACATTGCCCCGGGCCAGGTAGGTCATGATGTTGGAGAGGTTGCCTCCCGGGCAGGCCGCCACCAGCATCATGCCCAGGGCCAGGGAGGCATGCGGGCGGATGGCCAGCACCAGTAGAAAGGTGAAGGCCGGCAGCAGCAGGAACTGGGCCGCCAACCCGATGGCGGGGGCCTTGGGAGCGGCCAGGATCCGCTTGAAGTCCTCCAGGCGCAGTTCCAGCGCCACCCCGAACATCATCAGGCCGATGGCGGCGTTGATGACCATCAGCCCCTGGGGATTGAAATTGAGACGCACCTGATCGATGGCGGACATGTCCATGGTTGGTCTCCTCCGGTGCCTCGTGCCCGGGCGGCGAAGGCTGTCAGGCCTTGTAGCCGCCGAGGTTGGCCAGGGCAATGCTGCCCGGGCTGACGGTGGTGGGGTCGGTCATCACGTTGATGCAGCAAGTCTTGCCGGAGGCGAAGGCATCGGCCAGGGCCGGTCGGATTTGCGCGGGATCCTCCACCAGATACCCCTTGCCCCCCAGGGCCTCCACCATCTTGTGGTATTCCACGCGGCCGATCCAGGTGCCGTCGGCGATGGCATGGCCGATGCGAATTTCCTGGCTGTGCCGGATCATCCCCCAGCCCAGATCGTTGCTGACCACCACCACCAGCGGAAGGCCCTTGCGGATGGCGTTTTCGAATTCCATGAAATTGAAGCCCAGCGAGCCGTCGCCGGTGAGCAGGCAGACCCGCTGGTCGGGATAGCGCAGCTTGGCCGCCAGGGCGTAAGGCAAACCCACGCCCAGAGAGCCGTAAAGGCCATAATCCAGGTAGCGTCCGGGCTTGCGCATGGTGCGGGTCATGCCGATCCAGGTGGTGGTGTCGCCGCCGTCGGCCACGACAATGTCGTCGGGACGGTCCATGAAGGTGTCGATTTCCCGGGCCAGGCGCAGCGGGTGGATGGGTTGGGTGGTGCTTTCCCAATTGGGCTGGGCCTGGGCCTTGCTGTCGCGCTCGGCGTTTTTGAGCTCGGCGCGCCAATCGGCAAAGCGCGTGCGCAGGGCGTCGCCCTTCTGCTGCGCCAGGGGAATGCAGACATCCAGCAGAGCGGCGATATCGCTGATGATGCCGAGATCCACGGAACGGTTGCGGCCGATCTCTTCGGGCTCGATGTCCACCTGGACCAGCCGCGCGGCAGGGTTGAAGATGTCTCCGAAAATGTAGAAGAGGGTCACGCGGGTTCCCAGCAGGATCACCAGGTCGGTGGAGAGGTAAGCGTGCAGTGCCGCCCCGGGCCGGATGGCCAGGGCCGATTCGAAGCAATCCGGGTGGTCGTCGGCAATGGCCCCCCGGGCGGACAGGGAGGTGAACACGGGGATGCCCGTGGCTTCCACGAAGTGCACCAGGGCCTCCTCGGCCCGGGCGTGCCAGACCCCGCTGCCGGCGATCAGCACGGGCTTGCGCGCCTCGGCCAGCATGGCCATCAATTTTCCGGCCCCCTCCACATCCGCGGGACGGGAAGCCACGGTCGTGGAGGGCCGCCGGACCGCTCCGCCCTCCACCTTGGCGTTGAGCACGTCCACGGGAAACTCCAGGTAGACCGGCCCGGGGCGCCCCGTGGTGGCCGTGCGGAAGGCCATGTCCACGTATTCGGCGGCCCGCTCCGGCTTCAGGCAGATCAGGGCCTTCTTGACCATGGGCTCGATCACCGGCCGTTGCCGCATGTCCTGCAGGTCGAGCTTCTCCTTGCACTCCAAGCCCACGCAACCTGAAATCATGACCAGGGGCGTGTTGGAGAAATGGGCGCTGGCCACCCCCGTGAGGGCGTTGGTGAAGCCGGGCCCGGCGGTCACCATGGCCACTCCGGGGCTGCGGGTGAGCTTGCCCCAGGCCTCGGCCATGAAAAGGGCCGCCTGCTCGTGGCGGGTGTCGAAGAGGCGGATGGAGGTGTTTTCCAGGAACTGGTAGATGGGCGTGATGTGCCCGCCGCTCAGGGTGAAGATGGTTTCCACGCCGCGGGCCAGCAAGGCCTCGGCCACGAGTTTGGCGCCGGTGATCGTTTCCATAGATGATCCTCCATTGAAAGGGGAAGCCGCCGCAGCGTCGTCCCTTGATGGCTCGGCACAGCCAGCGGATAAAGCGCCTTAAAGCTCCATCAATTGGCCGCCGGTGATGTTGAGGGCCTGACCGGTCATGTAAGACGACGCCCCGGAGGCCAGGAAGGCCACCACCCGGCCGACCTCCTCAGGCGTTCCGAAGCGGTTGAGCGGGATCGTGTCGAGCACCCGGCGGTTGCGGGTCTCCACGGTTTCGTTGAGGAAACCCGCCTCCAGGGGCGCACGCCAGGTCTCCATGTCGGTGCGGATCTGGCCGGGGCAGACGGCGTTGACCCGGATGCCGGCACCGGCCAGCTCACGCGCCATGACCTTGGTGAGCATGATGAGCCCGGCTTTGGCCACGGCATAGGCGCCGTTGAAAATGGGCGGGACCTTGCCCGCCCGGGAAGCGGTGTTGACGATACTGCCAGGCCGGCCGAACATCAGGGGCAGCAAGGCCCGAGATACCCGAAAGGCGCCGTGGAGGTTGACGTCGACGGTGCGCAGCCAATCGGCCTCCGGGTAGGTGTGCACGGCATTGGGCACCCCGAAGACCGCCCCGGCGTTGTTGCACAGAATGTCCACCTGGCCGAAGGCCTCCCGGATGCGGTCCGCCAACTGGGCCACCGATTCCGACCGGGTGATGTCGACACTCACCGCCAGGGCCTCCACCTGGTGGGTGGTCTTGAATTCCGCGGCGATGGCCTCCATCTCCGCGGCCGAGCCGGCCGCCACCACGCCCCCTTCCCGGCCTGCGGAACCCAGGTCGGCCACCACAAGCCGGCAGCCGCACGCCGCCAGGCCTTGGGCAATCCCGAAGCCGATTCCCGTACGCTTGCCGGCACCCGTGACCACCGCGACCTTTCCTTTCAAATCCGGATACATGCCGCCCTCCTTCCGTTCTGGCCGTTACCTGTCCGCCCAAGCTTTATCGAGCGGTGTTCGACTAATGATTCCTAATGTACTATTCGAGCATATGTCAATAAAAATCGGAAATCCCCCCAGGGGGATCCGGAGACGGTCCGACCCAACCAAAGGAGAAACGGGGATAGCGTTCAACGGAGGGCCCGCGCGGCCGGCCGGGACGTCACGGGCATTGCAGGCGGTGGCTAGAACCCATCTCAAAAA
>DJGG01000262.1 GCA_002432195.1 Desulfobacteraceae bacterium UBA5852
AGCAGGGCCCTGCTGCCCCTCCTGGTACTGGCCGCCGGAATCGCCGGAGCCATCGCCATCACCCGCTCCGCGCCCCAGGTCGAACGCCTGACCCCGGAGCGCTCGGCGCCCCTGGTGGAGGTGGCCGTGATGGAGCGCGCGCGCATCCGGGTGCGGGTGCCGGCCATGGGGACGGTGATCCCCGCCCAGCACCTGGTGCTCAAATCCCGGGTGGCGGGGCAGGTGGTGACCGTGCACCCCGACTTCACGGATGGCGGCTTCATCCGCGCCGGGGAGGAGATCCTGCGCATCGAACCGGTGGACTACGAACTGGCCGTCACCCGTCGCCAGAGCGCCCTGGCGGAGGCCGAGTATCAGTTGAAGCTCGAGCGCGGCCGCCAGGATGTGGCCAAGCGCGAGTGGGAGCTCCTCGGTGAGGACGCCGGTGACCCGTTGGACGGCGAGCTGGCCCTCCGGCGGCCCCACCTGGAAAAGGCCCAGGCCGATCTGGCCGCGGCCCGCGCCGACCTGGCCGCCGCCCGCCTGGATCTGGCGCGCACACGGATCGAAGCCCCCTTCAACGCCCTGGTGCGCACCCGGCAGGTGGAGCGGGGCTCCCAGGTGGCCGCCCAGGAGGAGCTGGCCGAGCTGGTGGGCACGGATGCCTACTGGATCAGGGCCACCCTGCCGGTGGATCGCCTCCAATGGGTCGACCTGCCCCGGGGCGAGGCGCAGGCCGGGGCGGCCGTGGAAGTGACCTATGCCGGGGGTTACACCCGGCAGGGTCGGGTCATCCGTCTCCTGGGGGACCTGGAAACCGAGGGCCGGCTGGCGCGGGTCCTGGTGGCCGTCGCCGACCCCCTGGACCTGGGCGTGCCGGAGACCTCGCGCCCCCCGCTGCTGATCGGGGAATACGTGCGCCTGGCCATCGAGGGACGCGCATTGGAAGACGTGTTCCGCATCCCCCGGACCGCCCTGCGGGACGGGTCCACCATCTGGGTGGCCGACGCCCAGGACCGCCTGGACGTGCGCCCCGTGGAGCCGGTGTGGCGGGAAGCGGACGCCGTGCTGCTGCTCGAGGGCCTGGCCCCCGGCGAACGACTGGTGGTATCGGAACTGCCATCCCCGGTCCCGGGTATGGCCCTGCGCACCCAGCCGCCCCCCGGGACCCCGGCCGTTTCCGCCCGCTCCGCCCCGCCGCCTTCGACACCCACCGGAGGCGGATCCTGACAATGCGCCGCCGCACCCCCAACGATACCCGCGGCCCCATCGCCTGGATGGCCGCCAACAAGGTGGCCGCCAACCTCCTGATGATCGTGCTGCTCCTGGGGGGCCTCATCTGGAGCACCCGTATCCGCCAGGACGTCTATCCGGACTACGAAAGCGATACGGTCAGCGTCTCGGTGGACTACCCGGGGGCCAGCCCCGAGGAAGTGGAACAGGGCATCATCCTGGCCGTGGAGGAAGCCGTCCAGGGCCTGGACGGGGTGGACGAGATCTCCTCCTCGGCCCGGGAGGGGGTCGCCTCGGTCAACATCCTGGCCCTGGCCGGGGCGGACCTCCAGGCCCTGGCCCAGGACGTCCAGAACGAAATCGACCGCATCACCTCCTTTCCCGAGGAAGCCGAGGAGCCTCGCGTCAGGATCAGCACCCGGCGCCGCTACGTGATCTCCCTGGTGGTCCACGGCCGCCTGGACGAACGCCTCCTGCGCCAGACCGCCGAGGACATCCGCGACGGGCTGCTGCAGGAGCCGGGGGTCACCCAGGTGGACCTGGCCGGCACCCGGGGCCTGGAAATCGCCGTGGAGGTGCCCCTGGCCAACCTGCGGACCTACGGGCTGACCCTCTCCCAGGTGGCCCAGCGGGTGCGCGACGCCGCGGTGGAAATGGGTGGGGGCGGGCTCAAGACCGAGGCCGGGGAAATCCTGGTGCGCATGAAGGAACGGCGGGATTGGGGCCGGGAGTTCGCCCGGATCCCCATCATCACGGCCCCCGACGGCACCCAGGTGCGCCTGGAGGACCTCGCCCAGATCCGCGACGGACTGGAGGACACCGATTACTTCGCCACCTTCGACGGCGAGCCGGCCGTGATGGTGGAGGTCTACCGCGTGGGAGACCAGACCCCCATCGCCGTTTCCAAGGCGGTGCGTCGCTACCTCGAGCGGCTGCGCCTGCAATTGCCGCCGGGGCTTGCCGTGGATGTGCGCAACGACCGCTCCGAAACCTACCGGCAACGCCTGGATCTGCTGATGACCAACGGGGCCTTCGGCCTGCTCCTGGTGTTCCTGCTGCTGGGGGTCTTCCTCGAGGCCCGCCTGGCCTTCTGGGTGGCCATGGGAATCCCCATCTCCTTCCTGGGATCCCTGCTCTTCCTCCCGGGGGCCGGTGTCAGCATCAACATGATGTCCATGTTCGCCTTCATCATCGCCCTGGGGATCGTGGTGGACGACGCCATCGTGGTGGGGGAGAACATCTACCACTATCGCCAGGCCGGCCTGCCCCGCCTGGCGGCGGCGGTGCGCGGGACCCGGGAAGTGGCCATGCCGGTGACCTTCAGCATCCTCACCAACATCGTCGCCTTTGTGCCCCTGGCCTTCGTGCCCGGGTGGATGGGGAAGGTCTATTTCACCATCCCCGTGGTGGTGATCATCGTCTTTCTCATCTCCCTGGTGGAGAGCGTGTTCATCCTGCCGGCCCACCTGGCCCACCTGCGGGAGGGGGTTCCGGAGGGCCTGCGGGGTTGGCTGCACCGCCACCAGCAGCGCTTCAGCTACTATTTCATGGGCTTCGTGCGGGAGCGCTACGGCCCTTTCCTGGACGCCTGCCTGAAGCAGCGCTACCTCACCGCGGTCCTGGGCCTGACCCTGCTCCTGCTGGTCCTGGGATATGTCAAGAGCGGTCGCATGGGGATGGTGCTCTTCCCCCGGGTGGAAAGCGATTTCGCCTTCGCCAAGGCCCAGCTGCCTTACGGCACCGCCGTGGCCCGCACCGAGGCCGTGCGGGACCGCCTGATCCAGACCGCCCGCGAGATCGCCGCCGCGTACCCCGGTGCCAAGGTCCTGGAGGGCATCTACGCCGATATCGGTCCCTCCCACATCACCCAGGTGCGGGTCTATCTCCCGCCGCCGGACGAGCGCCCCGTGGCCACGGCCGAGTTCGTGCGCCGCTGGCGCGAACGCGTGGGGGAACTGCCGGGGCTGGAGTGGCTGGTTTTCCAGTCCGACAGCGGGGGGCCCGGCTCGGGGGCGGCCCTTACCGTGGAGCTCACCCATCCCCGGCTGGAGGTCCTGGAGCTTGCCGGGGCCGACCTGGCCCTGAGCCTGGCCGACTTCGCCATCGTGCGGGACATCGACGACGGTTTTGCCCCGGGCAAGCAGCAGCTGGATTTCACCGTGCGCCCTGAGGGCCGGTCCCTGGGGCTCTCCGCCCGGGAAGTGGCCCGCCAGGTGCGCAGCGCCTTCTACGGCGCCGAAGCCCTGCGCCAGCAGCGCGGCCGCAACGAAATCAAGGTCATGGTGCGCCTCCCCGAAGCCGACCGGCGGGCCGAGTATACCCTGGAGGAGATGATCCTGCGGGCCCCCAACGGCGCCGAGGTGCCCCTGCGGGAGGCGGTGGACATCCGGCGGGGCCGGTCCTACACCGAAATCAAGCGCCGGGACGGCCGCCGCGTCATCAGCGTGACCGCCGACGTGGACCCCCCCAGCCAGGCCGATTGGGTGGCCAAGGCCCTCGAGGCCGAGGCCCTGCCGGCGCTGGCGGTGCGCTACCCCGGCCTGCGCTACAGCTTCGAGGGGCGCCAGGCGGAAACCGCCGACAGCATGCGCAGCCTCTACCTGGGACTGGCGCTGGCCGTGCTGGTGATGTACGGCTTGCTGGCCGTGCCCTTCCGCAGCTACCTCCAGCCGGCCATCGTGATGGTGAGCATTCCCTTCGGCATCGTGGGGGCGGTGTTGGGGCACATGCTCATGGGCTACAGCCTGAGCGTCATGAGCATGTTCGGCATCGTGGCCCTCTCCGGGGTGGTGGTGAACGATTCCCTGGTGTTGATCGAATTCGCCAACCGCGTGCGCGGTCAGGGCTTGACCGCCCGGGACGCCATGCGGGCAGCCGCGGTGCAGCGCTTCCGGCCGGTGCTCCTCACCACCCTCACCACCTTCGGGGGGCTGGCGCCCATGATCTTCGAAACCTCCCGCCAGGCGCGCTTCATGATCCCCATGGCCATCTCCCTGGGCTTCGGGGTGCTCTTCGCCACCCTGATCACCCTCCTGCTGGTGCCGGCTCTCTTCCTGATCGTCGAGGATCTGCGGTGCCTGGTCCGCGCGGCCCCGCGGGCGCCGGCACCCACCAGCGCCCCCTCCCGCCCCTTGATCCCGCCCCCCCCGGGGCCGAAGGCCGGGCGGCGCGCCGCCCGGCGGACTCATTCCGGGGCGACGAACTTGTAACCCACCCCGTAGACCGTACGGACGACCTCCACTCCCGGCAGGACGGCGGCGATCTTGCGCCGCAGGTTCTTGACGTGGGAATCGATGGTGCGGTCGTAGCCCTCGAACCGGTAGCCCTGGACCTTGTCGAGCAGCTCGCCGCGCGAAAACACCCGCTGGGGGCTTTCCATCAACACCTGCAGCAGGCCGAACTCGCTGGGCGTCAGGTCGAGAACGCGCCCCGCGGCGGCGGCCTGGTGGCCGGCCGCGTCCAGGCTCAAGGGCCCGCGCACCAGGGGCGCGCCTTCCGGCTGCGGGCGCGCGCGGCGCAGGACGGCCTTCACCCGGGCCACCA
>DJGG01000236.1:0-3041 GCA_002432195.1 Desulfobacteraceae bacterium UBA5852
GAGGCCGAAGGCGATGTTCTCGAACACCGTCATGTGGGGCCAGAGGGCATAGCTCTGGAAGACGAGCCCCACCCCCCGCTGCCGGGCGGCAACATGGATCCCCCGGTGGCTGGAAAAGACCGGCCGGCCCTTGAGGTGGATTTCCCCGCTGGTGGGGGTCTCCAGCCCGGCGATCATCCGCAGGATCGTGGTCTTGCCGCAGCCGGAAGGCCCCAGGAGGATGAGGAATTCCTTTTCCCGGATGGCGAAGGAGACGTTGTCCACCGCCCGGACCTTGCCGAACACCTTGGTCAGGTTCTTCACCTCGATGATGGGGGCTTCCATGGCGTATTTCCGTTGGCCTCGTCGCGGCGTCCCCGGACCCCCGCCCGGACTTNNGGGCGGGCCGGCCTCAAGTGCTCACAGCGTCCCTTTCCGGCCCAGCTTCCGGGACAGCAGCTCGCCGCAGACGACGATGACGATGATCAGGACGCTGATGGCGCTGGAGAACTGGGAGTAGCCCTGCTCCTGGTACCGGAAGGTCATGGTGGTGAGGGTCCGGGTCTGGGGTGTCACGAGGAGAATGATCAGGGAGAGCTCCCGCATGACCGTAATGAAAACGAGGACGAAGCCGGAGATCGCCCCCTTGATGGACAGCGGCAGGATGATGCGGCGGAAGCGCGTGGCCCAGCGGGCGCCAAGGGTTTCCGAGGCCTCTTCCAGCTCGCTGCCGATCTGCAGCATGGAGGTGATGCCGGCGCGGCCGGTGAAGGGGAGGTTCTTGGCGACGCACACCAGCACCACGAGAAAAAAGGTGCCGTAGAGGGCCGGCAC
Source organism: Desulfobacteraceae bacterium UBA5852 (assembly GCA_002432195.1). GTDB lineage: Bacteria > Desulfobacterota > Desulfobacteria > Desulfobacterales > UBA5852 > UBA5852. Next base: position 814 of record DJGG01000236.1, read on the forward strand.
CGGCCCCAGGCGCTGGGAAAACAGCGCCAGGTAGAGGGCGCCGAAGGCGATGCCCGGCACCAGGTAGGGCAGGAAGGACATCTGCTCCACCGCCTGGGAGAGCCGGGTGTTGCGCCCCTTGACCACGGCATAGCCGATGAAGATGCCGAAGAGCCCCGCCAGGATCGAGGCCGACAGGGCCAGCTTGATGCTGATCCAGGCCGCCCCGAGGATCGCCGGGTTCCGCAGGATGCCGGCCTCGCCCTCGGCAAAGGCCGTGTTGCCCTCGCCGATCCAGAACAGCAGGGTCAGATGGCGCAGCGAGTAGTCGTCCGGGTAGAGGGTCAGGGTCTGCCAGAAGATGAGCACGAAGGGCATGAGCACCGCCGCCAGGAAGAGCAGGCCGATGATGCCGAGCAGCGGGTAGCGCAGGCCCCCCAGCCGCGTGGCGGTGATGTGGAAGCCCTTGCCGGCGATGGTCACATAGCTCTTGCTCTTGCCGATCAGGCGCTGGTTGGCGAAGATAATCGCCGTGGAGATCACGATGAGCACGAAGGCCAGGATGTAGCCCACCGAGGGAACGCGGTTGATGATGTTCGAATAGATCTGGGTGGAAAGGGTGTAGTAGCGCACCGGCGTGCCCAAAAAGTACGGGGTGCCGAAGGTGCCCAGGATCCGGGAGAAGGTCAGGATGAAGCTGGACAGCAGCGCCGGGAGCACCAGGGGAAAGGTGATGCGTCGGAGGATATGGGCCCGGGAGGCCCCCAGGATCTCGCCGGACTCCTCCAGGCGCGAATCGATGCTGGTGAGGGCGGCGGAGACCAGGAGAAAGGTGAAGGGGAAGTAGTGGATCGACAGCGTCACCACGATGGGCAGATACCCGTAGGAAAGCCAGTCCGGCGGGCTCATGCCGGTCAGGTACTGGAAAACGCCGATGGCTCCCCCGATGCGATCGTTCTTGAAGAGATTGAGCCAGGCCAGGGCATGGATGTAGGAGGGGATCACGTAGGGCAGCACCCCCACCGTGGCGATGGTCTTCTTGAAGGGCAGGTCGGTGCGCGCCACCAGCCAGGCCAGGAAGGCGCCGATGAGCATGGCGCAGGCCGACACGCTCAGGGAGATGGACAGGGAGTTGAGCAGCGGCCGCACCAGGGTGTTGCGGGTGAGGGCGCTGGCAAACACGCGCTTCCAGTGAAAGAGGGTGAATGCGCCCGGCACGGCGTCGCGGGACAGGCGCACGTCGGCGAACTGCCACACGAAGGAGTCGATCAGCATCTTGGCAAAGGGCAGGAGCACGATGAACAGCAGAATCGCCAGCAGGATCAGCGAAATGACGATGTGCGGCCTGCGGGTGTAATTCGACAGGCGGCTGTAGGCCAACGATAGCCTGCGCATGGTCAGCGGCACCCGGCATTCCCCCGATAACAGCCTGTGGATAAACCGGGCCTCAGGCCGAAATGTCCCGCCGACGGCGGGATGACGGCACCCGCAAAAATGCTCGCAGCGTCCCGCCGACGGCGGGATGGCGTCGCTTGGTCCATCGAACCGCGCCTTGCCTTTCGGTGGGATGCCGGTTTAGCCGCAGCCGGATAGAAGCCCGCGCGGGGGACGGAGCGTTCCCAGCCCGCGCGCGCGGGCGATGGTGCTACTTGAGATGGGCCACCCAGAAGTCGAGGACCTTCTGCCCGTTGTTCCAGACATAGTTGGGGTCCGCCTGCCAGAGCTTCAGATCGGCCAGGCTGCTCGAGCCCTCGGGGGGCGGCACATCCGTGCGCACGGGGAAATTGCCCAGGACGTAGTACGGTTCATAGCCCCGGCCGCCCGCGGCGTCCCCCATCATCCAGTGGATCAGGAGCTTGGCGGCGTTCGGGTGCTTCGCCTGGTTGACCATGCCGATCACCACGTCGGTGGCCACCCCCATCACCGGCGCCACATCGACCAACACGTCGAATTTGAGATTCGGGTTCTTCTCCTTGTCGCGCAGCCGCGAATAGGCCGTGAAGCCGATGGGGGGGCTCGCCTGGTCGGAGAGGCCCACGGCCTTGGCCACGTCGTTGGTGGAGCCCTGGATGATGGCGTCGTTGTTCAGCAGCCGCAGGATCCATTCGTAGCCGGCATTCTCCACGCCGGCGCTCAGCACGATGTCCTGGCCGAAGACCTTCTTGTATTCCGCTGCCATCTCGTCGGCGTGCTGGACGATGGTTGCCAGGACCTCGATGTACTCCGACAGCTTCTGGGGGTCGGGGAAG
>DJGG01000236.1:3053-22517 GCA_002432195.1 Desulfobacteraceae bacterium UBA5852
GGAAGATGACGCGCCCCCGCCACTCGGGCTTGGTGAGATCCCACAGCGACCGGACGGGGGGCGCGCTCATCTTCTGGTTGTTGTAGATGAGGGCGTCCACGCTGGCGTGGTGGACCAGGAGCGGCGCCTGGTATGCGGGGGGGATCAGCGCCTGGAGGTCCGGGGGGACATAGTTGACGACGAGCTGCTTGTTGTACAGCTCGTTGATGACCGTGGAGGGGTCCTTCAGGAAGATGACGTCGGCGACATAGTTCTTGGCCGACTGCTCCGCCAGGACCTTGGTGACGATCTCCGGGGAGTCCATGTCGAACCCGTTGACCTTGATGCCGGGGTACTGCTTTTCGAAGGTCTCCCCGAACTTGAACACCCGGGAGGAATAGGAATAGATGTTCACCTCGCCTTCCTGCTTGGCCGCCTCATAGAGCGCCTTCTCGTCAAAGGGCGCGGCGGTGGCGGCAACGGAAAAACACATGACCAGGCATGCCAGGCTGATGACGGAAATCGTCGTTTTCATGGAGAGCCTCCTTCCGAATCTCGGTGGGTGGTCAAGCCCGTGCTGATTGCGCACGCCGGGAATGGCGCGACGCCCGTCCGCCGGGGGGCAACCAACGGTCAGGCTGAACGGCAAGGCGCGGTGTGATGGCGAAACCGCGTCGAAGGATCGGTGGCGACGATACCTGTCATGGGGCCCCCGTTTTCCGGCTGCCGGGGTGGGTTCGGCCATAAAACGCATTTCACCCTGAGGGGTGAGACGCGGCAGGGCGGCGGGCAGGACAAACTCCCGCGGAATTCAGCGGTTGTGTTTTGATAGAGAGAATCGGCGGGGAGGTCAAGGAAAAACGGGGGCGTAGGACCGCCGCCGGCCGGTGCCCCCCGGCGGGTCTGCCCGGATTGAATGGCCGGCGGGCTGTGGTACCGTTCCACCCCACCCCGGCATCCGGTGCGCCGGAAATTCACGACAGCCATCCCCTGGGAAACGGAGCATGGTCTACCTCGATCTGATCCTCAACCTGGCGCTCCTGGTGGCGCTCAGCATCGTCTCCGGCTTCATCGAAAAACGCTGTCCCCGGAGCAGGCCCTGGGGCCCCTTGTTCCAGGGCCTGCTCTTCGGCGGGGCGGCCGTGCTGGGCATGCTGCGGCCACTGGTGCTGGGGCCGGGCCTGATTTTCGACGGGCGCTCGGTGATGCTCAGCCTGTGCGCGCTGTTTTTCGGCCCCTGGGCCGCGGCCACGGCCGGGGTGATGACCATCGCCTGCCGCCTGTGGCTGGGAGGGATGGGCACGCTGATGGGCGTATCGGTCATCCTGGCCTCGGTGGGGATCGGCCTGCTCGCCCGTTCGCGGATCCAACCGGAATCGGCGCCCCCCTCCGCCCGGACGCTCTATCTCTTCGGCCTCGCCGTGCACCTGGCCATGCTGGCCCTGATGTTCACGCTTCCGTCGGCGGTCGCTCTGGCCACCGTGCAGAAAGTCGGCCTCCCGGTGCTCCTGCTCTACCCCCTGGCCACGGTCCTGGGGGGCAAGGTCCTGGCGGACCAGGCCTCCGCCGCGCGCTTCGTGGAGGCCCTGCGCAAGAGCGAGGAGACCTACCGCCGCCTGTTCGAGGACCACGCGGCGGTCAAGCTGATCATCGACCCCGTTTCGGGGTCGATTGTGGACGCCAACCAGGCGGCCGTGGATTTCTATGGCTGGCCCCGGGAACGTCTCGTGGGGATGAAGGTCCAGGAGATCAACACCCTGCCCCCCGAGGCCCTCGCGCGGGAGATGGAGAAGGCCAGAAGCCAGCAGCGCATCCGGTTCGCCTTCCGACACCGCAGAGCCGACGGTTCCATCCGGGACGTGGAGGTCTTCAGCAGCCGCATCGCCGCGGACGGGGCCGAGTTTCTGCATTCCATCGTCCATGACGTCACCGAACAAAAGCGGCTGGAGGCGCAACTGCGGCAGAGCGACGACCTGCTGGCCAACCTCGCCGCCCAGGTGCCGGGGGTGGTGTACCAGTACCGCCTCCATCCGGACGGCCGCTCGTGCTTCCCCTATGCCAGCCCCGGCATGCAGGCGATCTACGAGGTGGCCCCCGAAGCGGTGCGGGAGGACGCCACCCCGGCCTTCGGGCGGCTGCACCCCGAGGATCGCGACCGGGTGACGGAAGCCATCCTGGAGTCCGCCCGCACCCTGGAGCCCTTCCATTGCGAGTTCCGCGTGGTGCTCCCCCGCCAGGGCCTGCGCTGGCGCCTGTCCGACGCGCAGCCCCAGCGCATGGCGGACGGCGGGACGCTCTGGCACGGCATCATCTCGGACATCACCGCGCGCAAACGGGCCGATGCCGAGCGGGAGCGCCTCCTGGCGGCCATCGAGCAGACCGGTGAGGCCGTCTGCATCACGGACGTGGATGGCACGATCCAGTACGTCAACCCGGCCTTCGAGGCCGTGACCGGGTATGGGCGTGGGGAGGCCGTCGGCAACACGCCGCGCATCCAGAAGAGCGGGGCGCAGGACGAGGCCTTCTACCGCGTACTGTGGGAGACGATCACCTCGGGAAAGACCTGGAAGGGCCATATCGTCAACCGGAACCGGGACGGAAACCTCTACACCGAGGACGCCACCATCTCGCCGGTCTGCGACGCCATGGGCCGGATCGTCAACTTCGTGGCCGTGAAGCGGGACATCACGGAGCACCAGCGCCTGGCCGCCCAGTTGCTGCAGGCCCAGAAGATGGAGTCGGTGGGGCGCCTGGCCGGCGGCGTGGCCCACGATTTCAACAACATGCTCATGGTGATCCTCGGCCACGTGGAGATCCTGCTGGACGGATTGAACCCGGCCGAGCCGCTGCACGCCGACCTGAGCGCCATCCGGCACGCCGCCGAGACCTCGGCCCGCATCACCCGCCAACTGCTGGCCTTTGCCCGCCAGCAGACCATCGCCCCCAAGGTCCTCGACCTGAACGATACGCTGGAGGGCATGCTCAAGATGCTGCGGCGCCTGATCGGCGAGGACATCGACCTGGCCTGGCACCCGGGGCGGCACCTGTGGCCGGTGATGATGGACCCCTCCCAGATCGACCAGGTGCTGGCCAATCTCTGCGTCAACGCCCGGGATGCCATCGCCGGAGTGGGCAAGGTCACCATCGAGACGGACAACGTCCTGGTGAACCAGGCCTTCAGCGAGGCGCATGCGGGGTTCGCCCCCGGCGAGTTCGCCATGCTGGCCGTGAGCGACGACGGCTGCGGAATGGACAAGGCGACCCTGGGAAAGATCTTCGACCCGTTTTTCACCACCAAGGCGGTGGGGCAGGGCACCGGCCTGGGGCTGGCCACGGTTTACGGCATCGTCCAGCAGAACAAAGGCATTATCAACGTCTACAGCGAACCGGGCCGGGGGACGACCTTCCGGATTTATCTGCCCCGCGCGGCGGGGGACGACACGGCGGCCAGGGCGGAGGCCCCGGAGGAAACGGCCCCGCGCGGCGACGAGACGGTGCTGCTGGTGGAGGACGAACCGGCGATCCTGCACCTGGGACGGAAAATCCTGGAACGGCTGGGGTATACGGTGCTGGCCGCGGGCACGCCGGAGGCGGCGCTGCAGTTGGCCGGAACCCATGCCGGCACCCTGCACCTGGTGATGACCGACGTGGTCATGCCCGGCATGAACGGACGGGACCTGGCCAACCGGCTGCGGCGGATGCATCCGGGCATCCGCTGTCTGTTCATGTCCGGCTACACGGCCAACGTGATCGCCCACCACGGCGTGCTGGACCCGGGCGTGCACTTCATCCAGAAACCCTTCAGCGTCAGCGCCCTGGCGGCCAAGGTGCGCGAGGCGCTCGCGGGGGATTAGCCGGCTGTGGATAAACTGCGCCCGAGGCGGGAATGTCCCGCCCCAGGCGGGATTGCGGGCCTCCGGAAAATGCTCGCAACCCTTAAAGGTGGCGTCCCTTTTTCCATCGGCCCGCGCCTTACCTTTCGTGGGGGCGTCCTTTCCCGAAGGCCATTGGGGCGATAGGCCCGGCGCCTTAATCCCCAAGGCCAGCCGCCAGTGCCGGCAACATGTCGAGGCCGGCGTCATTTCCACCTCCTGTATTTCGGATAGCCGCGGCAATCGCTTGGTCCGCCGGCCGGCCACGCGCGGCGGTCCCCTGGCATGCCGGCCTCACGCTTGCCGCCTTCGGGGACGGCGGCAAGCCCGGGATCGCCCGGGGAATGCGGCGCCGCGGACAAAATCGCCTGGAGGGGTTAAGTCCTCGTGGCTGCGACCGATAACACGATCTAGGCCATCGTCGGCCGCAATCCAAATGCCGGATCGGCAACTGCCAAGGAAAGGATCGTGAACCGCATGAAGCTGGGAACCAAGATCGTGGGGGGCTTCGGGGTGCTCCTGGTGATCGCCGGGCTGCTGGGGGGGATCGCCATCGTGCAGATGCGGGGGGTGGAGGACGGCTCGGTCATGCTGGCCGAGGAGTACGCGCCGGAGGCGCAGCTGGCCGGCACCCTGGAGCGGCGCATCTACCGCACCATGTACGCCATGCGGGCCTACAACTACACGGGCGAGCAGAAGTTCCACGAGGAAGGGGCCGCGGCCATGGGCCAGGTGCAGGAGACCCTGGGGGAACTGGAGCGGCTGAGCGCCGCGGCCGTGCACCTGGTGCAGTTGAAGGACCGGTTGGGGGCGGCCAAGGAGGCCGTGAGCGCCTACGGGCAGCTGATGAACGCGACCGCCCGCGAGGTCGCGAACCAGGCCGCCGTGGCCAGGGAGATGGCCGACCTGGCCGACAAGTACATGGAAGCGGCGCAGGCCTTGCTGAAGAACCAGCACGCGGCCCTGGCCGGGGAGATTGCCGGGGGTGCCGGGGCGGAGGCCCTTGCCGAACGCCAGGCCAAGATCACCCTGGTGAGCGGGCTCGTCGACCTGGGCCATACGGCGCGCATCGCCGATTTCCAATCCCGCGCCCAGCGCGACTCCCGGATCGTCCGGGAAGGGTTCATGGGTGTCTTCCCGGCCATCGAGGACATATGGCGGCAACTGCGGGTGATCACCCGGATGCCGGCCGACCGGGAGGAGCTCGCCCGGATCCTGGCCGCCGCGGCGGCTTACAAGGGCGCCATGGAGAAATACCTGGGGATCTCCGAGGCCCTGGAGCGGCTCAACAGCGAGCGGGTGACCTCCGGCGGCAAGGCCCTGGAGGTGGCGGGCAACCTGGTGCGCGCGGCCGGGGAGCAGACCGACCAGATCGCCAACCAGGCCGCCGCCACCCTGCGCGGCGCGGTGAAGGTCATGCTCGTGGGGCTTTTTGTGGCCCTGGGCGTGGGGATTGCCGCCGCGGTGTTCATCACCCGCAGCATCACGCGCCCCATCCACCGGGTGATCGACGGGTTGAACGAGGGGGCCGGGCAGGTTTCCTCGGCGGCCGGGCAGGTGTCCTCGGCCAGCCAGTCCCTGGCCGAGGGCTCCAGCGAACAGGCCGCCTCCATCGAGGAGACCGGCAGCTCCCTGGAGGAGATGAGCTCCATGACCCGGCGGAACGCCGACAGCGCCGCCCAGGCCGACAACCTGATGAAGGCGGCCAGCCAGGTGGTGGCCAAAGCCAACCAGTCGATGACGCAATTGACCGGCTCCATGGCCGCGATCTCCAAGGCCAGCGAGGAGACGAGCAAGATCATCAGGACCATCGACGAAATTGCCTTCCAGACCAATCTCCTGGCCTTGAACGCCGCCGTGGAGGCGGCCCGGGCCGGCGAGGCCGGGGCGGGTTTCGCCGTGGTGGCCGACGAGGTGCGCAACCTCGCCCTGCGGGCGGCCGAGGCGGCCAAGAACACCGCGGCCCTCATCGAGGGCACGGTGAAGAAGGTCAAGGAGGGCTCGGAGATCGTGGCCGGGACCAGCCAGGCCTTCGGCGAGGTGGCCGCGTCCACCACCAAGGTGGGGGGCATCGTGGCCGAGATCGCGGCGGCCTCCGGCGAGCAGGCCCAGGGGATCGGGCAGATCAACACGGCGGTCACCGAGATGGACAAGGTCACCCAGCAGAACGCCGCCACCGCCGAGGAGTCGGCCAGCGCCAGCGAGGAGATGAATGCCCAGGCCGAGCAGATGAAGGCCTTCGTGGACGAGCTGATTGCCATGGTGGGGGGGACGGGCCAGGGGCACGGTGGGCTTCGCGAGCCCTCGTCTTCCGGGCTCCTGCGCACGCTGGCCCACCTGGCCTCCAAAGGCGCGGCCCTGACGGCAAGGGGGCGGACGCATTCCGCGCCGTCGGTCCGCGGGACCCCTCCCGCACCGGCGGGTGAGGCGCACCTGGGGGAGTTCTGACCGACGACGGACAAGCGGCGCCCCGGGCCCGCGTCTCCCGCCGCAGCCGCCTCTTGCCGCCTTTCAGCCGCCGCGGCGGGAGGCGTCGAAGGCGTCCCGGCGGTACTTGACGAAGGCCCGCTTCTTGTCCCCGGCGAATCCCCGGGCGCTGAAGAGGCGGTGGGCCTCGGCACGGAAGGCGCTGCTGAGCAGCATGATCTTGGTGCACCCCTGCCGCCAGCAGATGTCTTCGATGGCCTGCATGAGGAAGCGCCCGCACCCCTGCCGGCGCCGGGCAGGGTCCACCACCAGGTTTTCCAGCACCGCAAAGGGGAGGCGGCCGTACATGGGGTCCAGGCACACGGTGAGGAAACCGGTGGCGGCCAGGCCGCCGTCTTGCTCCACGACGAAGAGAAAGTTGTGGGGGTCGGCCCCGATGGCCCGGATGCGTTCGGGGGTCACCCCGACCTGCCCGTCCCCGGGCACCAGAAGCCGATAGAGCCGGGTGACGGCCGGTGCATCCTCCGGCCGCGCCTCGCGCAGAACCATTCCCTGTCCCTCCCGCCGCCACCCCGTCCCCATGCTTGCCATGCGCCCGCACATCACGCTGGGCGCCACCCTACCAACATCGCGCTCCGGGTTCAAGACGGGGCGGGGGCCGTGGGGCCACCCCACCCCGGGCCGAGTGGTCACGGGCATCCGCGGCCCCCTGCCCGGCCAGCACAATTGTCCACGGCACGGTCATCAAATTCTTGCATAGGTCCAGCATCCAGGGTATCAAGGTAAGCCCCCCCGCGACCGCACCGGAACGGTCGCCCCACGGGAGGGACCGATCTGGGCGGCCTTGCGCCGCCACCACCGGGAGTACCCAGCATGAAAATCGTCGTTCTGGGCGGCCTGGGTTACCAGGGCAAAGCCGCCGTCATCGATCTTCTGCGCAGTCCCGAGGTGACCGCGGTGGTCTGCGCCGACGCCCGCCTGGATGGCCTGGAGAGCTTCGCGGCCCTCGAAGGATGCGCCAAGCTCCGGCCGGTGCCGGTGGATGCCGCGGACGGCGCTGCCCTGCAGGCGCTTCTCGCCCAGGGGGCGGATGCGGCCATCGACCTGCTGCCCATCCGGTTCATGCCCGCGGCCTTCGAGGCGGCCATCGCCGCCCGCGTGCCCCTGGTAAGCACGAACTACGCCCACGGCCTGAGCCATCTGGACGCGCCGGCCCGCCGCCAGGGGGTGACCATCATGCCCGAGTGCGGCCTGGACCCGGGGATCGACCTGGTGATCATCGGCAACGCCGTCCCCCGCTTCGACCGCCTCACGCGGCTCGACTCTTACTGCGGCGGGATTCCCGAGAAGGCGGCCTGCGACAACCCGCTGAACTACAAGATCAGCTGGAACTGGGAGATGGTGCTCACCAGCCAGATGCGGCCCGCGCGCTTCGTGCGCGACGGCGTGGCGCTCGACGTGCCGGCGGCCGAGCAGCACGAAACCGGCATGAACCACACCATCGACTTTCCCGGTCTGGGCCGCCTGGAAGCCATCCCCAACGGCGACGCGGTGGCCTATGTCGCGCGCCTGGGGCTCTCCGGCAGCGTGCGGCAGGCCGGACGCTATTCGCTGCGCTGGCCGGGCTGGCGCGACTTCTGGCGGGTCATGAAGCGCCTCGGGTTTTTGGACGAAACCCCTGTGCCCGGCCTGCCCGGCGGGGTTTCCCCCAAGCAGTTCCTGGTTCGGCACCTGGAGCCCCGCCTGCAGTACGGGCCGCGGGAAAAAGACCTCACCCCCATGGTGAACGTCTTGGAGGGGGAGAAGGACGGCCGCCCCCTGCGGATCACCACCCGGCTGCTCATCGCCCGCGATCCGGCCAGCGGCCTGCTGGGCATGAGCCTGGGGGTGGGCTGGACCGCGAGCATCGTGGCCCAGATGATCGCCCGGGGGGAGATCGCGGCCCCCGGGATCCTGTCCCCCTTGAAGGACATCCCCGGCGCGCGCTTCATGGCCGAACTGGAGCGCCGGGGCATCCGCGTTGAGGAGGAATGCGCGTGGCTGGGCTGACCGGAATCCGGCATCCCCTGCCGTACACCCAACCCCAGGTACAAGGAGAAGCGTGATGCGTATGGCGAAACTCGGTCGAATCCTGTTGGTTCTGGTCCTGTTCGTCGGGCTGGCCGCCGTGGCCCAGGCCGACACCCTGGAGGAGATTGTCCAGCGCGGGGAATTGCGCGTGGCCGTCCAGACCCAGGGGCCCCCCTTCAGCTTCGTGGACAAGAACGGCGAGCGCACCGGCAGTTCGGTGGAATTCTGCAAGCTCATGGCCCAGGAGATGGGCGTCAAGGTGGTCTTCCTGGACTACGACTGGGACGGCCTGATTCCCGCCCTGCTGTCCAAGAAGGCCGACATCCTGGCGGCCGACATGACCACCAAGCTGAGCCGGGCCCTGAAGGTCTCCTTCACCGACCCGTTCTACACCACCGGCCAGGTCATGTACGTCAAGACCGGCTCCCCCATCAAGTCGGCGGCCGACGCCAACAAGCCCGAGGTCACGGTGGCCACCCTGCTGGGCTCCAGCTACACCGAAACCGCCAAGAAGCAGATGCCCAAGGCCACCATCAAGGAGTACAAGGGCGGCGGCAACATCGCCATGAACGCCGTGGTGGCCGGGCATGCGGACGTGGGCGTGGCGGACTTGAGCTCGGTGAACGCCATGGCGGCCACCTACCCGCCGGGCACCCTCACCATCCTGCCGGCCATGCTCTCCTACGAGCCCCTGAGCTTTGCCGTGCGCCCCGAGGACCGTCACCTGCTGGAGTGGGTCAACCTCTTCTTCGAGTGGATCCGGGCCGATGGCCGCTACGAGGCCAACATGAACTACTGGGTGAAGACCACCGATTGGCAGAAGGACCATTGATCACCCGTGGATAACCGGACGTCCGCGCCCGGACCGGCTTACCCCCGGCCCGGGCACGGACGCCGCGGAGCGGACCCCCCCATGCTGGAGACGTTCAATTTCCGCGTCATCTGGGCCACCATGCCGCAGTTTCTCCACGGCCTGGGGGCCACGGCCTGGATCTCGCTGGCCGCCCTGGTGGGGGCCATGCTGGTGGGGATCGTGGCCTGCGTGATGCGCCTTTCGGGCCGGCGGCTGTTGATCGTTCCGGCCGTGGCCTTCATCGAAATCATCCGCTCCACCCCGCTGCTGGCCCAGCTCTATTTCTTCTACTTCGGGCTGCCCGCCCTGGGGCTGCGGGCCACCGAAACCCAGACCGGCATCATGGCCCTGGCGCTGAACAGCGGGGCCTATGTGGCCGAAATCATCCGCGCCGGGGTGATGTCCATCCCCCGGGGCCAGACCGAGGCGGCGGTGGCCTCGGGGCTGAACCTCCTCCAGCGGCTGCGCTACGTCATCCTGCCCCAGGCCATCGGGGTCTCGATCCCCGCGCTGCTGGGGCAGATGATCGTGCTGGTCAAGGACAGCGCGCTTCTGGCCCTCATTTCGGTCTTCGAGCTGACCCGGGCCGGGCAGCTGATGGCCTCGGAGCGCTTCATGCCGGCCGAGGGCTTCTTCACCACCGCGGTGCTCTATCTGCTCTTGTATTTCGTATTGAAATACGCGTCCGGGCAATGGCAGAAGCGGTTGATCTTCCGGCCCGCGGGAGGGCTTTGAGACCATGTGGGGACACTACCTGCAGAGCCTGATGGCGTCGCTGCCCTTTTTTTTCAAAGGCCTGGGGGTCACGGTGCAGGTGGCCGGGCTGAGCCTGACCATCGGCACCGTGTGCGGCTTTGCCCTGGGCATCGCCCGGGCGGGGCGGGTGCGCGCCGTGGACCTGGCGCTTTCCGCCTACTTGGACCTGATCCGCGGAACGCCCTTTCTGGTGCAGCTCTTCATCATCTTCTTCATCCTGCCCGAGTGGGGCGTGCACCTGGACGCCTTTGCCTCGGCGGTCCTGAGCCTCTCGGTCTACGGCACCGCCTACATCTGCGAGATCGTCTACGGCGCTCTCCAGGGCGTGGGGCCGGGGCAGAAGGAGGCCGCGGCCGCCAGCGGGCTCACCTGGCTCCAGCAGATGCGCTACGTGGTGGTGCCCCAGGCCCTGCGGCCGATCCTGCCGCCCCTGGTGGGCCAGTACGTGCTCCTGATCAAGGACACGGCCGTGGTCTCGGTGATCGGGCTCACCGACGTCACCCGGGTGGGCTGGCTCACCGTCCAGCGCATCCCCAACGGCATCCTGGTCTTCGGGCTGGTGGGGTTGATGTACTTCCTGATCTGCTATCCCCTGGTGTGGGTCTCCAACCGGCTGGAGACGCGCCTGACGGTTGAGGAAAGTTCGCTGTGAGCGGCGCCGGCGGAGAACGATCGCCCATGATACGCTTTCGCAACGTCAACAAGTGGTTCGGACCCCTGCACGTGCTGCAGGCGATCAACCTGGATGTCGCCCGCAGCGAGGTGGCCGTGGTCTGCGGCCCCAGCGGTTCGGGCAAGAGCACCCTGATCCGCTGCATCAATCGCCTGGAGACCATCGTGTCCGGCGAGATCCACGTGGACGGCGTCCCGGTGCACGACCCGGGCACGGACCTCATTCACCTGCGGGCCGACGTGGGCTTCGTGTTCCAGCAGTTCAACCTCTACCCCCACATGACGGCCCTGGAGAACGTGACCCTGGCCCCCATGAAGGTCCGCCGGCTCAAGGCGGCCCACGCCCGCCAGCTGGGCCTCGACCTCCTGGACAAGGTGGGCATCCACGAGAAGGCCGACGCCTACCCCGCCCAGCTGTCCGGAGGCCAGCAGCAGCGCGTGGCCATCGCCCGGGGCCTGGCCATGCAGCCCAAGATCATGCTCTTCGACGAGCCCACCTCCGCCCTGGACCCGGAGATGATCAACGAGGTCCTGGAGGTCATGATCCAACTGGCCCGGGACGGCATGACCATGGTGGTGGTCACCCACGAAATGGGGTTCGCCCGGGAGGTGGGGCACAAGGTGATCTTCATGGACGCCGGGCAGATCGTGGAAACGGCCCCCCCCGACGAGTTCTTCACCCGGGCGCAAAGCGAGCGGACCCTGCTCTTCCTGAGCAAGATTTTGACCCACTGACCTTCCGGCGACCCCTTGGGGGCCGCCCCCGTGGACGGCCATGCAGCTGACCGGCGACACACCGGCACCGGCCCCCGGCCGGGCCGAAGACCTGGCGGGCCCCTGGATCGAGGTGGATCTGGAGGCCGTGGGGCGCAATTGCGCGCGGATCCGCCGCTGGTGCGGCGTGCCCCTCATGCCGGTGATCAAGGCCAACGCCTACGGTCACGGGCTGGTGCCCGTGGCGCGCCGGCTGGCCCGGGAGGAGGGGGTCGCAGCCCTCTGCGTGGGCTGCCTGCGGGAGGCCGTGGCCTTGCGTGCCGCCGGGCTCACGCTGCCGGTGCTCAACCTGGGCCCCTTCACCGCGGCCGAGGCGGAGGGCATCGTGGCCCAGGAGATCGCCCAATCCGTGTCCACGGACGCCGTGGGGGCCCTCGCCCGGGCGGCCGCCGCCCAGGGGCGCACCGCCGCCGTGCACATCAAGATCGACACCGGCCTGGGCCGCATGGGCGTGCCCCACGACCGGGCGGCGGATTACATCGCCGCCGTGGCGGGCCTGAACGGCGTGCGCATCGCGGGGGTCTTCACCGCCTTGAGCGAGGACCCGGAGTTCGACCGGCTCCAGGTCCAGCGCTTCACCGCGGCCCTGGCCGGCCCGACGGCCCGGGGGATCCCCCTGGGGCTGCGCCACGCGGCCTCCAGCGCCGCCATCCTGGCCTCCCCCGAGCTGGCCCTGGACATGGTGCGGCCCGGGATCATGCTCTTCGGCCACTACCCCTCGGCCGAGGAGCACCGGCGCCGGCGCATCGCCCTCGAGCCGGCGCTGACCCTGAAGGCCCGGGTGGCCGCCGTGAGGCGCCTGCGGGCCGGCGATCCGGTGGGCTATCACCGGGCCTACCGCGCCCCGGGGGACGAAACCCTCGCCGTGGGGGCCATCGGCTATGCCGACGGGTACCCGCTGCAGCTCGCCGGGCGGGCCGAAGCCCTTTTGGGGGGGGCGCGCCACCCGCTGGTGGCCTCGGTGACGGCCAACCACGTCTGCCTGCGCGTGACGGGCGGGTCCGCGCGCGAGGGCGAGGAGATCGTGCTCTACGGCCGCCAGGGGGATGCGGTCATCGATCTCCAGGAGCTCGCCCCCCTGGCGGAGCGCTCGGTCTACAACCTGCTGGCCCGTCTCAACCCAGAGCTTCCCCGCCTCTACCCCGGCCCGGGCCGCGGATAAGCCGGCGTCGGACTGAACTGCCGTGTTGCGGCCCCCGCGCAACGGCGCGCAACCCTTCCGGGTCGCTTGCCGCGGGGGGGCCTGTTTTCGCCCGGTGCGGTCCGTCGGCGGCCGGGACCCGCTTCCACCCACGAGAGGAGACCTCCCATGCCGGCCCCGCACCCCGTCAATCCGTTCACGTCCCGCATCGACGCCGTGGCCCCGCCCCGGCTGGAACTGGCCCAGGCCCCCACGCCCCTGCAGCCCATGCCCCGCATGGGCCGGGAGCTGGGGGTGGAATTGTGGGCCAAGCGCGACGACTACACCGGCGCGGAGCTGAGCGGCAACAAGATCCGCAAGTTGGAATACGTGCTGGCCGACGCGCGCGCCCAGGGGGCCGATTGCGTGGTCACCTGCGGCGGGGCCCAGTCCAACCACTGCCGGGCCACGGCCCTGGCGGCCGCCCGCCTGGGCCTGGGCTGCACGCTGCTCCTGCGCGTGGCCGACCCCGGGGCGCCGCCCCCCCTGGAGGCCAACAGCCTGCTGGACCGGCTGGCCGGGGCCCGCATCGTCTGGGTCTCGCCGGAGGAGTACCGCCGCCGGGGGGAGATCTTTGCCCGCGAGGCCGAGGCCTTGCGGCGGGCCGGGCNNGGAGCTTCGCAAAGGGGAGCGGATTCCCGAAATCGCGGAGTCGCTCCGATCGGCCGGGCGCAAGCCCTACGTCATCCCCGAGGGCGCCTCGGACGCCGTGGGCGCCTGGGGGTACGCCCGGGCCATGGCCGAGCTGGCCGCCGACATCGCCGGCCTGGACGCCGGCGGCCGCAAATCCACGACGGTGGTTCACGCCACCGGCTCGGGGGGCACCGGCGCGGGTCTCGTGCTGGGCAGGCTGCTTCTGGGTTTGGACGTGCGCGTGGTGGGGGTCAACGTGTGCGACGACCGGGACTATTTCCTGAGGGTCTCCGGGGACATCTGCCGGGAGGCCATCGAGCGCTTCCGCCTGGATATCCCCTTCACCCGGGAGGGTGACCTGGAGATCGTGGACGGCTACGTGGGGGACGGCTACGCCCTGTCCCGCCCCGCGGAACTGGAGCTGATCGCCCACGTCTGCCGCCGGGAGGGCCTCGTGCTGGACCCGGTGTACACGGGCAAAGCCTTCTTCGGCATGGCGCAGTGCCTCAAGGCCGATCCGGCGGCCTTCGGCGAGCGCGTCGTTTTCCTGCACACCGGGGGTCTTTTCGGCCTTTTCCCCAAAGCGGCCGAACTGCGGGCCCTGTTGTAGCGGTTACCGCGGCAGGGGGCGGGGGGGTGCCGGGGCCCACCCGCGCGGGCGGGCCCCGGCCGTTGGGTATCGTTCCGCGGGAGGCGGAGCGGTCCGGGCAATGCCGGTCAGCCGCTTGTTTATCCACAGGCGGCTGAGAGCTTTCGGCGTCAGGCCTTGAGCCGCGTTTCCAGCTCGATCCGCGTGCCGGTCAGGGCCCGGGACACGGGGCAGCCGTTCTTGGCGGACGTGGCCTTTTCGCGGAAGGTGGCTTCGTCGATTCCGGGAACTTCCGCTTCGGTGTGCAGGTGGATGCGCGTGATCTCGAAATGGTCGTGGACCTTTTCGAGGGTCACCTCCGCCCGGGTGTCGATGCGCTTGGGTTTGAAGCCGGCCTGTTCCAGCATCAAGGACAGGGCCATGGAAAAGCAGCCGGCATGGGCGGCGCCGATCAGTTCTTCCGGGTTCGTGCCACCGGCGGATTCGAATCGGGATCCGAAGGAGTAGGCCCCTTCGTAGGCGCCGCTTCCCAGTTTCATCATTCCGCGACCGTCCTTCAATCCGCCTTCCCAGCGTGCTTCGGCTTTGCGTTTCGGCATGGCAGCCTCCTTCCTTCGGCATCAACGGTGCCGATGCTCGTGAATTTCGGGTTCACCGGGTCGGTGCGGCGCGGCATGGGGGTGAGGGTGGTCGTGCCGGGTGTCTCCGTGCCGGTGCGCATGGGAGTGCACGATGATTTCCCCCAGACCCTGGCAGCCGCCGCAGTTATGGGCGCTGATCTTTCCGATGCCCCGGCACTCGGGGCAGTCTACGGTTTCCTGCGGTCCGTCGGTCATATGGGACCTCCTGTTCGTCTGCATCCACAGGCCTTCACGTGGCGTGCCGGTCAACTTGCCAAAACGTTAACCACTCCCGCCGGCATGCACAAGCGGCGGGTCGGCCGTCCGCCCCGCCCGGCGCCGGGCCGGCAACGCGGCCCTTCCCCCCTGAACCTACCGATTTCTAAAGCTTTTGACAGCCGGGCAAAGATCATTACGTTTCCGCTTGCAGGGGGCCTGTGGGCGATACGCCATGGGGCCTGCCCCCCAAACCCGATGGCCTAACGGGTGCGCGCGGCGCTTGCGCCGTTTGCCGGCGGCAGCATGCGCCTGCCCGTGGCGGGCGGCCGTCGGCGGGGAAGTCTGCGCGCTTGCGCGGGAAAAGCCTTGCCGGCGGGGCGCGGAAAGGATCCGGCATGCCGTCGAAGCCCACCTATGAAGCCCTGCAACGCCGGGTCCGCACGCTGCAGTGCGAAATCCGCAGGATCCGGCAGGCCCTGGCCGCCCTCCGGCAGCGGGGGGAGTGCTACCGGCGGATGATCCACAACGCCCCCCTGGGGATCCTCACCATCGACCGCCAAGGCCGCATTCTGGAAGTGAATCCCAAAACCGTCGAAATCCTGGGTTCGCCTTCCGCCGCCGCCACCCAGGCCATCAACGTGCTGGAATTTCCCCTGTTGGTGGAGTCGGGGATCGCGGAGGACATCCGCCGCTGCCTGGAGACCGGGACACCCATGGTGGCCGACCACCCCTATGTGACCAAATGGGGGCGGGAGATCCACCTGCGCTACCACCTGACCCCCATCGAGGATGCCAACGGCCAGATTGCGGGGGTGGGTGTGATCCACGAGGATTTCACCCAGCTCAAGCGGGCCGAAGCCACCGTTCGCCAGCAGCGGGAACAACTGGAAGACGAGGTGCGGCAGCGGACCACCGAGTTGACTCAGGCCAACGCGCGCCTGACCCGCACGGTCCAGAAGCTCGAATCGCGCACCAACGCCATCGTGTACCTCAACGAGCTGAGCGAACTGCTCCAGGCCTGCAACACGGAGGCGGAAACCTACACCTCCGTGGCCAGCATCTGCCAGCGGCTCTTCCCGACGGACTCGGGTTACCTGAGCATCCTGGACAACCCCTACCGGCTGCTGCGGGTGGTGGCCTCCTGGGGCACGCCTGCGGGGGTGGAGCCGGAGTTCGACCAGGACGACTGCTGGGCCATCCGCCGGGGAAAGGTGCACTGCGTTCTCCAGCCGGGTATCGACCCCCTGTGCCGGCATCACCACGAGATCCCCAAGGTCGGTTGTCTCTGCGCGCCCATGCACGCCCAGGGGGAAGTGCTGGGGGTGCTGCACATGTGCCTCGGCGAGGAAAGCCCATACCCGTACGAAGCGGAGCATGCCTTCGAGGCCAAGAAGATGCTGCTGGTGAGCATCGCCGAACGCTACTCGCCGAGCCTCACCAGCCTGCGGCTGCGGGAGACCCTGCGCTCCCAGTCCATCCGGGACCCGCTGACCGGCCTGTACAACCGCCGGCACATGGAAGGCAGCCTCATGCGGGAGGAGCGCCGGGCCCGGCGGCGGGGCACCCCCCTGGGCATCATCGTGATCGATGTGGATCACTTCAAGGCCTTCAACGACCGCAACGGCCACGATGCCGGCGATCATCTCCTGCGGGAATTGGGCGCTTTCCTCATCGATTGCACCCGCGGCGAGGACATCGCCTGCCGCTACGGTGGCGAGGAGTTCACGATCATCCTGCCGGAAGCCTCCCTGGAGAACACGCGCAGCCGGGCGGAGGAACTACGCCGGGGCGTGAAGGAAAAGCTGCGCATCCGGCACGGCCAGGTGATCGAACAGATCACCGTGTCGCTGGGGGTCGCCGTTTTCCCGGAGCACGGGGAGTCGGCCAAGGAGGCGCTCAAATCGGCGGATCGGGCGCTGTACGCCGCCAAGGCGGCAGGCCGGGACCGGGTGGCGGTGGCCGCCGCGGTCCATGGCGCCGGTGGATGAAGGAGGGCACACGCGCGTGGACCGGGAGGCCGACAAGCACCATGCCGCGGCTGCGGCGCCACATCCGGACGCCGCCTATCTCCGGGCCGTGCTGGACAACGTCCTGGACGGCATTATCAGCATCGACGAGGCGCGCATCGTCCGGACGTTCAATCCGGCGGCCGAACGGATCTTCGGGTACACGGCCGGCGAGGTGATCGGGCAGAACGTCAAGATGTTGATGCCCGAGCCCTATCGCCGCCGCCACGACCGCTATGTGGGCAACTACCTGCGCACGGGCCGGGCCCGCATCATCGGCATCGGCCGGGAGGTCCGGGGGCGGCGGAAATGCGGCCAGGAGTTTCCCATGGACCTGGCGGTCAGTGAAATGCGGGTGGCCGGGAAGCGCCAATTCATCGGCATCGTGCGGGACATTTCCGACCGCAAGCACGCGGAAGATGAGTTGCGGCGCCTGAACGACGAGCTGGAGCAGCGGGTCAGGGACCGGACTGCCCAGCTGCATGCCAGCTACCAGGCGCTGCAGCAATCCCTGGCCGACCTCCGGCGCACCCAGGACCAGCTGGTGCAGACCGAGAAAATGGCCGCCCTGGGTGAGCTGGTTTCCGGGGTGGCCCATGAAATCAACACTCCCGTGGGAATATGCGTCACCGCGGCCTCCTGGATGCAGCTGAAGCTCGAGGCGCTGGTGGAGCGGCTGGGTGACGGCCGCCTGGAGGCCGAAGCCCTGAGGCCGTACGTGAGCGCCATGCAGGAAGCCGCCGCCAGCATCATGACCAACCTGGCCCGCGCCGCCGACCTGGTGAAAAGCTTCAAGCAGGTGGCCGTGGACCAGGCCACCGAAGACCGGCGCCGGTTCGACCTGAAGGACTATATGGACATGGTGCTGGTGAGCCTGCGCCCCAAGTTCAAGCGCACGGGCCACCGCCTGGAGATGGACTGCCCGGAAGGGCTGACCCTCGTGGGCGACCCCGGCGCCATTTCCCAGATCATCACCAACCTGGTGGTGAACTCCCTCCTGCACGGCTTCGAGGGCCTGGAGCAGGGCCGCATCCGCCTGGCGGTGTCCGTTGCCCACGACCGGGTGGAGATGCGCTACAGCGACAACGGCAGGGGCATGTCCGCCGAAACCCTGCGGAAGATCTACGATCCCTTCTTCACCACCCGGCGGGACCAGGGAGGCTCCGGACTGGGCATGCACATCGTCTACCATCTGGTGGTGCGGCGCCTGAACGGCCGCATCGATTGTGAAAGCGCGCCGGGAAAGGGGACCGCCTTCACCATCGCCTTTCCCCGCGAAGCCCGTTCCAAGGAGATGGCCGATGACACCCCTGCATGACCCTGCGGTGGCCAATGGGGAGGAATGCCCCAGCGGTGCGCAAACCTCCTGTGCGCCGGAGGAGCGCCCGAAGGAAGCGCGGCGGTGGAAGGTCCTGATCGCCGACGATGAAGCCGAGGTGCACGGCATGACCCGCATGGTCCTGGCGGATTTCGCCTTCGAAGGCCGCCGCCTGGAGTTCCTGAGCGCCTATTCGGGGGCCGAAACCCTCCGGGTGCTGGCCCGGCACCCGGACACGGCCCTCATCCTGCTGGATGTGGTCATGGAGACCGACGACGCGGGGCTCGAGGTCGTCGGCCGCATCCGGGAAGAGCTGGCCAACCCCTTCGTGCGCATCGTCCTGCGCACCGGGCAGCCCGGCAAGGCGCCCGAAAACCAGGTGATCGCGCGATACGACATCAACGACTACAAGGAGAAAACCGAGCTCACGGCCCAGAAGCTCTTCACCACCGTCACCGCGTCCCTGCGGTCCTACCGGGACTTGCGGATCATCGAACAGAACCGCCGGGGCCTCGAGAAGATCATCGAGGCCTCCGCCAATCTCTTCGAAATGCAGTCGCTGTGCCAGTTGGCCCAGGGGGTCCTGATGCAGCTGACCGCCCTGCTGCAAATGGACGCGAGCTCGGCCATCCTCATGGGCTCGGGTTTCGCGGCCTCCCGCAAGAGCAGCGCGTTCGTCATCATGGCCGGGACCGGAAAGTACGCCGCGCTGGAGGGGCGGCGGGTCCAGGACGCCGTAACGCCCGCGGTGATGGCGCATCTGGACCGAGCCGTCAGCCAACGGCGCTCCCTGTTTCTGGACGACCGCTTCGTGGGCTTTTTCAGCACGCAAAGCGGTGCCAGCCACCTGCTGTACCTGCGGGGCTGCCGCCGGCTGACGGAGCTGGACCGCAAGCTGATCGGCATCTTCTCCTCCAATGTGGCCGCGGCCTTCGAGAACGTCACCCTGAACCAGGAGATCATCGACACCCAGAAGGAAATGATCCTCACCCTGGGGGAAGTCATCGAAAGCCGCTCGAAGGAGACGGGCCACCACGTCCGCCGGGTGGCGGAAGCCTCCCACCTGCTGGCCCGCAAGGCCGGCTTGAGCCCACGACAGGCGGACCTGCTGCGCATGGCCTCCCCCATGCACGATGTGGGGAAGGTCGGCATCCCGGATGCCGTGCTGCTCAAGCCGGGGAGCCTGACGCCGGAGGAGTTCGCCATCGTCAAGCACCACACGGAGATCGGCTACCAGATCCTGAAGAGCTCCCGGCGCGAAATTCTGGAGGCGGCGGTGATCGCCGCCCGGCAGCACCACGAGTGGTGGGACGGCAGCGGCTACCCCTTGGGGCTCAAGGGAAAGCAGATTCACCTCTTCGGCCGCATCACGTCCATCGCCGACGTCTTCGATGCCCTGCTGCACCCGCGGGTCTACAAGGCCGCCTGGGAGCCCGGCCAGGTGCTGGACTACCTCCGGCAGCGGCGCGGCACCCAGTTCGATCCCCGCCTGGTGG
>DJGG01000245.1 GCA_002432195.1 Desulfobacteraceae bacterium UBA5852
CTGGCCCGGCAACGTCCGGGAGCTGCTGAACACCATCGAGCGCCTGGTGGTGATGGCCCGGGACACCGAGGTAAACCCCGAGGACCTGCCGGCCGGAATTGCGCATTTCAATCCCCGGGCCGCCTCCGCCGCCCCCATCGCAAGCCTGGCGGAAATGGAGAAGCGCCACATCCAGGAGGCGATGCTGCGCAGCGCCTCCCTGGAAGACGCCGCCCGGGCCCTGGGGATCGACCCGGCCACCCTCTGGCGCAAGCGCAAGAAATACCAGTTGGACTGATCCACCTTGCAGGGTGCAAGGTCATTTCCGTGCAAAATTCAAGAAATCACGCCCCGATCGTCCCGGCATCCCGCCTCCGAAAGCAATTTTCTGTTTAATTCCAAGCAATTAAATTGCAAGGCACTCATTTTGCTTTGAGCTAAGGCCAGGGGCGCCCCGGTGAACCGCAACGGGCAGTGCCGCATGCCGCTGAAAAAGAAAATACTGATCGGCTATGGAGTCGGCTTCGTCCTCATGGGGCTCGTGGTGGGCTGGGCCGTGCTGAACCTGATTGCCCTGGGCCGGGCCAGCGACGCCATCCTTAAGGAGAACTACCGGAGCATCCTGGCGGCGGAAAACATGCTGGATGCCCTTCAACGCCAGGACAGCGGCATCCTGCTCCTGCTGCTGGGGGAAGTCGCGCCAGGCGTCGCGCAAGTCCGCGAAAACGAACCGGTCTTCTGGGAATGGCTGGCCCGGGCCAAGGACAACATCACCATCCCGGGGGAAGGTGATCTGGTCCAGGCCATCGAGGCCGAATACCAGGGCTTCCGGGATCGGCTTTTCGAGCTCACGCGGCAGGGGGCCACCCACGGCGGGCTCAAGCCGCCACCCGGGAATGTCTACCGGCAGACCATCCGGCCCCTCATTGCCGGCGTGCGCGGGGCCTGCATCCAACTCCGGCAGCTCAACGAGGCGACCATGTACGCCGCGAGCGTCACGGCGGGACACGCGGCCGAACGGGCCATCTGGTCCACCCTGGTGGTGGCCGGGCTGGCCTTTGCCGTGGCCCTGGTCTTCAGCCTCCTGCTGGCCGAGCGCATCGTGCGCCCCATTCGCCGGTTCGCCGATGCCTCGCGCAAGCTCTCCGCGGGAGACTACGCCGTTCAGGTGCCGGTGGAGGCCCGGGACGAATTGGGGCTCCTGGCCGGGGAGTTCAACCGCATGGCTGCCCAGTTGGGCCGATACCACGAACTGAATATCGATCAGATCGTCGCCGAAAGGAACAAGGGCGAGGCGATTCTTTCCAGCATCGACGACGGCCTGGTGGTCTTCGACACCGCCCTCCGGGTGACGGCCATCAATCCCGCGGCCCGCCGTATGCTGGACCTGGAATTCACCGCGTGCGCCACCCTGGGATGCCCCGACATCCTTCCGGCCGCCAAGGTGTGCGACCTGCTCCGCGAGGCCGTGGAATCCGAAAAGCCGGCGGCCGTCCCCGACGAACAGCGCATCGTGACGCTCCCGGCGGGAGCCGCATCCCGCCATTACCTGGTTTCGGTCACCGCCATTCGCGGGAGGGACCGCATCCTTTCCGGGGTCGTGCTCCTGCTCAGGGACGTCACCCGCCTGAAGGAGGTGGAGCAGCTCAAGAGCGATTTCGTCATGGCGGCCTCCCACGAGCTGCGCACCCCCCTGACCAGCCTGGGAATGAGCGTTGACCTGCTGCGGGAGCACATCGCCCAGGGCTTGCCCGCCAGAGACCGGGTGCTCTTGCAGACGGCCCACGAGGAAGTGCAGCGCATGAAGGCCCTGGTCAGTGATCTGCTGGATCTCTCCCGGCTGGAAGCCGGCCGCATCGAACTGGAAGTCGACCGCGTGGCGCTGCCGACCCTCTTCGACCATGCCCTGGCGGTCTTCAAGAGCCAGGCGGACATACGGCAGGTAACCCTCGCCGCGACGCCCGCGGATCATCTGCCCCGGGTGCGCGCGGACGCCAACAAGATCACCTGGGTGCTGACCAACCTGATTTCCAACGCGCTGCGGTATGTGCCCCAGGGAGGCCACATCCGCCTCGCGGCCCTCAGGGTCGGCCCCCACATCCATGTTTCCGTTCAGGACGACGGGGCGGGCATCGCCCCGGAATACCAGACGAAAATTTTCCAGAAATTCATCCAGGTGCAGGGCCGGGAAACCGGCGGCACGGGATTGGGGCTGGCCATCTGCAAGGAGATCGTTCGCGCCCACGGCGGCACGATCTGGGTGGAATCCACTGCCGGCCAGGGCAGCACGTTTACCTTCACCCTGCCGGCGGTCGAACCGCCGTCTGTGGATAGGAGAAACCCATGAAGCACTATCCGATTCTGATCGTGGACGACGAGAAGAACATCCGCCTGACCATGTCCCAGGCGCTGGAGCCTCTCGGGGGGGAGGTGCACACGGCGGTCAACGGGGAGGAAGCCTTGCAGAAGCTTGCCGAAGGCCCCTTCGGGCTGGTCTTTCTGGACTTGAAGATGCCCGGCATGGACGGAATGGAGGCCCTGCGCCGGATCCGGCTCCACTGGCCCAGGATCCGGGTGATCATCATTACCGCCCATGGAACCATTGCCTCGGCGGTGGAGACCATGAAACTCGGCGCCGTGGATTTCATTCAAAAGCCCTTCAGTCCCGCCGAGATCCGGGAGCTGGCCACACGGGTGATGGATCGCGAGTCCCTGGCGGAAGATCTTGCGGGCGATTACCGCGCGCTGATCGAATTGGCCAAACGCCACATCACCGACCGGGCCTTCGGCGTCGCGCGGGATACGGCCCGCAGGGCCATCGCCGCCGACCCCGGGCAGCCCGGGGCCTACAACCTCCTCGGGGCGTTGTTCGAAATCACGAATGACCGCCTGGCGGCCCAGAAATACTACCGGGCGGCGCTGGACATCGACCCCACATTCGAACCGGCCGCGGTCAATCTGGAGCGGGCGACATCCTGGAGCCCATCCGGGAAGATCGCTCTGGGCATGGAACCGCCGCCCCGGGAAGACAAAGACCGCAGGGGAGGCCCGCATGAAGGCTAGCCGCTTCATCGTCGTTGTCGGGTGCGGGCGCCTGGGATCGCAACTGGCCAATCAGCTGAGCCGCGAGGGACACGCCGTTGTGGTGATCGATCCGAACGAGGCCACTTTCAACGACCTGTCACCGGATTTCAGCGGATTCCGCGTGCCCGGCGACGCCAGCCAGATGGCGGTGCTCAAGGCCGCCAAATTGCAGCGGGCGGACATTCTGATCGCCACGACGCATGAGGACAACGTCAACCTGATGGTGGCCCAGGTGGCCCGGAAGATATTCCAGGTGCCCCGTGTCATGGCCCGGGTGTTCGATCCCAAGCGGGAGACGGTGTATTGCCGCCTGGGGATCCGGACGATTTGCCCGACATCGGTGGCCGCGGAGATGTTTCTCCACGCCATCACGGAAGACACGGACCCCCCGGGAGGCCCGGCAGCATGAAGATTATCATCGTGGGCGGTGGAAAGCCTCTTTACTTCCTCTGCCGGAACTTTACGGCCCAGGGCCATGAGGTCGCCATCATCAATCGCAGCCCGTCGGAATGCACGCAGTTGTCCCGGCAGCTCTCCGCGTTGGTGGTCTGTGGAGACGGCAGCGACGCCCGGATCCTCAAGGACGTCGGCGCCATGGGTGCGGGCGTGGTGCTGGCCATCACCCCCAACGACCAGGACAACCTGGTGATCTGCCAGCTGGCGTCGCTTCAATTCGGCGTCCCCAGGACCATTGCGCTGGCCAACGACCCCGACAACGCCGCGGTGTTCGAGCAATTAGGCGTGACCGCGTTTTCCACCACCCATGTCGTCAGCAGCCTCATCGAACAACGGGCCTCTCTGGAGCAGATCACCAATCTTCTCCCGGTGGGCGAGGGCCAGGTGAACGTCACCGAGATCCTTCTCGATCCCGGTTCGCCGGTTATCGGCAAGCGCCTCATGGATCTGCACCTGCCGACCAACGCCCTGGTGGCCGTGGTGATCCGCCACAACCGGCCGATCGTCCCGCGGGGCCCCGACGACTTGCAGCCGGGCGACCGGCTGGTGTTGATCACCCTGCCGGAAAACCACGGGCCCGTATTGAAGGTGTTTACCGGGGAGAAGCCCTGACAGCCTGTGGATAAACTGCGTCTCGGGCCGAAAGGCTGCGTGGCGAACCGATGCGTGTTTATCCACAGGCGGAGATGGAGCGGTCCGTGCGCGAAATGGAATACCTCAAAGAGCGCTATGCCGCCATCATCTCATCCGTGGGGATGATGCTGTTTCTCTCCGGGCTGGTGATGCTCACCCCGCTACTGGGGCTCATCGCCTACCCCGCAGAGATGGCCTATGCCATGGGTTTCGGGCTCCCGGCGGGATGCCTGGTGATGATCGGCGTGGCCTTGTGGCGCGGCTTTCATCCCCATGGCCGGATCACCCTCTCGGTACCGGAGGGCGGCGTGATTGTCGTGACCGGCTGGGTCCTGGTGATCCTCATCTCGGCCTGGCCGTTCATGTCGATCCAGGGCTTGTGCTTCCCGCTGGCGGTCTTCGAGTCGATGAGCGGATGGACCACCACCGGGCTTTCCGTGGTGGATGTGAGCCGGGCCGGCCGGCTGGTGCTGCTCTGGCGCAGCATCATCCAACTGGCCGGCGGCGCCGGCCTGGCGATCATCATGATCTCGGCCATCGTGGGACCCACCGGAGTCGGTATTTCCCGTGCCGAAGGCCGCAGCGACCAACTGGTGCCCCAGGTGCGTCAGTCGGCCCGGCTGGTCCTGATCATCTACCTGAGTTACGCCGCGGCGGGAACCCTGGCCTATTGGCTGGCCGGCATGACACCTTTCGACGCGCTCAACCACGCCTTCGCGGCCGTGTCCACGGGCGGGTTTTCCACCCATGCGGAAAGCATCGGCTATTGGAATTCAATGGCCGTCGAGGGGGTTTCCGTGGCCCTCATGCTGCTCGGCAGCCTGAGTTTTGTGACCGCCTGGTATTTGTGGCGCGGCAGGCTGCTGGTGGTTTGGCGCAACGGCGAAATCCGGTTGATGGCGGTTTTGATCCCGCTGTCCGCCGCGGCCGTGGTTCTCGTCACCTGCCGGGCCCTCTACCCCCAGCTCGGCAAATCCCTGCGCGTGGGGATTTTCGAGACGGTATCGGCCCTGACCACCACCGGGTTTTCCACCGTGGGATACCGCGACTGGAACGGTTTCGGGGTTCTGGTGCTGATCGGCCTGATGCTCATCGGCGGAGGGACCTGCTCCACCGCCGGAGGCCTCAAGCAGTTCCGGATCCACCTGCTGTGGAAACTGCTGGTCTGTGAGCTCAGGCGCTCCCTGCTGCCCCGAACGGCGGTACTGGAGTGTTCCGCCTGGGAAGCCGACCGGCGCGTTTTCGTGAGCGACCGGCAGGTGCGCCAGGCGGTGGTTTTTGTCTTTCTGTATCTGGCGGTTTATTTGCTGGGCGCGCTGCTTCTCTGCACCTGGGGCTTCAGCCTGCCCGACGCGCTGTTCGAGTTTGCCTCGGCCATCGGAACCGTGGGGCTCTCGGTCGGGGTAACCGGCCCCGGGATGCCGCTGCCCGCCCTCTGGGCGGAGACGCTGGCGATGTTCCTCGGCCGCCTGGAATTCATGGTGGTGATTGTCAGCCTGATCAAACTCGGCCGGGACATCCGCCGGGTGACGGCCAATGGGTCGAACGGGGCTTAGTGGTCACGGTCATAAATACCGTGGCATTCGATGGCCGATGCCTCCCGGCGCTGCGGCGTTGCTCGGCGCGCGCATACGCCAGGTATGTGCGCTTCTCGCGCCTTGCCGGCCGGGTGCCTCGGCCATCTCGGTGCGTCACCGTATTGATGACCGTGACCACTTAGCAGAAGAGATCGACATGAACGCTCCATCGCCAACCAATGCATTGAATCTTCTTTGGTGCGATACGGCCTGTGAGGTGGGCCTGTCGGCATCCGAAGAAGCCTGGGCTTCCAGCCCGGTCCGCTGCCTGGCCATGGCCATCGAACAGCGTCCCCGGATCATCGCCGTCCGCTTCGGGAACAGATCCCTGCGCGAACGGGCCGCACTGGTGGAGCTGTGTGCGACGATCAAACGCCAGCGCCTCACCAGGGCCAGCACCGTGGTGGCCCTTCTGGGGAGCCGCCACCGCACCTTGATGGAATCCCTGCAGCAGGCGGGTGTGGACTACATTCGACCGGTTGAGCGTCTCCATCCGGATTCCGGAGGAATTCGGCCGATCCTCGGCGGCCTGGGCCTGGAGGACAGGCCGCAAAGCCTCCTGGCGGCCATGTGTCCCCGGCTGCATTACCGGCCCATCGATTCCCGCCACGAACTGACCGTGTGCGGAGCCTACCGTGACCGCATGGTGTTGGGGGGAAGCCGATTGCGCGACCTCTGCCATGGCGCGAACCATCGCATCTGCGAATACTTCCTGGACCCCAGGAGCGCGACATGACCTTCGGCCGCCGCATCCTCAAACTGCATCCGGCAACCCTCGTGCTGGCCAGCTTCCTCCTGACCATCGCCCTGGGAACCTGCCTGCTCGAGCTGCCGGCGGCCACCACCGGCGGGTATATTCCCTGGGTGGACGCCCTCTTCACGGCCACCTCCGCGGTGTGCGTCACCGGCCTGACCGTCGTGGACACGGGAAGCACCTTCACGCTGGCGGGACAGCTGGTCATCCTGGGCCTCATCCAGATCGGCGGCCTGGGGGTCATGACCATCTCCGTGGCCCTTTTCCGGTGGCTGGGGCGCAGCCTTTCTTTCCGGCAGCGCATGATCATGCAGGATCTCTTCGCCCACACTCCCCGCGGGGATATCCTCAACCTGGTCAAGAGCGTCGTCCTGTTCACCCTGGGGGCGGAGGTCATCGGCGCGGGCCTCTTGACCCTCCACTGGGGCCGGGAGCTGCCCCTGGGACAGGCGGCCTACACCGCGGTCTTCCACGCGGTTTCGGCGTTCTGCAATGCCGGGTTCGCCCTGTATCCCGACAGCCTGATGCGCTTCAGCAGCGACCTGCTCCTGAACGCCGTGATGGGGAGCCTGATCGTCGTGGGCGGCATCGGCTTCCCGGTGCTCTACGACCTCCAGCATTGGGTGCTGCACGGCCGGGGCACGCGGACCCGCCTTGCCATCCACACCAAGGCGGTCATGGCGACGACGCTGGTCCTGATAGCGGCCGGTGCGCTGCTCTTTGCCTGCCTGGAGCGCGAGGCCCTGATGGCGGCACCCTCGCCGCTCCACCGTTATCTGGTGCCCCTCTTCCAGTCCATCACCTGCCGCACCGCCGGCTTCAACACGGTGGACATCGCCTCCCTGCAGGAGGCCACCCTGGCCCTGATGATCTTTCTCATGTTCGTGGGGGCCTCGTCGGGGTCCTGCGGCGGGGGGGTCAAGACCACGACCCTGGCCCTGATCACGCTGTTCACCGTCAGCCGGATCAAGCGGAGGCGACGGGTGAACCTCTTCCGCAAGAGCATCCCCACGGAAACCGTCACCCGCAGCATCTCCCTGCTGCTGGTTTCCACCGGCATCATCGCGGTGGTCCTGTTCCTGCTGCTGGTGGGGGACACGGTGGCCGGGCGGGCGGCCGCCTGCCCCCGTGGGTTGTTCCTGGGGTATCTCTTCGAGACGGTGTCGGCCTTCGGGACGGTGGGCCTCTCCCTGGGCATCACGCCGGAGCTGAGCAGTTGGGGCAAAAGCTGGATTTTGCTGATGATGATCGTGGGCCGGGTGGGCGTGCTGGCCTTTGCCTACATCATCGTGGGAGCGGGAACCGCCAACGGGGTCGAATACGCGGAAGAAAACCTGATGATCGGCTGACAAGCAGAAGGCGGGGGAAGAACCATGAAACGATTTGCGGTGATCGGGCTGGGGAACTTCGGCTTTCACGCGGCCAAGGCCTTGTACGCGGATGGCAACGAGGTGCTGGCCATGGACACGGACAGGGCCCGGGTGCAGGCCATCGACGCCCACTCCACCGAGGCCGTCGTGCTGGACGCCACGGACAAGGAGGCCCTCCGCTCCCTCGGGCTGGAACAGATGGACGGGGTGCTCGTCTCCACCGGCACCAAGATCAGCATCAGCATCCTGATCTGCCTCTACCTCCAGGAGATCGGCGTCCGGCAGATCCTGGTGAAGGCCCTGGACGACGACCACGCCAAGATCCTGAAGCGCGTGGGGGCCACCGGCGTCATCCACCCCGAGCGCGAGATGGCCCTGCGGGTCTCCCGGAGCCTCTCGCGGCCCAACGTCCTGGATTTCATCCCCCTGGCCGACGACTACGACCTCGTGCAGGTGGAGCCGCCCAAGGCGTTCATCGGCAAGAGCCTGAAGGAGTTGAACCTCCGCGCCAGGCACAACGTCCAGATCATCGCCATCAAGGAACTGGTCCCGGAGAACTTCCGCCTGGCCCCCCCGGCCGGCTTCGTCATCAAGGACAGCGACATCCTGATCATGCTCGGGAAAACGGACGATATCAACCGCATCAAGGCCCTGAAGTAAAATTGGCTTCCCGAACCCGCCGGACGCCGTCCGGAACGGCCTCGACCTTTGCCGGGCGCCCCCCTGTTCGTCCTTGACGTTCCGCCCCTTTGCGCATAGACGAAGGCTTCAAACCCCTAGCCGAGGAGATGGAACCATGACGATCCGGGAAATCCTGCTCGACGATCTCAACCCCCAGGCCTTCATCGACGACCAGTGCCGCCGGATCGCGGACCAGGTCGGCACATCCAGGGCCGTGAACGCGCTGTCGGGGGGCGTGGACTCATCGGTCACCACCATGCTGGCCCACCGCGCCCTGGGGGCTCGCCTGCTCACCTACTTCATCGACAACGGCTTGATGCGCCAGGGCGAGCCGCAGGCCGTGGTCGCCGCCATGAAGCGCCTGGGGGTTCCCGTGGAGTTGGTGGACGCGCGCCGGGAATTCTTCGCGGCCCTGCAGGGCAAGACCGATCCGGAAGACAAGCGCCAGGCCATCACGGACACCTTTTACCGAACGGTGTTCGGCCGGCTGGTCCGGGAAAGCGGCGCACCCTTCCTGCTCCAGGGAACCATCTACACGGACGTTGAAGAGACCGTGGCCGGCATCAAGCGCCAGCACAACATCCTGGCGCAACTGGGCATCGACACCCAGGCGGCATTCGGCTACCAGGTCATCGAACCCCTCATCCAACTGCGCAAAACCGGGGTGCGCATGGTGGGCAAGGCCCTCGGCATGCCGGAGCAGATGTACCACCGCCCCCCGTTTCCCGGACCGGCCCTGGCTGCCCGGGTGATCGGCGAAGCCACCCCCGAACGCATCGCCCTGGTGCGCAAGGCCACCGTCGTGGTGGAAGAGGCGCTTGCCGGGAGCGCCGCCTTCCAGTACATGGCCATCCTCCACGCGGACCGGGTCACGGGCGTGCGCGACGGCAAGCGGGAATACGGTTTCCAGATCGAAATCCGCTGCTGGGACAGCCAGGACGCCGTGACGGCCTCCCCCACCCGGCTGGACTTCGCGGTGCTCCGCAAAATGGCCGATCGCATGACATCGGAAGTCCCCGGCGTGGTGAGCGTCACTTACAACCTCGCCACCAAGCCGCCCTCGACCATCGAGGCGGTGTGACCGGAACCCATCTGAAAATGTCGTTGGTCCCAAATCCGGCGTGGGTGTCTTCGGCCGATGGCTTGCCGGGACATGCCGGACGGAAGGGTGGCGACAAGCATCCGATTGGTCGTCATCCGCGAGGCCGGCGGGACCCGGTCAGTTCCCCATGAGGACCCGGGGCAGGAAGGTGCTCAGCCAGGGGACGTAGGTGACGATGGCCAGCACCAGGAGGGCGCACAGGAACGGGGGCCAGACCGCCCTGCCGAGGCGGTCGAGGGATATCCCGGCTGTGCCGCAGACCGCGAAGAGCACGGCCCCCACCGGCGGTGTTACGAGCCCCAGGACGAGGTTCAGGCAGATGACGACGCCGATGTGCACCGGGTCGATCCCCACATGGGCGGCGATGGGCGCCAGCACGGGGGTCACGATCACCAGGGCCGGGGCGGTCTCCATGGGGATCCCCAGGAGCAGCAGGAAGATGTTGATCAGCAGCAGTATCAGGTAGGGCGAGGAGGTCAGCTGGGAGATCCAGGTGACC
The DNA here is from genome assembly GCA_002432195.1 of Desulfobacteraceae bacterium UBA5852. Lineage (GTDB taxonomy): Bacteria > Desulfobacterota > Desulfobacteria > Desulfobacterales > UBA5852 > UBA5852. Next base: position 10,136 of record DJGG01000245.1, read on the forward strand.
AGGATCTGGGGAATCTGGTCCGCCGCCACGATCCAGGCGAAGGGTTCCGAGATGGCCACGAGGAGCATCACCATCCCCGACTCCAGGCCGGATTTCAGCAGGACCTCGGGGAGCAGCCTCCACGTCAGGCGCTTGTAGACCAAAGCCCCCACCAGCGCCGCATAGACCGCGGACACTCCGGCCGCCTCCGTGGGCGTGAACATGCCGCTCAGGATGCCGCCCATGATCAACATCGGCATGAACAGGGCCGGCAGGGATTTCCAGGCGGCGATGAGCAGCTCGCGCAGCGGGGTTCGGGGGTCCCGCCGGTAGCCCCGCCGGGTGGCCACCCCGTACATGTACAGCATGAGGGCCGCGCTCAGCAGCAGCCCGGGGAGCACGCCTCCCAGGAACAGCGCGCCGATGGAGACATTGGCCGTGACCCCGTAGATGATGAAGGGGATGCTCGGGGGGATGATGGGCCCCATGCAGGAGGCCACGCTGGTCACCGCGGCCGCCACGTCGTCGTCGTAGCCCGCCTTCGCCATGGCCGGGATCATCACCACCCCGATGGCCACGGCGGTGGCCACGGCGGCCCCGGAAATCGCCGCGAATACCGCGCAGGTCAGGATGGTGGCGAGCCCCAGCCCCCCGCGGATGTGCCCCATGAGCAGCCGCGCGAAGCGCACCAGGTCCGGGGTGATGCCCCCCGTGGCCATCAGGTTGCCGGTGAGCATGAACAGCGGGATGGCCAGCAGGGGAAAGGTGGCCAGCCCGCCGAAGGTGGTCTGGACGAGGGTGGTGATGGGGATGTTGCCGCTGATGAGGGCATAGGCCAGGGCCGAGCCGCCCAGGGCCACGACGATCGGCGCGGAGACGCACAACAGCCCCACGAAGCTCACGGCGAAGACGGCGATCATGCGGCATCCCCTTCCCTCCGCCGGCCCTGGAGGAAAAGAATGAATTCCTCCAGCGTCAGGCAGAACATGATGAAGAAGCCCGTGGGCAGCGAAGCGTAGGGGATGCTCATCACCAGGCCCACGGCGGGCGAGGTCTGGTGCCGGTTGTAGATCGTCTGGTAGAGGCCGTAGTAGCACATGGCCCCGAAGAAAAAGAGGGTGCAGAGATAGCTCACCAGTTTCAGGGCCCTGGCGGCGCCCGGCGGAATCGCCTCCACGACGGCGGTCATGCTGAGCTGGAAGCCCTTCCTCAGCCCCACGGCGCCCCCCAGCATGGAGGCCCAGGCCAGGGAGAACGTGGAGACCTCGCCGGACCAGATGGACATCCGGGAGAACACATACCGCCCGATGACCTCGTAGGGGATGACGATGGCGATCACCGCCATGAAAAAGATCGTCCCCCAGCTGCCCAGTCGCACGAGGATCCCGTTGAAGGCTTGCAGTGCACGCATGTGCTGGCCCCCCGGCCCGCCGCAGAGCGGCGGCGCCTGTCCCCCTCCGGGGAAAGGCGCCGCCGGCGGCCTTATTTTGCGTTCATGATGGCTTCGATGTCGGCCTTGGGGAATTGGCCGCTGAACTGATCGAAGACCGGGGCCATGGCCTTCCGAAAGCTCTCGCGGTCCACGTCGCGCACCACGGTGGTGCCCCTGCCGGCGACCTCCTGCAGACGGCTCTCCTCAGCGTCCCGGTTGATCTTGCGCTGGAACTTGGCCACTTCCAGGGCCGTGCGGGAGAAGAGCGCCTGGTCCTCCGGGGGCATGCCGTCGAAGACCTTCTTGCTCATCAGGATGGGGGCCGGGGAGTACACGTGGGCGGTAAGCGAGAGGTACTTCTGCTTGGCGTCCCAGAGCTTGGTGGCGTAATAGACGGCAATCGGGTTTTCCTGCCCGTTGATGACCCCTTGCTGCATGGCCGTGAAAACCTCCCCCCAGGCCATGGGGGTCGGGTTGAACCCCGCCGCCTTCCAGGCCGAGAGGTGCACCTTGTTTTCCATGGTGCGGATCTTGAGCCCCTGTCCGTCGGCGACCGTTTTCACCGGGCCCTTGGAATTGGTCAGGTGGCGAAACCCGTTTTCCCAGAAGGCCAGGCCCTTGACGTTGGCCTTCTCGAAGTCGTCGAGGAGCTTGCGGCCGATGGGGCCGTCCAGCACCAGGTCCACGTGGTCGAAATCGCGGAACAGGAAGGGAAAATCCAGGATGTTGATGGACGGGCTGAAGCCCCCCAGGGGCCCGGTGGAGGTCACCAGCAGGTCGATGGCCCCCTGCTGGACGCCCTCGAGCATTTCACGCTCGCCCTTGCCCAGTTGGAGCGCGGGATAGAGCTTGATCTGGATGCGGCCGTTGGTGCGCTCCTGGATGAGGTCGATGAATTTCTGGGCGCCGACATTGTAGGGGTGGTCCGGGGCGGTGGCGGTGGCCAGCTTCATGGTGGCCTTGTATTCCGCCGACACGGGGATCGCCAGCGCCAACAGGGTCATCAGGACCATACCGAAAACGAAAGGCTTTTTCACATTGACCTCCTCTTGATGGGGTGTTCGCCCGCCGGGGTGGCCGGTGGCGCAATGGGTTGGGTCACAGGGGCATCACGGTCGCCCCAGGCTTGCGGAAAGCCTGCCGCACACCTCCTTCAGATCCGCGCCGATCTCCCGCAGCACGTCCATGGGCATGCGCGCGCTGGGACCGGCGACACTCAGGGAATACACCGCAAACCCCGTATAGTCCATCACGGGCGCGGCCACGCCGCTGACCCCCGCGAAATACTCCTCCTGGTTGATGGCAAACCCCCTCCGGCGGATGGCCGCCATTTCTTCCGCAAACGCCTGGGGCGTGGTGATGGTGTTCGGCGAAAAGGCCTTCAGGTTCTCCATCGCCGCGCAGTAGGCCTCCCGTTCGTTTTCCGGCCGGAAGGCGATGATCGCTTTGCCCTGGGCCGTGCAATAGATCGGGTGCCGGGTGCCCACCGCGATCTCCGCCCGGTACTGGTGGCTGCCTTCGATCTTGTAGAGGAAAACGACCTGGTCCCCGTTGCGCACCACGAGGTTGACGGTTTCGTTGTACTTCCGGGCGATTTCCTCCATAAACGGCCAGGCGATCTGCCGGATCTCCAGCCGGTTGGTGTACAGCATGGCGATTTCAAAGAGGCCGGTGGTCAGCCGGTACCCGGAGTTGCCGTTGCGGGCCACCAGGCCCAGGTCACGGAAGGTGAGCAGGTAGCGATGGCAGCCGCTGCGATCCATCTGCGCTTCGGCGGCGATCGACTCGAGGGACATGGCCCCGCCGGCGGCCAGGATCCGGAGAAGCGTGATGCCCTTTTCCAGGGAACCGATCCGGTAATAGGTCGACTTTTTCGTGCCCTTCACCATCGGCGGACCTTATCGGGCGACGGGAGCGTGGGGGCCCATGGAACCGCCGCCCGGCGGACGAAACCCGCCGCGGCGCGGTGCGCCCACCGGAATCGGGTCACGGCCGCAACAGCGCTTCCAGCTCGCCGGCCTTCGCCGGCGCAAGCGATCCCTTGGCCTGCCCGATGGGAATCGTGAAGCGCCCGAGCTGCTTGTAGAGCGGCACCATGTCCGGCGCGGCGGCTTCCAGGGCGGCCAGGTGCCGGCGGATGGTGGCCACGTCGCCGCGGGCGATGGGGCCGGTGAGGCAATTGGGGAATCCGGCCTTTTCGATGTTCGCCAGGGTGCCCCTCAGCAGGGGCAGGTAGGCTTTCAGACCGTCGGCCGGGGTCTTCCCGAAGTTCGTCCACAGGTCGGTGGCCAGCTTCTCGAGGGTCACGAAGTAGTTGCAGGCCATGGCCGCCGCCGCGTGATAGAGCATCTTGTCCGCGGAGGTGAGATAGACGGTTTCGCCTCCCAGGGCCTGGGCCATGGCGGAGAGGATGGACGTCACCGGCTCCTCGGCTTCGATGGCGAAGGTGGATCCCGGCAGGTTGGCGATGGCCTCCTCGACCCCCGCGAAGCTCTGGCAGGGGTGGATGGAGCCCACCAGCGCGCCCTGGCGCCCGGCCGCCTCCAGGGCCTGCACGGTGCTGGCCCCGCTGCAGTGCACGGCCACCTGGCCGATGCGCCATTGCAGCGCGGCGCTCACCGGGGCGATGAAGTCGTCCGCGGTGGTGACGAACACCATCTCCGCCGCGTCCACCAATTCCTGGGTCCGGGCGCAAACGCGGCAGCCGGGCACCCGCCGGGCGAAGCGCTCCGCGGCCGCGGGGTTGATGTCCGCCACGCCGACGACCGTGTAACCCCGGGCAGACAGGCAGACGCCGAAGGTCGTGCCGACCGGTCCGGCGCCGATGAAGCCCAATGTGTGCATGCGCGTCTCCTCCAGCGCTCGGGGGCCGGATGCCGGATGACGCCAGGCGAGGTGGCCCCGCGGCGCGCTGTGCCCCGCCAGGTGGTCAGGCGATCATTTTCTTCAGTTCCGCCAGGGTCTCGGCGGACATCTTGAAGGAATGCTCCGGGCCGGGGAACTTCGCCTCCCGCACCTCCTGCCGGTATTCCGCCAGGGCCTCCAGAATGGCCGGACGGATGCGGGTGTACTGCTTCACGAACTTGGGCACGAAACGGTCGAAGAGACCCACCATGTCGTGGGTCACCAGGACCTGGCCGTCCACGTCCGGGCCGGCGCCGATGCCGATGACCGGTACCCGGACCGCTTCGGCCACGAGCTTGCCGAGAGGGGCCGGCACGGCCTCCAGGATGATGGAAAAGGCCCCGGCCTGTTCCAGGGCCCGGGCGTCGTCGATGATCTGCTTGGCCGCCGCGGCGCTTTTGCCCTGCATCTTGAAGCCTCCCAGGGCGCTGGCCGTCTGGGGCGTCAGGCCGATATGCCCCTGGACGGGTATCCCGGCCTTGACGATGGCCTGGACCGTGGGGGCAAAATCGGCGCCGCCCTCGAGCTTGACCACGTCGCAGCCGCCCTCCTTCAGCAGGCGCCCCGCATTGGCGATGGCCGCGGGGATGGTGGTGTTGTAGCTCATGAAGGGCATGTCGCCCACCACGAGACAGGTTTTGCAGCCCCGCATGACGGCCTTGATGTGGTGGATCATGTGCTCCATGGTAACCTCCGTCGTGCCCTGGAGGCCCATCACCACCATGCCGAGGGAGTCTCCCACGAGCACGATGTCCACCTCGGCCTCGTCGGCCATCAGGCCGAACGGGTAGTCGTAGGCCGTCATCATGACCAGCTTGCGCCGCTCATCTTTCGCCTGCTGGACGTCCTGGACGGTGATCTTCTGCCTGGCCATCGCCTCCCCCTTTGCGGTCTTGAAATGGTACACTGCAATCTTGGTATCGAAGATTTATTGGATTGCAACCCGGGATGCAACAAAAAACCGCCCCGGGGTGCGGGGCGGTCAAGGTTCAATCCCAGGGAGGGCCGGACCGGGTCTCCCCGACCGTC
>DJGG01000086.1:0-11415 GCA_002432195.1 Desulfobacteraceae bacterium UBA5852
CCCGCCGGCGGCCGTCTTTCTGTTTTTGGGTGCCGGGCGTCCGGGCCGGCGTCCCTCGGCCGATCCTCAGGCCGGTGCCGTGTAGAGCTCCCGATATTCCTGCCGGATGGCCTTCTTGTTGAATTTCCCTACGCTGGTCTTGGGAATGGCCTCCACGAAAATCACGGCGTCCGGGAGCTGCCACTTGGCGAAGGCGGCCGAGAGGTGCTCCACGATGGCCTGCTGGTCCACCCGCCCCGCATACTCGGGCCGCAGCACCACCAGGGCCACGGGGCGCTCCTCCCACTTGGGGTGCGGCACCCCCGCCACGGCGGCCTCCAGTACGGCCGGGTGGGACATGATGGCGTTTTCCATGTCCACCGAGGAAATCCACTCCCCACCGCTTTTGATGACATCCTTCACCCGGTCGGTGACCTTGATGTAGCCGTGGGCGTCGATGGTCCCGGCATCCCCGCTGCGCCAGTAGCCGTTCTCCGTGAAGCCGGTTTCGGCGCCCGGGGCGTCGTGGTAGGCGCCGGTGATCCAGGGGCCGCGGATGAGGATCTCGCCGGCGGATTGGCCGTCGTGGGGCAGGCGGCGGCCCAGGGGATCCACCACCTTCACGTCCAATCCCACCACGGGCAGGCCCTGCTTGCGTTTCAGGTCCCATTGGGCGGCCGGGGAGAGTTCCTGGGCCAGCCAGGGGAGCAGGCGGTTGCCCGACACCAGCGGGGAGGTCTCGGTGGCCCCGTAAGCGTGGATGACTTCCGCGCCGGTGAGTTCCATGAACCCCTGCATGAGGGCCAGCGACGGCTCGGAGGCCCCGCAGAGGAAGCGCGCCCCGGAGAGATCGGGCTTGCGCTCCAGCTTGCGGATGTACTCCAGCATGGGCATGAGCAGGGCCGGCGCGCCGGCGGTCACGGTGACCTTTTCGCTCACCAGGGGTTCGGCCAGGCTTCCGAGGTCGAAGATGTTGTACATGCCCGGCAGCACGAACTTGGCGCCGGCCGCCACGGCCGCGTAAGGGGTGCCCCAGCCCATGGCGTGGAACATGGGAACGAGCTGGTAGTAGCATTCCCGCAGGTTCAATTCCCCCGCCTGGGCAATGGCCATGGCGTGGAGGTAGGTGCTGCGGTGGGAGTAGTAGACGCCCTTGGGGCGGCCCGTGGTGCCGGTGGTGTAGCAGGCGCTGCAGGCGCTGTTTTCGTCCATCACCGGCCACCGGTACACCGGTGCGGCGGCCGCCAGGAGTTCTTCGTAGCTGTATACCGGGTGGAGCTTGGTGGTGATGTCCGCGAGGCCGCGGTCGGTGAGAATCACCCAGCCCTGGACCCCGGGGCAGGCCGGCGCCACGGCTTCGGCAATGGGCAGGAGTGTCTCGTCCACGAAAACCAGGCGGGCGCCGGCATGATTGATCACGTAGCCAAGGTCCGGGGGCGCCAGGCGGATGTTGAGCAGCAGGAGCACCGCGCCGTATCCCGGGATTCCGTAATAGGTTTCGAAGTGCCGCAGGCTGTTCCAGTCCAGCACACCGATGCGGTCTCCCACCGCCGCCCCCAGGCCCTGGAGGGCGTTGGCCAGCCGCTGCACCCGGGCATACGTGGCGGCATAGGTGGTGCGGGTGCGGCCGGCCGGGTGGCAGGCCACGATCTCCTGGCGGCCGTAGCTCCGGACGGCCTGGCGCAGGATGTTGATGACGTTGAGCTGGTAGCCGTGGGTGAAGGTGGACGGGAAACCCTGGACGATTTCGGTCATGGCGGCCTCCTGAGGTTGACCGGCAGGATGGGCGCCGGCCCGGGTGCGGCGGCCCTGCAGGCGGATGCGCGGAAACGCTCCGCCGGGGGTGGGGAGAGCCCACCCTGGGGACGGGGCGCGGATGGGGGAGGGTGTCCGGAATGCACCGATGCATTTACCCTCTTGAAATCTAAAGGGGAGATAGTGTAAATCCAAAAAACTGTCAATAAATGAATGGGAATCATTAATTGCATTTACCATGTTGTAATGAGCATTGTATCATTTTGATTTCAGTGGGATGCGGTTTGTGCTTACCTAACGACCGGTCGGAAAAATTTTCTTGACCGATCCTAAATTATAATATAGAAGCATTTTTACCAAATGAATGTTATTCAGCATGCTCTTTCTGGAATTGACCCTTACGAAAGCGCGTACACCCCCATGCGCCTGATGCGAAGGACATCCAATTGGCACGGTCACCTGCTCCGTCGCCTTCCCGCCGCCACCGGCCGATTCCCGACCGCCTCGCCGCCGGTAGAGCGTGCCGTCCCTGCCAGGCCTGAAGGCCCCGTGACGCCATGGACATGACATCGGCTGCGACGCGACCCGTGCTGAAGGTGGTGGACGCCACCCTGGATTTCGGCGGCCTGCGGGCCCTGAACAACGTGAGCATCACCATCGAGGCGGGTTTGATCACCTCGGTGATCGGACCCAACGGGGCCGGCAAGACCAGCCTGCTCAACTGCGTTTCGGGGTTCTACCACCCCACGCGGGGGGATATCTTCTTCGGCGAGCGCCGCCTGACCTCCTCCTCGCCCCACCAGGTTTCGAGCCTCGGCATCGCCCGGGCCTTCCAGAACATCGAGCTTTTCCGGGGCATGACCGTGCTGGACAACCTGATGCTGGCCCGTCACCGCAACCTCACCTACAGCTTCCTGCAGGCCGTGGTCTATTTCGGCAAGGCCTCGCGCCTGGAGGCCGAAAACCGCGCGGTGGTGGAAGACGTCATCGATTTCATGGAGCTCGAGCCTTACCGCAAGCAGACCGTAGGCAGCATGAGCTATGGGATCCAGAAGCGGGTGGAGGTGGCCCGGGCATTGACCCTGGGCCCCCAATTGCTGCTGCTGGATGAGCCCATGGCCGGCATGAACATCGAGGAGAAGGAAGACATGGTGCGCTTCATTCTCGACATCCAGAAGGAGCGCGACATCACGGTGGTGCTGGTGGAGCACGATCTGGGGGTGGTGATGGACATCTCCGACCGGATCTACGTCCTTGACTTCGGCCAGGTCATCGGCTTTGGCCGGCCCGAAGAGGTGGCGGCCAACCCCCAGGTGATCGATGCCTACATCGGTGAAGGTTGAACCAGATCTGCGCCGCTTCCAGGAATGACGCCGCCATGGACAATCGCGACAACCTCGTGACCTTCACCATCCCCCAGCTGCTGCGCTGGCGGGTCAATTCGTCGGCCGACAAGGTGGCCCTGCGGGAAAAGGATTTCGGCCGCTGGAACACCCACACCTGGCGCGACTACTACGACTGCGTGCGCAAGGCCGGCCTGGGGTTGCTGGAGTTGGGTTTCCAGGCGGGGGACAGGATCGCCATCATCGGCGACAACATTCCCGAGCTGCTGTTCGTGGCCGTGGGGGCCCAGGCCGTGGGGGGCATTTCCGCGGGCCTCTACCAGTCCAGTCTCCCGGAGGAAATCGCCGGGATCCTGGACTACATGGGTGTGAGCATGGTGTTCTGCGACGACCAGGAGCAGGTGGACAAGCTGCTGGATGTCCGGGAGCGCCTGCCCCGGGTGCGGCGGGTGATCTACGAAGACTACCGCGGCATGCGCAACTACCGCAGCGACCCCTGGTTCCTGCCCATCGCGGAGCTCTACCGGCTGGGTGAGGAGGCTCATCGGCAGGACCCGGAGCGCTTCGAAACCCTGGTGGACCAGGGCGCCCCGGACGACGTCTGCCACCTCTGCCTCACCTCGGGCACCACCGGGCTGCCCAAGGGCGCCATGATGACCCACCGCAACTACATCAACATGGGGGTCCAGATCACCAAGGTGGATCACCTGGAGGAGGACGACGAGTACCTGTCGTTCCTGCCCTTCGCCTGGATCGGCGAGCAGATGAATTCCTTCGGCGTCGCCCTGGCCACGGGCATCACGGTGAACTTCCCCGAGTCGGTGGAAACGGCCATGGAGAACCTGAAGGAGATCGGCCCCCACTTCATGTTCGGCGCCCCGCGCATCTACGAAACCATCCGCTCCCAGATCTGGCTCAAGATGGACGAGTCCTACCGCCTCAACAGGCTCTTTTACCGCTACTTCATGCAGGTGGGGGAAACGGCGGCCACCTACCGCATGCGTGGGCGCAAGATGCCCTGGGGCCTGGCGCTCAAGGCCTGGCTGGGCAAGCACCTGGTATTCCGGCCGCTGATCAATCAGGTCGGCTTCCTGCGCCTGCGGCGGGCTTACACCGGCGGGGCCGCGCTGGGGCCCGACCTCTTCACCTTCTACCAGGCCATCGGCGTCAACCTGAAGCAGATCTACGGCCAGACCGAGATCACCGGCATCGCTTACATGCACCGGGACGGGGACGTCAAACCGGAGACGGTGGGCATCCCCCTGCCGGAAACCGAGTGCCGCATCTCCCCGGAAGGTGAGATCCTTTCCCGGTCCCCTTCGGTCTGCCAGGGGTATTACAACCTGCCCGAGAAGACCGCCGAGGTGCTGGCCGACGGCTGGCTGCGCTCCGGGGATGCCGGCTATCTGGACGAACAGGGGCACCTGGTGGTCATCGACCGCCTGGCCGACGTCATGCACAACCGCGCCGGAGAGATGTTCAGCCCCCAGTTCCTGGAGAACAAGCTCAAGTTCAGCCCCTACATCAAGGAGGCCGTGATCTTCGGCGACCAGCAGGACTTCGCGGCCGCCCTGATCAACATCGACCCCATCATCGTGGGCAAGTGGGCCGAAGACCGGGGAATTTCCTTCTCCACCTACATGGACCTGTCCCTCAAGCCCCAGGTGGCCGAGCTGATCCGGGAGCAGATCGCGGATTTCAACCGCAAGGTGGAACACCCCCACTTCCGCGTGCGGCGCTGGGCCATGCTCTACAAGCTCCTCGACGTGGATGACGGCGAGCTGACCAAAACCGGCAAGATCCGCCGCTCCTTCGTGCGCGAGAAATACGCCGAGCTCTATGCCGCCCTCTACGACGAGGCCGTCCGGGAGAAGGCGGTGGAGGCCCGGTTCCAGTACCAGGACGGCCAGACGGCCACCGTGCAGACCAATCTGTCCTTCTACACCATGGAAGAGGTTTCATGAGCTATTTTTTTCAGCTGATGGTCAGCGGGATCGTGGTGGGCTCCATCTACGCCCTGTCGGCCCTGGGGTTCGTGCTGATCTACAAATCCAGCCGCGTGCTGAACATCGCCCACGGCCAGATCATCGCGGGGGGGGCCTTCATCGTCTTCGCCCTCACCGTCTGGGTCGGGATCCCCATCGTGCTGTCGTTTCTGGCCAGCCTGGTGATCACCTTCTTCCTGGCCATGAGTGTCGAGCGCATCTTCCTGCGCCGGCTCATCGGCGAGCCGATCATCTCGGTGATCATGGTGACCATCGGGCTGATGTCGATCCTCGACGGGGTCATCTACCTGACGCCTTTCGGCTCGATGAACTACTCCTTTCCCGAGTTTCTGCCGACCACGCCCCTCAGCCTGGGCGGGGTCTCGATCTCCTGGACCCAGTTGGTGGGGGTGGTCATCACCGCCATTCTGATCGGGGCCTTTTCGTGGTTTTTCAAGAGCGCCACCCTGGGCATCAGCATGCGGGCGGTGTCCGACGACCAGCTCGCCTCCATGAGCGTGGGGATCTCGGTGCCCCGGGTCTTCGGCCTGGCCTGGGCCCTGGCCGGCCTCAGCGCCGCCGGGGCCGGGGCCATCATCGGCAACATCACCGGGCTGAACTACGAAACGCTGCGCGCCTTCGGTATCGCCGTTTTTCCCGTGGTGATCCTCGGCGGGTTGGACTCCATCATCGGGGCAGTGGTGGCCGGCATCATCATGGGCCTGATCCAGCAGTTCGCGGCGGGGTACGTGGATGGCAACTGGGGCCTCAACGGCACGGCCGACGTGCTGCCCTATGTGATCCTGCTGGTCATCCTCCTGTTCAAGCCCCACGGCCTGTTCGGCACCCACGAAATCGAGCGAGTGTAAGCCATGTCCGCCAACCGATGGTTTGCCACGGGGAATTTCTACACCACCTACCGCGAGGAGCAGCGGATCTTCGTCACCCATCTCGACCGCCTGTTCTTCAGTCTGTTGCTGATCGGCCTCTTCGCCTGGCCCCTCCTGGTCCCCACCAGCAACCGGAACATGCTGGTGATCAACAACATCCTGATCGCCGTGGTGGCCGTCTACGGCTTGAACCTGGTGACCGGCTTCGCCGGCCTGATATCCATCGGGCATGCCGCCTTTGTGGGCATCGGGGCCTACACCCTGGCCGGAACGGCAGGGGCCATCGGTGAAAGCCATGTGCTGATCACCCATGCCTGGCCCCTCATGATCCTGGCCTCCGGGTGCATGGGCGCGGCCTTCGGGGCCTTCGTGGGCCTGCCGGCCATGCGCCTCAAGCATCTCTACCTGGCCATCGCCACGCTGTCGTTCCAGATGATCTTTTCGTGGACCATCAACTTCATGACCTTTTTCAACCAGGGCCAGATGATCCCGGTGGGCCGGGTCTTCTGGATCAACGGCCCGGTGGGGCGCAACGAGCACTACCTTTTCTGGTACTACGTGATCCTGGTCACGGCGGTGGCCTGCGGCCTGGGGGTGCGCAACCTGCTGCGCACCCGCTATGGGCGCTGCCTGGTGGCGGTGCGCGACAACGACCGGGCCGCGGACGCCATGGGGATGCACCCCGGCCTGACCAAGGTCTACGCCTTTGCCCTGGCGGGGTTTTTCGCCGGGATCGCCGGTGCCTTGCACACCTACATGTTTCGCGGGGCCGGCTTCGAGTCCTTCACCCTGCACCATTCGATCATCTACCTGGCCATGGCCATCGTGGGCGGCCTGGGGACGCTCCCCGGAAGCCTTTTGGGGCCGGTGGCGATCCAGATCCTCGAGTTGCAGATGGAGCACTTGTCCGAGTGGGCCGGCGCCCTGCTGCCGGCCAACATGAACCTGGCCACGGCCATGCGTCCTCTGGGCTTCGGCCTGGTGATCGTGCTCTTTTTGATGTTCGAACCGCGGGGCATCGCCAACTGGTGGCGAATCTGCCGCACCTATCTCAAGCTCTGGCCCTTCCGCTACTGAGAATCCTGGCGGGGAATGACGGCGCGCGATCCGCTGCGACGCCGAGGGGCGAAGGTCAACCAATCACCATAGGGGGGAGTCAAAATGAAAAGGTTCCATTATCGGCGGTGGGTTGTCGCGGTGGCAGTGGTTCTGGCCCTGGCGTTCACGGTTCCGGTCCAGGCCGCAGACACCTACAAGCTCGGATTGTCGCTGGCGATCACCGGCCCGACTTCGGATGCCGGCAACCCTTACTCCAAGGGCGTGGAAGACTACATCCGCCTGGCCAACGACACCAAGATCCTCGGTGACGCCAAGGTGGAGTGCCCCATCCGGGACGACATGTACGAGACGGCCGTGACCAAGCGTAACTTCGAAGATTTCGTCGACCAGGAGATTGTGCTCTTCCTCAGCTATGCCACGGGGGCCAACCAGGCGCTGGCCCAGGACTACAACGAAGTCCAGATCCCGGTCATCCCGGCTTCCATGGACAAGTCCCTCATGGCCGCGTCCAAGTACATTTTCCTGCCCATCGCGTCGTATTCCCACCAGTACGTGGGCGTGGCCGAGTACGTGGCCGCCAACCACAAGGGCGGCGACACCCCCAAGGTGGCCGCCTTTATCCATCCCTCGGCCTTCGGGCGCGCACCGTTGGATGATTTCAAGAACGCCGTGGCCGCCGGCTTGAAGCTGGATCTCGTCGAGGTGGTGGAACACGGCAAGGATCTGGACAACAGCGCCCTGCTCCAGAGGCTGGCCAGCAAGGGGGTCCAGTACGTGCTGTGCCAGACGGTCCAGTCGCCCGTGGCCACCCTGCTCAACGACGCCCAGCGCCTGGGCATGACGGCCAAGACCTTCGGCGAGAAGGGCAAGATCACCTTCATGGGGGCGCATTACACCGGCGGCAACGACCTGATCGCCCTGGCCGGCACGGCCGCCGAGGGATTCCACTGGACCACCTCCTATCGGCTGACGTCCGAAAAGGGACCTTGGACCGACTGGCAGCTCGACCTGGCCAAGAAGTACGGACGGGACGAAAAGACCGCCAACTCCCACAACTACGCCAACGGCGCCATGGCCGCCCAGGTAGCCGTGGAGGCCATCCGGCGCACCCTCGAGGCCGGCCAGGAGGTCAGCCGGGAATCGCTCTACGCCACCCTCAACCAGATGAGCGGCGACAAGGCCTTCGCGTCGCTGGCCGCCGTCGGCCCGGTGAGCTATTCCGCCACCGACCGCATGGGAGTCGACGCCGTGCAGCTTTACGTGGTCAAAGACGGGGCTTTCCGGTCCGTGGGCGAGCCGTTCAAACCCAAATACCTGAAATGATCCCATGGCGGAAGCTTCTCGGGCTCACGCGGCCGGATCCCGGGTCCGCCGGGCCAAGGGAAGGCGATCCGCCATCATCGCAAAACCCCGGCGGGGGCGGCCCATGGGCGCCCCCGCCCCAACCCGACTCCGGGCGGATTGGCGAATCGACACCATGAATACCAGCCTAGCGGACAGCCCACTTCTGGAAGTCAACAACATCGAAGTGGTTTACAACGACATCATCCAGGTGCTGCGGGGGGTCAGCCTGGCGGTGCCGAAGGGTCGCATCGTCGCCCTGCTGGGCACCAACGGCGCCGGCAAGACTACGACCCTGCGCGCCATCAGCGGGCTGCTGAAGCCGGAAAACGGGTTTATCCGGGAGGGCTACATCAAGTTCAACGGAGTGGATATCACCAACCAATTGGGCACCGATGTGGTGCGCCTGGGGGCCGTGATGGTACCCGAAGGCCGACGGGTCTTCAAGCACCTCACGGTGGAGGAGAACATCCGCGTGGGGTCGGTGACCCGGCGGGAAAGCCTCGCCGTGATCCGGGAGAACCACCAGGGGATGTACCGCCATTTCCCCCGCCTCGCGGAGATCACCAACCGCCTGGCGGGCTACTGCTCCGGGGGCGAGCAGCAGATGATCGCCATCGCCCGGGCTTTGATGGCCGCCCCTCAGATGCTCATGCTCGACGAGCCTTCCCTGGGGTTGGCCCCGCTGCTGGTGAAGGACATCTTCCGCAATATCCAGGTGATCAACCAGGAGCTCAAGACCACCATCCTGGTGGTGGAGCAGAACGCCAAGATCGCCCTGGCCATCTCGGATTACGCCTACATCATGGAATCGGGCAAGATCGTTCTGGAGGGTGCCTCCCGGGAGCTCCAGGACAACCCCGACGTCAAGGAGTTCTACATGGGCATCACCCAGAGCGGACGTCGGAAGTCCTTCAAGGAAGTCAAATCCTACAAACGGCGCAAGCGCTGGATGTAAGGGGCTAAAGGAATCCGGCTGTGAAATACCTGGTGAGCTACAACGGGTCGGCGGAGAGCATGGCGGCGCTGGAACTGGCCAAGCAGCAGGCGCGCGTCGTCGGCGCCCGGGTGCTGGTGGTGACCTCCATGTGGGGGGGCACCAAGGAGAAGGCGCTGGATATCAGCCAAGTGCGGGCCGACCTGGAGGCCGCGCGCCAGGTGCTCGAGGAAGCCGGGGTGGACTGCCGCACCCACGAGCTGGCGCGGGGGCTTTCCCCCGGCGAGGACCTGGTGCGCTACGCCGCCGAATGCGGGGCGGACCTGATGTTCGTGGGCATCGAGAAGCGTTCGCGCACCCAGAAGCTGCTGTTGGGCTCCACGGCCCAGTTCATCATTCTCAAGGCCAAGTGCCCGGTGGTGACCGTCAAAGCCTGACGGTTCCGCGAAAAGCCCACTAGCTGTCCCGCCCGCGGCAGGATCGCTGCGCCGTACTTCCAGTAGGCCGCACCCCTCGGGATTTGCCGCCGTGATCTCGGGCTTTCGGCGGAACCGCCGAAAACCGGCCGAATCATCGGTTCGTCAAGGACTGACCCGCCTCACGAAAGCCCCCTTGAAACCCTGCCCACGCACCGCTTCCTTGTTATGCAGCGCCTCGGCCTGGCTTTCGTAAGGGCCCAGGACGATGCGGTGCCAGGTGCCCACGGTGGAGGCTTCGGCCCGCAGGAACACCGGGTAGCCGCGCTGCCGGAGACCGGCAAGCTGTTCCCGGGCCCGGGCGCCATCCAGGAAGGCTCCCACCTGGACTTCGTAATTGCCGGGAGGGATCGACGGCTCGGCCGGCGACGGGAGAAACGGAACCCGGGCGGCCAGGTGACGGGTCGATTCGTCCACCAGATGGATTTTCTCCTTGTCCCCCAGGTTGAAGCCCGCGCGCAGGCCGATCAAGGGGATTTCGAGCAGGCTCAAGGGGATATCGCCTTCGTGGGAGCTGGCCTGGTAGTTGTCGGACCAGACGCTGCGGCCGGTGCGGACGTCGTAGATCACGATGGAGACTTCCAGGCGGATCTGGGAGTAAAGCCCGGCGTATATCCGGCTGAAATTCCGCAGGTCGCCGCTGACCAGCAGGTCGGCCCCCAGCCGGGACCCGATGCCTTGTGCCTGGTCGGGCGTCAGCCCGGAGGAGACCGGGGGCGGATCCAGGGCCAGATCCACCAGCTGGGGCTCGATGTCCCTGAAGGGGCGTGCGCAGAGGTGGCTGTAGAAGCTTACCCGGATCAGCTCCTCCAGGCCGGGGGTGGCGGTATGGTTGAAGAAGGGCAGGACGGCCACCGACGGTCCAAGGGCGCCTCGCCCGCGGTGGGGGAGAGGATCCGGCGGCACCAGCCGGGGGGCGGCGAGGCAGGCCCCCAGCACCAGGCAGAGCGCCAGCACGGTCCAGGGCCGGCCTCCCGGTGGGCAGCGGAAGCGGCAGCGGCAGCGGCCGTCTCCAGAGTGGGGCGCAGGCGTGGGCGGCAATTGACTCCCTTCCGGGGTTACCGTATAACATCGCGCCAAGCGCGAGGAAATCACACTATCATTTCCAGTCGGGAGGTTACAACCGCCATGGTCCGCACTGAAATTTCCCTGTTCCTGAAAAACGTGCCGGGTGAGCTCGGGCGGCTTTCGTCCCTGTTCGCCGAGGCCGGCATCAACATCGACGCCCTCACCATCCAGGACGCCTCGTCCTATGTCCAGGAGCTCTTCAAGGCCAGGGGCAAATCCCTCAAACGCATCGCCTCGGCGGCGAGCTACAACTCCATGCGCAAGGACTCCGCCGAGTTCGCCCTGATCCGCATGCTCGCCAGCGACACCGACCGGGCGGTGGAGCTCCTCTCGCGTCACGATTACACGTACGATTCCATGCCGGTGATCGCCATCGAGCTGGACAATCGCCCCGGAGCGTTGGCGGAGGTCACGGCGAAGTTCGGCGCCGAGGGGATCAATATCAACTACGTCTATGGGTCGGTCTCGTCGCCGGATCAGAAATGCCTGTTCGTTTTCAGCCCCGAGAACGTGGACCTGGCCGCGAGGATCTTCAAGGACTGAAGCCTCCCGGCACCGTTCGCGGTGCGGCCCGGTGAGCCC
>DJGG01000086.1:11438-21991 GCA_002432195.1 Desulfobacteraceae bacterium UBA5852
CACGCCTGCCCCCCCCGTCGCCAGGGCCGGTCCGCCCGGGCCCTCCGGCCGCCGCGGGCATCCGCCCCGCCGGCGCACCCCGCTCCCCCTCTCCGCCGATCGTCGGTGTCGGCCTGCCGCCGGTTCTCCCGGCCACTAACCGCCTGTGGAAAGGAGGGCGGCCGCCAGGGCCGCAATGGGGGCCGGCGACATTTTTGCGATGGGCGCTAAACAAATTCCTGCGGCGGCCGATACTAAGGGTGAAAGGATTCCGTCGAATGTCCCTTGCCGCCCATCCACACGTGTTTCCCTTTTCCGTTGCCCCTCTGGATGCGCCCGCCCACGGCCGAACGCGCATCCTGATCGTGGACGACGAGGCACCGGTGCGCAACATGCTGCGCATGATCCTGGAGGCCAAGGGGTATGATTGCCGCACGGCGGAAAACGCCGCTGCCGCCCGGAAGGAGTTGGAAGCACAATCCTGCGAATTGATGCTCTGCGACATCAACATGCCCGGCGAGTCCGGCCTGGAGCTCACCCGCTTCGTGCTGGCGACCTACCCGGATACGGCCGCCATCATGGTGACGGCCATCGGCGACCCCATGGTGGCCGAGTCCATGATGACCGCCGGGGTCTACGACTACATCATCAAACCCATGGACCGCAACGGGATCCTCATCAGCGTGGCCAATGCCCTGCGACGCCGGGAGTTGGAGATCGCCAACCGGAGCTACCGCCGGGACCTGGAACGCATGGTGGACGATCGCACCGAGAGCCTCCAGCGCAGCATGGAGAAGCTGGAAGGCGCCATGGAGGGTATCGTGAGTGCCATTGCCCTCACCGTGGAGACCCGCGACCCTTATACCGCGGGCCACCAGCGCCGGGTGGCCGATCTGGCCGTGGCCATCGCGGTGGAAGCCGGGATGGGCAGCGACCAGGTGGAGGCCTTGCGCATGGCCGCCATCATCCACGACCTGGGGAAGATCAGCGTACCGGCGGAAATCCTGAGCAAACCCAGCCGGCTCACGGCCAACGAGTTCAACCTCATCAAGGAACACCCCCAGGTGGGCTACGACATCCTCAAGGACATCGATTTCCCCTGGCCCGTGGCCCGCATCGTCTACCAGCACCACGAGAAGATGGATGGCAGCGGCTACCCCCTGGGCCTGATGGGAGATCACCTGCTGCCCGCCTCCCGGGTGCTCACCGTGGCCGATGTGGTGGAGGCCATGGCCTCCCACCGCCCCTACCGCCCGGGTCTGGGCATCGCCAAGGCCCTGGAGGAGATCGAGAGCCAGGCGGGGCGCCTCTACGATCCGGACGCGGCCCAAGCCTGCCTGCGGCTTTTCCGCCATCGGGGGTTCGTGCTGGAGTAAAATCGTTGGGACTTGAGTGCCGATCCGCCCAGCCGCTGGTCCTGCGAGAGCGGGGTGCCGGAGTAACTCCGCGGGAAGCGGCCCGCTGTCTGAACCCGTTAGGCCTCGTTGGCCCCGCCGCTCACCAGATGCTTCATTCGGCCGTTCACAGTCGGTTTTGCTGCCACGCCTGTATGAATCCAGGATAGCGGCGGAGCTTAGGAGGCCTTGCGGGTGAGTTCGGGCAGGTTCTCGCGGAGTTACTCCGGCTCCCCGCTGCGGGCCCAACGGGAATGATCCGGCAGCTCGGAGTTACCGTTGACGGCCTCCGCGACTTCCGGCGCGCAGAGCCTTTTTTCCGTGACGGCGGCCCCCGCCTTCCCACCGCGGCACATCCCCATCTCCCCCCGACCTCGTCAGACGGCCCGCTTGTCCTTGAAGATGTGGTTGGAGATTACCACCCGCTGGATCTCCGAGGTGCCCTCGTAGATAGTGAACACCCGGGCGTCCCGGTAGTAGCGTTCCACGGGGTAGTCCTTGGTGAAGCCGTAGCCCCCGTGGATCTGGATGGCCTTGGCGGTGAGGCGGTTCACCATTTCCGAGGCGAAGAGCTTGGCCATGGAGGCCTCCAGGCTGACCTTCTCGCCGCGGTCCTTGCGGGCGGCGGCGGCCAGGGTCATCTGGCGGGCGGCCTCCAGCTCGGTGGCCATGTCGGCCACCATCCAGCGCAAGCCCTGGAATTTGGCAATCTTCTGACCGAACTGGTCGCGCTCCTTGGCGTATTTCACCGCGGCGTCCAGGGCCGCCTGGGCCACCCCGATGGATTGGGCGGCGATGCCGATGCGGCCGCCGTCCAGGCCCGTCATGGCGATCTTGAAGCCCAGCCCCTCGGCCCCCAGCAGGTTTTTGGCCGGCACCCGGCAATCTTCGAAGATGAGGTCGGTGGTGTCCGAGGCCCGCAGCCCCATCTTGTCCTCCTCGCGGCCCACCGTGAAGCCCGGCAGCCCCTTTTCCACCACGAAGGCGCTGATCCCCTTGTGGCGCTGGGATTCGTCGGTCTTGGCGGTGACGATCACCAGGCCCGAGTTGCGGCCCGTGGTGGTGAAGCGCTTGGTGCCGTTCAGGACATAGTGATCCCCGTCGCGCACGGCCGTGGTGGTCTGGCTCACGGGATCGGAGCCGGCCTGGGGCTCGGTGAGGGCGAAGGCGCCGATGATCCGCCCCCGGGCCAGGCGCTTGAGGTAGCGCTTTTTCAGGTCCTCGGAGCCGAAGCGCAGCAGGCTCTCGCAGACGATGGAGTTGTGCACCGACATGACCACCGCCGTGGAGGCACAGGCTCCGGCGATCTCCGCCAGGGCCAGCACGTAGCTCACGGTGTCGGCCCCCTCGCCGTCGTATTCCGGCGGGACCATCATTCCCAGCAGGCCCAGCTCGCCCATCTTCTTGAGGTTGTCGGCGGGGAACTCCTTGCTGCGGTCCCGTTCGGCCGCCGTGGGGGCCACCACCTTGCGCGCGAACTCCCGGACCATGGACTGGATCATCAACTGCTCGTCGGTGAGCTTGAAAAGCATGGGTGCCTCCTGTGAAAGGCCGGTGGTGATGGGCAATGCCGGTGCGGCGGGCGGAACNNCTGGAACGGCGGCCTCAGGGGCCGTAGATCACCACGATCAGTTCGGCCGTCTCCTGGCCCACGTTGCGCAGGTTGTGGCGGATGCCGGAGTTGAAGTGCAGGGATTCGCCTTCCTCCAGCAGGTTGACGTGTTCCCCCACGGTGATCTCCACCTTCCCCTTGAGGACGTAGGTGAACTCTTCGCCTTCGTGCTGGTAGCCCACGCCCTCGTGCGCGGAGAGCCCCTCGATGGTGACCTTGAAGGCTTTGAGGTGCTTGTTTTCGGCCCCGGGGGTGAGGGTGGTGTAGGCGTAGTTGTCGGTGCGCTTGGTGTAGGCCCGCACCCGGGTCTTGAGGGTGGATTCCTGCTCCCGGAGGAAAAAGCCGGAGTCGATTTCCAGGGCCCGGGCGATCTGCAGCAGGGCGCCCACGGGGGGGATCTTGCGGCCGGACTCGATCTTCTTCAGGTAGTCGACGGCAAAGCCGGTTTCGTTGGCCACCCGCTCCAGGGGGATGTCCTTCTCCAGGCGGACCTGCTTGATTTTCTGGCCCACCGGCAGGAGGGCGTCTTTTTTCTTGCGTGGCATGCTGCCTCCTTCGGGCCCGTGCCGGCGCGGTCCGCCCAGGGGCGGTCCCGGCAAGGGCCCGGAATGGGGTGACGGCTGGATGCGCGCCGGCCCGCGGGCCGGTTCAGGCGTAGGCGTAGAAACCCCGTCCGCTCTTGCGCCCCAGCCAGCCGGCCTCCACGTACTTGCGCAGCAGGGGGCAGGGCCGGTACTTGGAGTCCTTGAAGCCCTCGTGGAGGGTTTCCATGATGGCCAGGCAGGTGTCCAGGCCGATGAGGTCGGCCAGGGCCAGGGGACCCATGGGGTGGTTCATGCCCAGCTTCATCACCGTGTCGATGGCCTCGGCGGTGCCCACCCCGTGGTAGAGGCAGAAGACCGCCTCGTTGATCATGGGCATCAGGATGCGGTTGGCGATGAAGCCCGGGAAGTCGTTGGCCTCCGCCGGAGTCTTGCCGAAGGCCAGCGAGAGCTGCCAGGTGGTCTGGAAGGTCTCCTCGGAGGTCCGCAGCCCGCGGATCACCTCCACCAGCTTCATCACCGGCACGGGGTTCATGAAGTGCATGCCGATCACCTGGGCGGGGCGGCGGGTCTGGGCGGCGATGCGGCCGATGGGAATGGAGGAGGTGTTGGTGGCCAGGATGGCCGGGGGGGCGCAGAAGCCGTCCAGGTCCCGGAAGATCTTGAACTTGAGATCTTCGCGTTCGGTGGCGGCTTCCACCACGAAGTCCGCCGCGGCCATGTCGGCGAGCGCGGTGCTGGTGCGGATGCGGGCGCAGGTGGCCTCCATGGCCTCGGCGGTGAGCTTGCCCTTCTCCACGGCGCGGCCCAGGTTTTGACGGATGACCTTCAGGCCCCGCTCGGTGAACTCCGGCTGGATGTCGTGCATGATCACGTCCAGCCCGCTGGCCGCCGCCACCTGGGCGATGCCGTTGCCCATCTGGCCGGCGCCCACAACGCCGAATACGTTGATACCGTTGACGCTCATCGTACCTCCTGTTTCGACTATCGGTTCATGTTGGCGAAATAGAACGCTGAGCCTGTCTGCGATCGAACCCCGGGCCGCGGGCCTCGGCGGCCCCCCGGGGTCTAACGGGTTCGAACAACCGTTCGGCCCACATACCATGCCGCCGCGGCCCGGCCCGCAGGTCCACCTGCCGTCGGGAAGCGTCCTTCGCCGCCGTTTCCTGGACGAAGCCGTAACACGTCAGGCCGGCACCCTTCGTGCTCCTGGTTCGCCTGGGTCTGATTTTCTGTCTCAGTCCGTCACGTGGCATGATCATGGCCCCGGCGTCCGATCGCCGCCCGGCCTCAGCGGGTGACCACCAGGGCCACGGCTTCCCCGCCCCCCAGGCAGAGGGAGGCCAGGCCGGAAGACTTCTCCCGGCGGATCAATTCGTGGATCAAGGTCACCAGCACCCGGCAGCCGCTGGCGCCAATGGGGTGCCCCAAAGCCACAGCCCCCCCGTTGACATTCACCCGCGCCGGGTCCAGGCCCAACTCCCGGATCACCGCCACGGTGGAGCCGCTGAAGGCCTCGTTGATTTCGTAGAGGTCCACGTTGGACGGCGCGAGCCCCTGCTTGGCCAGGCACTTGGGAATGGCCCCGATGGGGGCCACCAGGACGTACTTCATGTCCACGCCGAAGGATGCTTGGGCGCCCACGCGGGCCATCACGCGGCAGCCCAGGGCCTCGGCCTTCTTCCGGGACATGACCACCACCGCCGCGGCTCCGTCGGCGATCACGGAGGCGTTGCCGGCCGTGGCCGTACCAGTTTTCTGGAAGGCCGGCCGCATAGCCGCCAGGGCCTCGTAGGGGGTCTCCCTGGGGCACTCGTCCCGGTCGAAAACCAGGGACGCGCCCCGGCGCTGGGGCACTTCCACGGCCAAGATCTCCTCCCGGAAGCGTCCGGCTTCCCGGGCCGCGATGGCCCGCCGGTAGGATTCGGCGGCGTAGCGGTCCTGGTCCTCCCGGCTGACGCCGTATTTTTCAGCGCACAGGTCGTTGGAGATGCCCATGTGGAAGTCGTTGACGATGTCCCACAGGCCGTCGTTGATCATGTGGTCCTTGAGCACCCCGTGCCCCATGCGGTAGCCGCTGCGGGACTTCTCCAGGTAGTGGGGGGCCAGGCTCATGGTCTCCATGCCCCCGGCCACCACCACCTCGGCGTCTCCGGCCTGGATGGCCTGGGACGCCAGCATCACGGCCTTCAACCCCGAGCCGCAGACCTTGTTGATGGTCAGGCTCTCGGCCTCCCAGGGCAGGCCGGCCTTCACGGCCGCCTGGCGGGCCGGGTTCTGGCCGTAGCCCAGGGGCAGGACCTGCCCCATGATGACCTCGTTCACGGCCGCCGGTTCGATCCCCGCGCGTCGCACGGCCTCGGCGATGACGAAGCCTCCCAATTGCGTGGCCCCCACGGTCCCCAGGCTCCCCTGGAACCCCCCGATGGCCGTCCGCACCGCACTTACGATCACGACATCATGCATGGCACTCCGCTCCTTGGCTTCGATTGGTTGTGATTCGCCGCGCTACATGTTGCGCCGGTATTTTCCGCCCACCGCATACAACGCTCCGGTGATCTGCCCCAGGGAGCAGGTGCGCACGCAGGCCATCAGCTCGGCGAAGATGTTGTCCCCCGACAAGGCCACCTGCTGAAGGCGCTCGAGGGCCGCCGGGGCCTGGTCGGCGTGGCGCCGCTGGAAGTCGGCCAGGCGCCGCAGCTGGGATTCCTTCTCTTCCTCGGTGGCCCGGGCCAGCTCCACGCTCTCCGAAAGCTCCTCCCCGGTGGCATCCGGGTCGCGGAAGGTGTTGACCCCCACGATGGGCAGGGCCCCGGTGTGCTTGAGGGTTTCGTAGTAAATGGACTCCTCCTGGATTTTGCCGCGCTGGTAGCCGGTTTCCATGGCCCCCAGGACCCCGCCGCGTTCGGTGATGCGGTCGAACTCCAGGAGCACGGCCTCCTCCACCAGGTCCGTGAGCTCGTCCACCACGAAGCTGCCCTGGAGGGGGTTTTCGTTCTTGGCCAGGCCCCACTCGCGGTTGATGATCATCTGGATGGCCAGGGCCCGGCGCACGGATTCCTTCGAGGGGGTGGTGATGGCCTCGTCGAAGGCGTTGGTGTGCAGGCTGTTGCAGTTGTCGTAGACGGCGCACAGCCCCTGGAGGGTCGTGCGGATGTCGTTGAACTGGATGTCCTGGGCGTGCAGCGAGCGGCCCGAGGTCTGGATGTGGTACTTGAGCATCTGGGAGCGCGGGGAGGCGCCGTACTTCTCCCGCAGGGCCACGGCCCAGATGCGCCGGGCCACGCGGCCGATGACGGTGTATTCCGGGTCCATGCCGTTGGAGAAGAAGAAGGAGAGGTTGGGACCGAACTGGTCCAGGTCCATGCCCCGGGAGAGGTAGTACTCCAGGTAGGTGAAGCCGTTGGCCAGGGTGAAGGCCAATTGCGAGATGGGGTTGGCCCCGGCCTCGGCGATGTGGTAGCCGGAGATGGACACCGAGTAGAAGTTGCGCACGTTGTGCGCGGTGAAATAGGCCTGGATGTCGCCCATCATCTTCAAGGCGAAGTCGATGGAGAAGATGCAGGTGTTCTGCCCCTGGTCCTCCTTGAGGATGTCGGCCTGCACGGTGCCGCGCACGTTGGCCAGGACCTCGGCCCGGATGCGGGCGGCCGTTTCCGGATCGGGGTCGGACCCGTGGGCGGCGCGGTGCTTGTCGAGCTGCTGGTCGATGGCCGTATTCAGGAACATGGCCAGGATGATGGGCGCCGGCCCGTTGATGGTCATGGATACCGAGACGTTGGGGGCGCAGAGCTCGAAGCCGTCGTAGAGCACCTTGACGTCGTCCAGGGTGCAGACGGAAACCCCCGAGGTGCCCACCTTGCCGTAGATGTCCGGGCGCCGGTCCGGGTCGTAGCCGTAGAGGGTCACCGAGTCGAAGGCCGTGGAGAGCCGCTTGGCGTCGCTGGAGGCCGAGAGCATCTTGAAGCGCCGGTTGGTGCGGGCCGGGTCGCCTTCGCCGGCGAACATGCGCGTGGGGTCCTCGCCCACGCGCTTCAAGGGGAAAACCCCGGCCGTGTACGGAAAGAAGCCGGGCAGGTTTTCCCGCCGCAGCCAGCGGTAGAGCGCCCCGGGGTCGTCGAAGCGGGGCAGGGCGATCTTGGGGATGCGCTGGCGGGCCAGGGATTCGCTCGCCAGGGGCACCCGGATCTCCCGGCCGCGTACCCGGTAGACCAGTTCGTCGGCGCGGTACTGGGCCTCGGTGGCGGCCCAATCCGCCACCAGGGCGCTGGTTTCCCCGGCCAGGCGCTTGCGGGCCTCCGCGGCTTCGGCCGCCAGGCGGGCCAGCAGCTGGTCCGTGGTGCCCTCCAGGCCGGAGGCCTCCAGGGCGCGGGCGCTTTCCTCCAGGTGCCAGATCCGCCGCAGGGATTCGACCTGCTCCGCGGTCTCCCGGTGGTAGGCGCGGACGGTATCGGCGATCTCGGCCAGGTAGCGGGTGCGCTCGGGGGGGATGATGATGGTCTTGGAGGTGGAGGTGCGGGTGGCGGGCACGGGCAGCCGGGTGGCGAAGGTCGTGCCGGTCTTGGCGGCGATGGCCTCCCGCAGGGCCTGGTAGAAGGCCGTCACCCCGTCGTCGTTGAACTTGGAGGCGATGGTGCCGAAGACGGGCATCTCCTCGGGGGGGCGGTCCCAGGCATTGCGGTTGCGCTGCACCTGTTTGCGCACGTCGCGCACGGCGTCTTCCCCGCCGCGCTTCTCGAACTTGTTGATCACCACCAGGTCGGCGTAGTCCAGCATGTCGATTTTCTCCAGCTGGGAGGCGGCGCCAAACTCGGGGGTCATGACGTAGACCGAGAGATCGGCAAGGTCGGTGATCTTGGAATCCCCCTGGCCGATGCCGGCCGTTTCGGCGATCACCAGGCCGAAGCCGGCCGCCTGGGCCACCTGGATCGCTTCCCCCAGGGCGTCGGGAATCTCGGAGTTGGAGCGCCGGGTGGCCAGCGAGCGCATGTAGACCCGGGGGTTGTCGATGGCGTTCATGCGGATGCGGTCCCCCAGCAGCGCCCCGCCGGTCTTGCGCCGGGAGGGGTCGGCGCTGATGATGGCCACGCGCAGGTCGGGGCTGTCCAGCAGCAGGCGCTGGATCAGCTCGTCGGTGAGGGAGCTCTTGCCCGAGCCTCCCGTGCCGGTGATGCCCACCACCGGCACGCGGCGGCTGCCGAGCTTGCCCTGGAGCTCGGCCCGCAGGCGCGCTAGGTGCCCGTTTTCCATGGCCTTGGCCTGCTCCACGGCGGTGATCAGGTTGGCCACCAGGAGGCGGTTGTCCGGGGCCAGGGCGCCCAGGTCGAAATGGAAATTCTCCACCCGGGGGAAATCCATGGTCCGCACCATGTGGTTGATGATCCCCTGAAGGCCTAAACGCGCGCCGTCCTCGGGGGTGTAGATCTTGGTCACGCCGTAGGCCTCCAGCTCCCGGATCTCCTCGGGGACGATGACGCCCCCGCCGCCGCCGAAGACCTTGATGTGCCCGGCACCGGCCTCGCGGAGCAGGTCGATCATGTACTTGAAGAATTCCACGTGCCCGCCCTGGTAGCTGGAGACGGCGATCCCCTGGGCGTCCTCCTCGATGGCGGCGTGGACAATCTCCTGCACGGAACGGTTGTGCCCCAGGTGAATCACCTCGGTTCCCGTGGCCTGGAGGATGCGGCGGAAGATGTTGATGGACGCATCGTGGCCGTCGAAGAGCGACGTGGCCGTCACCGCCCGCACGTAATGCCTGGGCTTGTATACCTCTGCTTCCGGATGCATGGCCCCTCCTTACAGTGGGGTGCCAGGGACGCCCGTCGCGCCCGGGCGCCTCCGGCACCGGTGGCGCTACTTCAGTTTGCCGAGGATGGCGCTGGCGATGGTGTTTTTCTGGATTTCCTTGGTGCCCTCGTAGATTTCGGTGATCTTGGCGTCGCGGTAGAAGCGCTCCACCTCGTACTCGGTCATGTAGCCGTAGCCGCCCAAAAGCTGGATGGCCTCGTCGGCCACCTCCACGGCCGTTCTGGCCGCCACCATCTTGGCCATGGAGGTGAGCTTGGGGTCGATGCGGCCCTGGTCGAAGTTCCAGGCCGCCTTGTAGGTCATCAGCCGCGCCAGCTCGAGCTTGGTGGCCATGTCGGCCAGCTTGTGCTGGGTAACCTGGAACTGGGCGATCTTCTTGCCGAACTGCTCGCGCTGCTTCACATAGGCCAGCGCCCGGTCGAAAGCCCCCTGCCCGGTGCCCAGGGCCTGGGCGGCCACCTGGATGCGGCTCTCGTCAAAGAAATGCAGCACCTGGTAGAAGCCCTTGCCCGCCTCCCCGATGAGGTTCTCCCGGGGCACGCGCACGTCCCGGAGGTTGACCTCGGCGGTGGCCATCATGCGGATGCCCATCTTGGGCCCCACGTCGGCCGTGGTCAGCCCCGGCCGGTCGGCCTCCACCAGAATCAGGCTCAAGCCCCGGTAGCTCGGCTCCGCGGCCTCCTCGGTCTGGCAGAGCACGCAGTAGAACGCCGCCAGCCCCCCGTTGGTGATGAAGGTCTTGGTGCCGTTGAGCACCCAGTGGTCCCCGTCGGCCACCGCCGTGGTGTTCATGGCGGTGATGTCCGAGCCGTGGTCGGGCTCGGTGAAGGCCCCGGCCGACAGCACCTTGGCCTCGGCCACCTGGGGCAGCCAGCGCGTCTTCTGGGCCTCGCTGCCGAAGTGCAGGAGGATCTCGGAGGCAAACCCGGAGAGGGCCACGGCCGCGCCGATGGTGGAATCCGCCCGGCAGAGCTCCTCCACCACCAGGATGGCCTCCAGGCAGCCCAACCCCTGGCCGGAATAGGCCTCGGGAAAGTGCACCCCCAAAAGCCCCAGGCGGCCGGCCTTCTGCC
Organism: Desulfobacteraceae bacterium UBA5852; assembly: GCA_002432195.1. Lineage (GTDB taxonomy): Bacteria > Desulfobacterota > Desulfobacteria > Desulfobacterales > UBA5852 > UBA5852. The sequence goes on from DJGG01000086.1 coordinate 21,847, forward strand.
AGATCTGGCGCGGAAACTCATGGCGCGCCTCCAGCTCCAGGGCCAGCTCCTTGTCGAACTCCCCCTTGGCAAAATCCCGCACCGCCTTCTGAATCTCCTGCTGCGTCCTGCTCAGTTCAAAATCCATCGCAAGCCTTCCTCCCCT
>DJGG01000241.1:0-6293 GCA_002432195.1 Desulfobacteraceae bacterium UBA5852
TGGTCTTGCCGCACCCCGAGGGCCCCAGAATGACGAGCAGCTGCCCCTCTTCCACGGCAAAACTGGCATTGTCGACGGCGACGACCCGCCGGTAGTGTTTGCTCACCCCGCGAACTTCGATTTGCATGGTCTCCCCGGTGGTCGGTTGAAGGGCTTGGGGTTGCCGGCGGCCGGAGGTCGGATGCGGCCCGCCGCCAGCGTCAGTGTCCGCTTCGATAGCAAACTTTAGCCGTTGCTACAAGGTATCGTTGGGCCCCCGGGCGCATGACGCCCATCGCGCGGGGAGGGCTGCCCGCCGGGAGGGCCGGAAGGCGCCACGTTGACGCTTTGTGCCCCCGGGCCTAGCTTTTTCCCAACGCCGTGAAAGGAGGCCAACGATGCTCACAAGGGAACAAGCCCACTGCCGCTGGGCCGAACGGGCCTGGCTGATGGACGAACTGGACATCTGCGCCCGCCACTGCCCCGATCCGGAGGTGGCGCGGGCCTGCCGCGATACCGTGGCCCGGGATCTCCTGGCCCGCCGCCGGATCTGCGGGGTGGGGCCGCGTTAGCCGCCTGTGGATAACCGGGAAATCGGGCCGCAAGGCTGTGTTGCGACCCTCGCGAGGATGCGCACCACTCCCTCCAAGGGCGGGAGCGGCGCGCGCTTTGCCCATCGGGCCGTGCCTTGCCTTGCGACCCGATGCGTGTTTATTCACAGGCTGTCGGGGGGAAGCGCCCGGGGGCCGTACGCTTGGCCCGGGCGGGGGAGGACCGGCATTCCGCGGTCGCCGAAACCCGCGCCGCCCCCCCCCGCGGGCGCGCCGGCCCTGGATGGTTTTTCCAGGCCCGCCCATGGTAGACTCCCGCGGTCCTCCCCGCCGGCCCGAGGGGCCAGGGTCAACGCCTGGGCCAGACAGGCGCGGCCGCGCCGGCCNNNGGTCGTGGGCGCCGGGGGGGGCAGGGCGCGGACCTAGGTCAACGATCGAGCGGCACGTCCGACGGCCGACCACCACCCACCGGCCTGCGGGCGGCCTAGTCCTTCCGCCGCCCGGAGCGGGCGGTTAACCCGGAGGTCACGATGCGCATGTTTCCCCTGAGCCTGGCCGCGGCCCTGCTGGCCGCAGTGGCCTGCAGCACCCCGGCGGCCGCGGAGGCCCCGCGGTTTTTTTTCAGCGGAGACGGTCATATCCGTCTCGCCAGCGCCAAGACCGGCGAGGCGTTTGCCGGGCCTTACCGCAGGGGTGCCCGGAGCTACACGGAAGAGGCCCTCAAAGCCATCCACCGGGTCTACGGGGCCCCTTACCGTCCTGCCGCGCCGATTCTCTCCCTGCGGCTCGTCGAATACCTGGATTTCCTGGAGGACCGCCTGCAGCCGGGGGCCCTGATCACGATCGCCTCGGGCTACCGGCCGCCGGAGTACAACCAGCAGCTGCGCCGCAAGGGGGCCCTGGCGGCCCCCGCCAGCCTCCACCAGTACGGCATGGCGGCGGATGTGGCCATCGAGGGGGTTTCCGCCCGCCGGTTGTGGGAAACCGTCAAGGCGCTGGGCTTCGGCGGCGCCGGGTACTACCATGGCGACCTGGTGCACATCGACGTAGGGCCTGCGCGCTCCTGGGACGAGACCACCTCGGGGGTGGGTACGGGAATTTCCGACGACAACAAACTCATCGGACTCGTCACCGAGGCGGACATCCATCTGCCGGGGGAAACCCTCGGCCTGCGCTTCATCCGCATGACGGCCTTTCCCATCGGGGTGGCGCCCGAATTCACCCTGGAGCGCGCCGCGGTTCCCGAAGACATCCAGGTGGTGGCCCGCTTCCAGCCGGTCTTCACGGTGGCGGCAGCCGGTCCCTGCCCGCGGCTGGCGGACATCGACCAGATGGCCGGCCTGCAGTGGAGGCTGCCGGAGAGCCTGCCGCCCGGCCGCTACCGCATCCGGGCGCGTTTCTGCGAGCGGGCCTGGGAGGCCATGCCCCCCGCGGTGACGACCCCCGAGTTCGAAGTGGCGCGCCCTTGACCGCCAGTTCATCCACCGCCGGTCGAGGCTCCGGGGCGCCAACCCCCCCCGGCCCCGATGGGCGGGTTGACAACGCGTTGCGGTTCGAATAAATAAGACCGGTCGGTTTAATAAAAGAGGGGGGGCGGTGTGACACGCAAGGGGGAGCGGACACGGGAGAAGATCATCGACAAGGCCTTGCAGGTCTTTTCCGTGAAAGGCTACTTCAACACCTCGGTGGCCGATCTCCTGGAAGCCGCGGGGCTCACCAAGGGGGGGCTCTACGGCCACTTCCGCAGCAAGGAGGAGGTCTGGTACGCCGTTTACGGGGAGGCCGTGGCGCGCTGGAAGGCCGCCGTGTTCGCCGGCGCGCGGGACATCGCGGACCCCCTGGCGCGGGTGGAGGCCACCATCGCCCGGGTGCTGCGGGACTACCTGGCGGCGGACCTTTTCGCCGGCGGGTGCTTTTTCGTGAACATGCTGGTGGAGCTCACCGGCCAGTCCGGCCCCATGAGCCGGCATGTGCGCCGGGGCTTCGTGGGCTTTTCCAAGCTCCTCCAGCGCTGGCTGCAGGACGCCCAGGGGCGGGGCATCATCCGTGAGGGCCTGCCCCTGCGGGAAGTGGCGGACTTCATCGTCATCACCCTGAACGGCGCGGCCACCTTCTACATGTCCACCCGGGAGCCGGCGGTGCTGGAGGAGACCCTCCACCAGCTGCGCTTCTACCTGCGACAGCTCACCTGAGGAAGGGGGGGCGTCCGTGGACGTCCAGGTGCATCCTAAAAAAATACCAACCGGTCTTAATTAAAAAAGGAGGAAGTGCATGAACTACCAGGCCCTGTTGGCTCCGCGTACCGCCGCCATGGGTTCCAACGCCATCCGGGAGATTCTCAAGGTGGTGGCCAGACCGGGCATGATCTCGCTGGCGGGAGGGGTCCCGGCCCCGGAGAGCCTGCCGGTGGCGCTTTTTGCGGAACTGACCCATGCGGTGGTCGCCCGGCATGGGGCGGGGGCCTTCCAATACGACCTCACGGAAGGCTTCGGCCCCCTGCGGGAAGCCCTGGCGGGCTACCTGGGGGGCAAGGGGATCCGGACCACGGCCGCGGCCATCCTGACGGCCAGCGGCTCCCAGGGCGTGTTGGACGCCCTGGGCAAGGCCCTCATCGCGCCCGGCGACGCCGTGGCCCTGGAGGCCCCCACCTACCTGGGAGCGCTCCAGGCCTTCGCACCCTACGGGCCGCGTTACGTGGAGCTGGCGACCGACGAGGACGGCCTGCGGCCCGAATCCCTGGCGGTGGCCCTGGACCGGGAAAAAATCAAGCTCATCTACCTGGTCCCCAATTTCCAGAACCCCACGGGCAGAACCATTCCTCTCGCGCGCCGACGGGCGATCGCCGGGATGCTCCAGGCCTCCGGCACCCTCCTGGTGGAGGACGACCCTTACGGGGACCTGCGCTACGAGGGCGCCCCCCTGCCGCCCATCCAGACCCTGGCGCCGGAACACGTGGTCTACGTGGGCACCCTCTCAAAGGTCTGTGCGCCGGGTCTGCGGGTGGGCTTCTGCGTGGCCCCGGAACCCTTGCGCTCCTGGCTCGTGCGCATCAAGCAGGGGGTCGATCTGCACACTGGCACCTTCAGCCAGGCCCTGGCGGCGGAGTACCTGGCCGGCGGGCACCTCCCGCGCCAGCTCCAGAGGATCCTGGCGCTCTACCGGCCCCGCCGGGACGCCTTGCTGGAGGCCCTGGGCCGCCATCTGCCCGCCGGTTTCCACTGGTCCACCCCCCTCGGGGGCATGTTCGTGTGGGTGGAAGGACCTCCGGGGCTGGATGCGGAAAAGGCCTACCGCCGGGCGGTGGAGCGGGGCACGGCCTTCGTTCCGGGAAAGTATTTCTTTCCTCTCCCGGGCCGGGGGGCGGCCACCCTGCGGCTGAACTTCACCGGGGCGGATCCCGCCGGGATCCGGCGGGCGGTGGGCATCCTGGGGGAGGTTCTGGAGGGGGAGGGCAACGTGCGCCCCGCGCCGGCGCAACCGACGACGGTCAGGCGGGCCTCCGCAGAAAGCGCGCGTTGCCCCGGCGCTCGGTGAACCCGATGCGATCCAGGTAGTCCAAGACGTAGGCGCCGCCGGCTCGGCCATAGCCCAGGATGGCGGCGCTGTCGCTGAGGGTGATCTGGCCCTTGGCGGCAATGGCCTGCCCCACGCGGGCCTTGACGGCCTCCAGGGCCGCCATCCCCTGGTAGCGCTCATCCCCCAGGCGCGCCAGTTGCCGGCGGGCCGTCAAGACATCCAGCATGCGCCGGATCACCTTCTTGGGGGGATCGGGCCTCAGGGTCCTCCAGGCGCTGTCGGCGCTGAAGGGCACGAGGCCGCACCGGCTGGCGAATGCCAGCAGGTCCGCCTCCAGGCGAAGTTGGGCCGTCGGCTGGGCTCCGGGACCCCCGGGCGGACGGTAGCCGGCCCCGGCGGGGACCAGGCGGCCCGTGCGGCATACGTCCTCCGCGGCGTGCCGGAGCAGGGCCGGCGCCACGGCCTTGGGAAAATGGTGAGCGATCTCGGCCAGCGGCACCGGCGGACGCAGGGGGTCTTCCCGCACCAGGGTTCCCACCACTCCGCAGACGGTCTGCTGGAGGCGCGCATAGTGCCCCGGCCGCAGGGCGCCCTGCCCCTTGAAATAGAGCAGCTCCCCCCGGTGGACCCGGGAGTTGATGGCCGCCTCGAAGAGACGGGCCGGAATGAAGGTGTCCCGGGCCAGTTCCCGGGCGGTGAGCGGTCGCAGGGCCTGGCCGTCGAGGCGGGCGTCCAGGTAGCCGTCCACGTCCCGGCGGACCAGGGCGTGCAGGTAGGCCGCCGTGCGGCAGTGCTTGGCCCGCCGGTATTTTTCGGCGGCCAGTTCCAGGACCGTACCCCCGGCCACCACCGTGTTCTGGTTGAGGGGGGCGATCACGAGGGGCTCCCGGGGGCTGGCCGGCAGGGGCTGGAGGAGGCGCAGCTGCGCCAGCCCGCTCTCGCCCGGATGCAGCGCGGGCCCGTCCATGAGCACCAGCAGGGCGGGTGTCACGGCGGTGCCCAGGTAGACCTTGAGGCGCTGCCGGTCCCGCAGGGGGCGGGAGGCCTGGGACAAAACTTCCAGGGAGATGTTCAACAGGTAGCCCGCCGGCGGCCCATCGGGCTCCGCGAGGGCCATCCCCCTTTTGACCGCCTCCAGCGGCACCCGGTGGAGGTTGATCCCCACCCGCTGGCCCCTGACGGCGGAGGCCACCGGCCGGCCGTGGGTTTCCAGGGACCGCGCCCGGGTCAGCAGGCCCGCGGGCAGCAGCTCCAGGGGGGCGTCCGCCTGGAGGCGTCCGGCCGTTACGGTGCCGCTCACCACCGTGCCGTAGCCGGCCACGTGACGCACCCCATCGATCCAGAGCTTGAAGGGGGAATCGTCGGGACGGCCGGCCGTGCGGCCTGCTTCCGCGTCCAGATGCCGGGGGATGGATTGGGCCGGGTGCGCCTGCCGGGACGAGAAGCGCAGGACGGGCTTTTGGTCCAGGAAGGTGCCGGCCACCAGTTCGGCGATCTCCAGTTCGGCCAGAATCAGGGTTTCCGCGTCCACCAGGTCGGTCTTGGTGAGGACCGCCGCGCCGCCGCGGGCCCCGAAGAAGCGCAGGATCTCCAGATGCTCGCGGGTCTGGGNNTCGTCGGCGGCCACCACCAGCAGGCCCAGGTCCACGCCGTGGAGCCCGCGAATGGCGTTCTTGAGGTAGTCCGTGTGGCCCGGGACATCCAGGAGGGCGCAGGGACGCCCCGAGGCCAGCGCCAGGGGGGCCACCCCGGCCTCGATGGTGAGCCCCCGGCGCCGCTCCTCCGGGTGCCGGTCCGTGGAGATGCCGGTGAGCCGCCGCACCAGGGTGGTCTTGCCGTGGTCCACGTGTCCGGCCACGCCGACGGTGACGGGTTGCAGTCTGAGCGTCATGGCGTTAGCGTTCAAGGGTTGGAAGGGGCAAGGGGAATCGAACCTCCTCCCCGCTTTTCAGGCGGGGCCGACGGTTTTGAAGACCGCGGGGTGCCCAGCACCGTTGCCCCTGGCAGATGGGCTGCGGCGCCGATCGCCGGAGGGGTGCCGTCTGCCGGGACCCCGGGGCGGGATGCGCCGCTGGGGGGAGATAGATAGGAATGGCCAATATGTCAAAATGAAAATATCTATTCCATAGCCCGTGGGGATCGGGGTTCCCGATATGCGGGTCTGCCGGTGGATTCTCGCTCAGGCCATGACCGACCGGAGGCGGGGATTTGATGCGGCGGCCGGATATCAGCCTGTGGATAAACTGC
>DJGG01000241.1:6339-7177 GCA_002432195.1 Desulfobacteraceae bacterium UBA5852
CTTGTTTATCCACAGGCTGATATGGGTTAGAATGCCGGGACACGCCAGCGGACCGCCGGCATGCTGCCCGGCCGGGCAGCGGCACAGGAGGACTATGGAGCATGGGGATTCAACCCAAGACGACGCTGTTGATCGTTCGGCACGGAGAGACGGTGTGGAACGTGGAAGACCGCTACCAGGGGCATGGCGACAGCCCCCTGACCGCCACCGGCCGGGCCCAGGCCCGGGCGGTGGGCCGGCGTTTGCGGGACATGGACGTCCAGGGGCTGGTGGCCAGCGACCTGGGCCGCACCCGGGAAACCGCGGCCCTCATCGCGGAAGCCACGCGCCACCCCGTGGAGGTCGACCCGCGGCTGCGGGAGCGGCACTACGGCGTGCTGGAGGGCCTCACCGTGGAGACGATCCGCCGGTGTCATCCCGCGGTCCTGGCCCGACTCCAGGCCAACGACCCGGACTACGCCATTCCCGAGGGGGAAAGCCACCGCCAGCACTACCGGCGGAACGTGGACTGTATCGAGGAACTGACGGCGGCCAGGGCCGGTGCCGTGGTGGCCCTGGTGGCCCACGGCGGGGTTCTGGACAGCGTCTTCCGCTACGTGGCCCGTCTGCCCCTGGAACAGCCGCGCTGTTTCGTGGTGCCCAATGCCAGCCTGAGCGCGGTGAGCCTGGGGACCTTCTACGGCACCACGCGCTGGGTCATCGAAACCTGGGGCGAGGTGGGACACCTGGCGGGCATCGGGCGCCATGACGGCCTGTGATTCCTTGGATGCGCGGCCGGCGGCGACGCCTGGGCGGGGTCCCCGGGCGGTCCGGGGCGCGCCCGGGGCGCCCGGCGGCC
>DJGG01000111.1 GCA_002432195.1 Desulfobacteraceae bacterium UBA5852
GGCGCCGCAGCGGAAGGCCCTCCCGCCAGAAAGGCACCGGAGCGGCCGCCGGAAGCCGGCCCCCTGGCGCCGCCCTCCGTGACCCGCCTGGCCGCGGAGCACGCCCTGGACCTCACCGCGGTGGCCGGGACGGGTCCGGGGGGACGCATCACCCGCGGCGACGTGCTCCTGGTCCTGGAAGAGCGCGGGGAAGCCGCGCCCGCCGCCGCCCAGGCCGCGGCCCCGGCACCCACCGCCCCCGTGGAGGAGGGGGGCGAACGGCGGGTCCCCATGAGCCCCATCCGCCGCCGGATCGCCGAGCGCCTTCTGGCCGCCAAGCAGGGCACGGCCATGCTCACCACCTTCAACGAGATCGACATGCACCGGGCCATGCAGCTGCGGGGCGCCTACCAGGAAGCCTTCCAGAAGCGCCACGGCGTGGGCCTGGGGTTCATGTCCTTCTTCGTGAAGGCCTGCGTGGCCGCGCTCGGGGAAATCCCGGAAATCAACGCCTATATCGACGGCGAGGACCTGGTCTACCAGGCGCACTGCCACATCGGCATCGCCGTGGGGGCCGAAAAGGGCCTGGTGGTGCCCGTGCTGAAGCACGCCGAAGCCATGAGCTTCGCGGCCGTCGAGCAGGCCATCGGGGATTACGTGGCCAAGATCAAAGCCAACAAGCTGACCCTGGCCGACCTCGAGGGGGGCACGTTCACCATCACCAACGGGGGGGTTTTCGGTTCGCTCCTGAGCACCCCCATCCTCAACATGCCCCAGAGCGGCATCCTGGGCATGCACAAGATCGAAAAGCGGCCGGTGGTGGTGGACGACGCCATCGTGATCCGCCCCATGATGTACGTGGCCTTGAGCTACGACCACCGCATCGTGGACGGCAAGGGGGCGGTGACCTTCCTCAAGCGGGTCAAGGAGCTCGTGGAAAACCCGGAACGCATGATGCTGGAGGTCTGATCCATGGCGGCGGAGCAAGCGTACGATCTGGTGGTGGTGGGGGGTGGGCCCGGGGGTTATGTGGCGGCGGTGCGTGCCGCCCAGCTGGGCATGAAGACCGTGGTGGTGGAAAAGGACGCCCGCCTGGGGGGCGTGTGCCTCAACGTGGGCTGCATCCCCAGCAAGGCCCTGCTGGATTCCAGCGAGTTCTACCACCTGGCCCGCGACCGATTCGCGGCCCACGGCATCCGGACGGGGAAGCTGGGAATGGATCTCGCGGCCATGATGGCCCGCAAGGACCGGGTGGTGGCCGCGCTCACCGACAACGTGCGCCAGCTGCTGGAGGGCCACGGCATCCCGGTGATCCAGGGGCGCGCCCGCCTGACCGGCCCCCGGGAGGTCCGGGTGACGCTCCCGGACGGTCAAGGCCGCACCCTCGCGGCCGCCCATGTGCTGCTGGCCACCGGCAGCGAACCGGTGGCTCCCAAGGGGATGGCCTTCGACGAGCGGCGCATCCTGAGCTCCACCGGAGCGCTCTGCCTGGAGGCGGTGCCCAAGAAGCTGGGCATCGTGGGGGGCGGCTACATCGGCCTGGAACTGGGCTCCGTCTGGCTGCGCCTGGGATCGGCGGTCACCGTCCTGGAGATGGCCCCGCGCATCGCCGCCGGGCTGGACGGCCAGGTGGGCCGCACCCTGGAGCGCATCCTGCGGAAGCAGGGCATGGACATCCGGGTCCGCGCCCGGGTGACCGGGGTCGAGGCCAAGCGGCAGGGCGTGGCCGTGACGGTCGCCGGGGACGGCGGCGAGGAGCGCCTGACCTTCGACCGCCTGCTGGTCTCCGTGGGCCGCCGGCCCCTGACCCGGGATCTGGGGCTGGAGGAGGTGGGTGTCGCGGTCGATCCGGCGAGCGGCCACATCCGGGTGGACGCCAGTTACCGCACCACGGTGCGCTCCATCCGGGCCATCGGAGACCTCGTGCCCGGGCCCATGCTGGCCCACAAGGCCTCCGCCGAAGGCATCGCCGCGGTGGAATCCATGGCCGGGCAGCCCGGGGAGGTCAACTACGACGCCCTGCCGTCCATCATCTACACGGCCCCCGAAGTGGCCAGCGTGGGGCTCACCGAAGAAACCCTCAAGGAACGGCGGATCCCTTACTGCACCGGCAGCTTCCCCTTCACCGGCGCCGGTCGGGCCCGCTGCATGGGGGAGACCGACGGGTTCGTCAAGGTGCTGGCCCATGGCCGCAGCGACCGCCTGCTGGGGGTGCACATCATCGGCCCCCGGGCGGCGGACATGATCGCCGAGGGCGTCCTGGCGCTGGAGGCGGGGGTCACGGCCCAGGCCCTGGGCCGCACGATCCACGGCCACCCGACCTTTGCCGAAGCCCTCATGGAAGCGGCCCTGGCCGTCCGCCAGTGCTCCATCTACCAGTCCTGACCGGTCATGCCGAAACGGCGCCTCCGGCCGGATGTCGTGTCCCGGATGCCAGGTGATATAACTCCCGCGACGGGGGTGGGGGGTCGGCGCCCCCAGGGAACGGGCAAAACTCGCCCTCAAGAGCGCCTAAGCCCCGGCGCTGGCCTCAGGCAAGAGGTCGCGGGCGGGCTTGGCACGTAGGGGCCACGAGAGGCCGGTCGCGGCGCCGGGGCCCAGGCGCTCTAA
>DJGG01000065.1:0-359 GCA_002432195.1 Desulfobacteraceae bacterium UBA5852
TGCGACTCGTGAATGCGCTTTGATATGGTGCGCGGCTTGTTGCGGCTGATCTCGGCGCGACTGACCCTCGGCGCTTTTCTCGCGCCGGTCTTTCCCAACCGTCACGACTTAGTCGATCCGTCAGCGAGTCTCGAGAGTCGAGACGGCTGATCTTCAGACACGCCGACCTGATGAGAGTTCAGCCCAACGTCATGCTCCGGCTGCGGACTCGATCCAGAACAGAAGGAGGACCATCAGCCCGGCGACGGGAAGGACCACCGCCCAGGGATTCACCCGGAACAGCTCCGGCAGGGTGACCGGGCCGAAATCCACCCACGGCAGGATGGCGCGGTTCAGCCGGGGGTACAGGGCGGCGAAGA
>DJGG01000065.1:364-958 GCA_002432195.1 Desulfobacteraceae bacterium UBA5852
CGGCCAGGCCGCCCGCGAGGGCGTCCAGATAGCCGTTGCCGATGGCCCCGGCAATGGTCCCCGGACAGTAGCCCAGGGTGGCGAACCCGGCGCCGAACACCAGCCCGCCCACCATGGACGTGCCCAGCGACCCCGGTTTCGGGCTCAGCCGGACCCAGCCGAACGCCCGCATCAGGTGGATGCCCAGCATTCCCGTGACCACCGCGGTCAGCATGATCTTCACCACGGTGAAATCGGTCAGGAGCAATTGGCCCAGGATGACGTCGTAGTCGGTGACCCCGCCCTTCTGCAGGAGAAAACCGAACACGATCCCGAACGCCAATCCGAGCAGGAGCTGCGCGCGGTTGTTTTGGTGCAACTTGGTCAGCATGGCGACCTCCCGATTCAGGCCAGGACCCGGTAGATCAGCATGGCCCCGGCGATCCCGCCGGCGAAGAAGCAGGCCGCCGCGATCCAGCTGCTGAGCGCCAGTTGCATGGTGCCGCTGATGCCGTGGCCGCTGGTGCAGCCGCCGGCCCAGCGGGCGCCCAGACCCATGAGGACGCCCCCGCCGAAGGCCATCAGAAGCCGCGGCGCGACCGCTGCGCCGAACGC
>DJGG01000065.1:1006-2484 GCA_002432195.1 Desulfobacteraceae bacterium UBA5852
GTGGAACCCAGCGCCAGACGAACGTGTCCGAGAGTCGCGCGGAGATGAAGGCGCCGATCACCATGCCCGCGACCAGCATCCAGCCCCACTCAACCTTGGGAACGAATTTCCGGTAATACGGTTTGTCCAACACCCGCGGGCCCCGCACCGCTCGCTCCAGCATGCCCGCCGACCGGGTGAAGGCCGTGGAACAGGCCAGCGCCTGGTCGGACAGGAGGAACGACAGCCAGCTCAGGATCCCCAGGCCGATGCCCACCGCATAGGGGGACCAGCGGTCCAGTTCCAGCCACTCCATGGGATGCCTCCTTTGCCCGGTGTTACGGGGTGTTCGGGTCCGCCAGGCGCGGACCGTGGGGAACGAAGTAGAGCGGACATTCCGGCGCGTGGCCGGCGGCGCTGTAACCCGTCATGCCGCCGGCGACGTTGGCCACGCGGGGGAAGCCCCGCTGCTTCAGCAGACTGGCGGCCAGGCTGGACCGGTTCCCCGTGCTGCACAGCACGATCGCGGGCAGGGCCGGGTCGAGCTCCGCGTGGCGGGTGCGCAGGTCGGGCGCCGGGATGTGCAGGGCGCCGTCGATGTGGTAACTCCCGTACTCGCCGGCGGAGCGGACATCGATCAGCGCCAGCTTCTCGTGACCGGTGATCCGGTGATACAACTCCTCGGCCGAGAGCAGGTCCAGGTGCTCCGTGGTTTGCCCCGACTTCACCCAGGCGACCATCCCGCCGTCCAAATACCCCGCCACCCGGTCGNNGCCGCAGGCCGGCGACGGCCCGCCGGACCTGAAGGTCGTCGTGGGCGACCAGCAGAATGTCCCGGTCGGGGGGCAGGATCCAGCCGGCGAACGTGGCGAAGTTGCCGTTGAGGTCGTTGTGGATGGAGCCGGGGACGAAGTGCCCGGCGAAGGCGTCGTAGCCGCGGACGTCCAGCACGATCGTCCCCGGCGCGCGCCGCCGCTCGTCGAACGCCGCGGGCGCCAGCGGCGCCAGGGGCGGCAGGTCGGCCACGACCGCGGGTCCCACGCGGTTGATGTCGCTGCAGCGGCTGAAATGGTCGGGCGCCGGCGGCATGTTCTCGGTCAGGGAGCGGATGAACGCCTCCCGGTCCGTCAATTGCAGCGCCCGGTTGTACCGGCGCTCGTACCCCACGGTGCTGGTCCGCTTGGCCCCCATCATCCGCCCGCAGAGTGAGCCGGCCCCGTGGGCCGGGTAGACCTCGCAGAAGTCGGGCAGCCGGAGCAGCTTGTCGTGCAGGCTGGTGTAGAGCTTTGCCGCAAGTTCCCGGGCGATGTCGGGAAACAGGTCGGGCCGGCCCACGTCGCCGACGAACAGCGCGTCGCCGCAGAACACGGCCACGGGCTCCGGGCCGCGCGAGGCGTCCGTCACCACGTAGGCCAGGTGCTCCGGCGTGTGGCCGGGCACATCGAGGACGCGGATGTGCATGTCCTCGATGGTGATGGTGTCGCCCTCGCCCACCGCCT
>DJGG01000065.1:2518-3950 GCA_002432195.1 Desulfobacteraceae bacterium UBA5852
TCGAGGTGGCCGGAGATGAAATCGGCGTGCAGGTGGGTTTCGAGGATGTGGGTGATGGTCATGCCGAGATCGTCCGCCGCGTCGAGGTATTCCTGGATGTGACGCTGCGGATCGACGATGGCGCAGGTCGTGGATCCCCCCAACAGATAGGAGCTGTGGGAAATCCCTTTGACGAAAAATTGTTGGACGATCATGCGACTCTCCTTTTATAGGTATAGCAAGTATATTCCCACGACGGCGATGGCGATGAAGAGAACGGTCATGAGTCCGCCGGCCTTGAGGTAATCGAGGTTGCGGTAGCCGCCCGGCGACATGAGCAGCGCGTTCACCTGATGGGTGGGCAGCAGGAAGGAATTCGAGGCGCACACGGCGACCAGCAAGGCCAAAGCACGTCCGTCCACGCCGGTCAGTTTTCCCAGGGTCATCACCAGGGGGACCAGCAGCACGGTGGCGGCGACGTTGGACATGAACAGCGTGAACAGGGTCGCGAGCACTGCCACCGCCGTCAGCAGCACCAGGGGATGGCCGCCCTTCAGCCAGAGCATCAGGTGATCGGCCAGGAATGCCGCCGTGCCTGTGCGTTCCATGGCCAGCCCCAGGGGAATCAGACCGGCCAACAGAAAGACTGTGCGCCACTCTACCGCCCGGTAGGCCTCGTCGATGGTGATCACCCGACCCAGAATCATGACCAGAGCGCCGGTGATCAGGGCCAGGGACAGCGGAACCCCGGTCAGGGCCAGGGCGATTGCTCCCAGAAAGCAGATCAGGGCCAGCCGCGGCCGGACAGGCACTGCCGGTTCGGCCTCAACGGGTGAAGCCAGCACGCCCCGTCTCTCGTCGCCCAGGAGGCGCAAGTTCGGCCACGGGCCGTGCACGATCAGGTCATCGCCGGCCTGAAGGACCATGTCTGAAAGATCGCCGCGCTCTTCGCGGTCGCCCCGGATCAGCATGAGGGGTTCCACGCCGTAAGTTTTTCGCAGGGCGATCTCCCGGATCGTCCGGCCCGCGAAGGTGGAATGGGGTGGGATGATCAACTCGGCGAATCCGGAACCGCGGTTGAAAGCCAACTCCGCCTCGGGCTTCACGGGCGCGGGGTACTGCAGCCGGTATGCAGCCGCCAGGCGTTCTACGCTCTCGCGTTCTCCCAGCAGAATCAGGACATGGTCCGCCACGAACCGGGTGTGCCGCCAAGGGGCGTGGAGCAGTTCGTCATCCTCCCGCAGGGCGAGCAGGTTCAAGCCGTAAGCCTCGCGAAACCGCACCTCTTCACGGGTCCGGCCGATCAGGGGGCTGGTGGCGGGGATGCGACAGTAGTGCACCGCCGAGGGGAGGTGCCAGGTCTCGATGAGCCGCTGCTGGGCCCCCGGCGGAACCGGGTCCTGGCTGCGCGCCGGCAGGATCCGGGAGCCGGCGAGCAGGAAATACAGCAGAC
>DJGG01000095.1:0-2620 GCA_002432195.1 Desulfobacteraceae bacterium UBA5852
CCTTGCCTTTCGGCCTGATGCTGGTTTATCCACCGCCTGTAAGGCCCAGGCGTTTCAAGGTTTCCGGCAACGGGTGCCCGGTGTGCGGGTCCCAGCCGAAGTTGGCCCAGTAGGCCCGCAGCAGAGCCTCGATGTCGATGCTGCGCCCGCGGTTGGCCCCGGCCGCGGCCGGCGGGCGGCCCAGGGTGCGGGGATTGGGAATGAAGGCTTTGGGGGCCAGTCCCTGAGCCACGTTGAAGGCCTGCTTGGCCGTCTGGATGCGCGCGCCGATCTCCAGGTAATCCGCCGGTGAGCGCTCCCAGCCCGTGGCGGCGTTGAGCCACTCGAAAACCGGCAGGCGCTCCACCCCCAGCAGGGCCCCGAAGAGGCAGAGCCCGGAGCCGTTCAGCACGTTCACGAAGCGGCTGGAGGCCGCGGCGGCGGCGACCTTGTCCGCAGCGTTGTCGTATTTGCTGTCCTTGGTGTAGATGGCGTCGATGTCCGGCAGCCCCGGGACCTTCTCCCAGAGCCGGTACATCTCGTAGTACATCTGGCTGCCGATGGTGTGGCGCCCGGGGGTGGGCTCGGCGGCGTAGTGCAGGGCGAAACCCGGATCGTAGCGGCCGTCGTGCATGCCGAGCTCCTGGCCGCCGGCGGTCATGGCGAAGCGTTCGGCGCCGGCCCCGATGCGGCGGGCCGCCGCCCGGGAGCCGTCCGCCAGCAGATCGCCCACGCCCTCCCGGCGGATCATCTTCTCCACCAGGCCGACGATGGCCGGGCTGTTGCCCCAGGTGAGCTCGAGGCCGTCCAGGTCGCCGCGGGTGAGGATGCCGTTTTCGTAGCACTCCATGGCGAAGGCCACGGTGCCGCCGGCGGAAATGGTGTCCATGCCGGCGCGGTTGAGCATGTCGTTGAGCCGGAAGATGCTCTCGGCGTCGTCGTTGAGCAGCAGCCCCCCCAGGGACATCACCGATTCGTACTCGGGCTTGTGGGCGCGCGGGTAGGGGCCCTCCTTGGAAAGCAGGCCCCCGCAGCCGATGGGGCAGGCGTGGCAGTGGTACTTGACCACCACCGTATCGTTGAACACCTCCGGGCTGAGGCGGGCGGAGCGCTCGCGGTCGAAGTCCGCGTGGCTTCCCTTCCAGTTCTGAATCGGGGTGTCGCCGGCCTCCACCATGATCTGGTTGAGGCTGGCGGTGCCGAACTTGTCCAGCATGAGCTTGAGGAGCAGGCCGTCGAAGGCCATCTGCACCGGGAGCATGCGCATGAGGGTGCCGGCGTAGGCCATCATGCGGCCGTTCAGGAAGGGCGGGTGGAATTGGACGGCGTCGTTGCAGCGGCGGCTCAAGGCCTGGACCGCCTCCCGGTCGTGGGGGCGGATGCGCAGGGCGCCCCCCAGCACCACGGCTTTCAGGTTCTTGGACCCCATCACCGCCCCCAGCCCCGCGCGGGCGGCCATGCGCCCCCGGTCGGTGGAGACGCCGGAAATCAGGGAACGGCGTTCACCGGCCGGCCCGATGCAGGCCACCCGGAAGTTCTTCCCGCCGGTTTCGGCCGTGAGCCGTTCTTCGGTCTCGAAGGTGTCCCGCCCCCAGTGGGGACGGGCGTCCCGCAGCTCGGCCCGGCCGCTGTCCACGAAGAGGTAGACCGGATGCGGGCTTGCGCCCGTGAAGAAGATGGCATCAAAGCCGCTGCGCTTGATGGCCGGAGCGAAATGGCCGCCGCAGTTGGCATCCCCCCAGCCGCCGGTGAGCGGCGATTTGCCCGTCACCATCCAGCGGCCGCTGAACAGGCTGCCCGTCCCCGTGAGCAGGCCGGAAGCCAGGCCCAGGATATTCTCCGGCCCCAGGGGGTCGGCGCCGGCGGGGATGCGGCGGCCGCAGAGGCGGGCGGCCAGGCCGATGCCGGAAAGCCAGTCCGCATAGGCCTCCTCGGGGACGGATTCCGCCTTGAATCCGCCCCGGGTCAGGTCCACCCACAGCACCTTCCCCATGAAGCCTCGATCCACGGGCAACTCCCTTGCGGAATGACGGCCGGCAAATCCCGACCCGCCATTCCCATCGACGATGCCACCGATAAATGAGCGTAGGCCCATAATTAGCAGATCCCCCGACGGACATCAACGCCCCAGGCGCAGACCGGCGCGCATGTGGTCCCGGTCAGAAGGGAGGCATTGATCCGCCCGGCCAAAATAGGCTATTCAACCGCCGTTCCAGCCGGCCGATCGATTCCGTCCCCACAATCGGTGCGCATCTGGTGGCCGAGTACCGCACGGAAGTGGTGCCGGTGGTGACCGAGCTTTCCCTTGCGGGTAAGGCGTTGGCAATCGCGCCGGGATATGGTAGGCAGGGCGCGCACCGCATGCCGGCCTGCGCCGGCCACGAGGAGGCCTTTTCTTGGAGCAGGACACCGACAGCCGGACCGAGCCGGTCCCCAAAGCCCGGGCAGCCATCCACCGGGTGATCCTGGAGTGGTTCCAGGACAAGCCGCGGGGGCGGGTCCTGGACGCGCCGGCCGGCCTGGGCCATCTCGGCATGCACCTGCAACGCATGGGCTTCGCGGTGGTGAGCGGCGAAATCGAGCCGGCGATTTTCCAGGCCCGGGGACTCGCCTGCGTCTACACCGATCTCAACCGGGAGAT
>DJGG01000095.1:2627-3172 GCA_002432195.1 Desulfobacteraceae bacterium UBA5852
CGAGATCCGCTCCCCGGACGGGGACTTCGACTATGTCTGCTGCGTGGACGGCCTGGAGCACATGACCGACCCCTACACCGCGGTGGCGGAATTCGCCCGGGTGCTGAAGCCCGGGGGCATCGGCGTCTTCAGCATCCCGAACTATTCCAACATCGAGAAGCGCTTCAAGTTCTTCTGGAAAGGCTATCTCACCAAGCCCAAGCGGCTGGAGGATTTCCGCGCCGGGGGGGCGAACCTCTTCAATTTCCACAACTCCCCCCTCACCATCACCCTGCTGGACCTGATGTTCGCCATCAACGGGCTGGAGATCGCGGCGATCCTGCGGGACCAGTTCAAGGTCAAGCAGGTGCTCTGGCGGCCCCTGGTGCTGATCATGAAGCTCGCCGCGGCCTGCGCCTCAGCGGAAAGCCGGCGCCGGCACGCCAGCGACCTGACCTTGCGCGACGAGGTCATCCTGGGGGGCAACACCCTGATCTTCATCACCCGCAAGACCGCCGGAACGGCCGGCGGCCAAACCGATTAGCAGCCTGTGGATAAACCAGCAT
>DJGG01000279.1 GCA_002432195.1 Desulfobacteraceae bacterium UBA5852
CGCCGTCGGCGGGACATTTCGGCCTGAGGCGCAGTTTATCCACAGGCTGCTAAGCGTCAAAGGGCACGCCGACTTTTCGCAACGCGATTCATCCCCCCAAGTCGCATCAACCCCTTTGCGGTAAAGGCAGCAGCCGATCCCGGTAGCGCAGCCAGAATGCCAGGGTGAGGGCGCCGACGATCGTGCCCAGGACACCCAGGACCGTGATCTTGTCCGACCAGGCCAGGGAGATGATCCCCATGCCGGCCGCCCCCACGGTCATGAAGGCAAAGATCACCAGGGCCGATGCGGCGCCCACATCGCGCTGCACCTGCTCCAGGATCAGGTTGTTGCTGGGCGGGCGGCACATCCCGAAGAGGAACGAAAGCGCCCACATGGGCAGGGCCAGGCTCCAGGGGCTGTGGTGGGGCAGGCAGGCCAGGGCGATGCTGGCGACCGGGATTCCGCCGAAGGCAAAGGTCAGCAGGGCGCGCGTGGAGAAGCTGCGCGTCAAGCGCGCAAAAACGATCGGCCCGAACATCAGGGCCAGGGCGTTGAACCCGAAAAAATAGCCGAATTGCCGCTCGTCCATGCCGAAACGGCCCATGTAGATCTCCGCGGAGCCGGCCAGAAATCCGAAGAAGGGCAGCACCAGGATGGACATGGCGACCACCAGGCCGGCATAGCGCCGGTTGCGCAGCAGGCGGCCGTAGACCCGCACCACCTCGGCGGCGGAAATGGGCGCGAAACGTTCGAGGGGTTCGCGCATGCACAAGACGCCGACCCAGGCGACGATCCCCATGCCGGCCTGGAGCACGAACACCCAGCGCCAGCTGGAAAAGTGGATGAGCCAGCCCCCGATCACCGGGGCGAGCATGGGGGCCAGGGACACGGTCACGGCGATGTAGGCCATGATGCGTTCGCGCTCTTTGGCGCCGAAAAGGTCCTTGCACATGGCCAGGCTCAGCGCGGAGGCCGCGGCCGCCCCGGAGGCCTGGAGGATGCGCGCGGCGATCAGGGCCTGGACGCCGCCCGCCAGGGCGCACAGCAAGCTGCCGAGGATATAGATCCCGATCCCCACCAGAAGCGGCCGGCGGCGGCCGTAGCGGTCGGACAGCGGACCATAAACGAGCATGAACAGGCAGTAGGTGAGAAAAAAGCCGATCAGGGTCAGATTGACCACCATGAGCGGCTGGTTCCACAGGGTTTTCAGGTGCGGAATGGCCGGGAGATACATGTCGGTGGACAGCGGTGGAAAGGCCGCCAGGAGGGCCAACAGGAAGAAAGTTCGCGACATGGAAACGTCGTATGCTCCAACTTTTGGACTCGTAAAAAGTCCACATTTAGACGGTTTCGGAAAAAGGTCGAGATCCAGGCCTGCAAATCCCTTGGTGGGACCCCGTTCATCCGCGTCTATCCAAGCTCAACCACCATGTCCGCGATGCGTTCGGCACACCCCCCTCCAACCGGCGGGGTGGCTCCATTGCGGCGATCACCAACTGGCTCCATCGCGCCGATCACGCCGTGGCTCCATGGCAGCGATCGACAACACCCCTACTTTCCGAAAAAGCATGAAGCCTGGACGTACCCGTTGCCACCATATCCGATCGGGAATAAGGAAGAAAGGCGCGGGCGGGATCAGGAGAAGCGGCGGAAGTCCGGCTTCCGCTTTTCGGCGAAGGCCTCCAGGGCCTCGGTGAACTCGGGCGAGTTCAGGCCCTTGTCCAGCGCCTCGTACTCCCTTATCAGGGTCTGGGTTAGAACCCCCAGGTGCGCTTCGATCATCAGGCGCTTGATGGCGCGCAGCGAGGAGGGGCAGGCGTCCTTCAGCTTGGAGAGGTACTTTCCAGCCCTCTCCATGAGCTCGTCGCGGGGCACGACAGCGTTCACGAACCCCGCTTCGAGGGCTTCGGAGGCCTCGAAGACCTCCCCCAGAAGCGCCCACTCCTTGGCCTTCCGCATGCCCACGGCCAGCGGCAACAGGAGGCTCGAACCGAGCTCGGTGCAGAGGCCCAGCCTGGAGAAGGGGGTGCAGAACCTCGTCCCCTCGGCGGCCACGACAAAGTCGCAGTAGAGGAGCATCGTGACGCCGCCGCCGAAGGCCACACCGTGGACGGCGGCCACGATCGGCTTGGTCATGAGGGCCATCGTGAGCGCCATGAGGTTGCCCGGCCAACTGACGCTGTCGCCCGTCAGCACCCCCCGGTCTTTCCTCAGGGCCTTCAAGTCCGCGCCGGAGCAAATGCCTTCGCCCCTGCCGGAGATGAGCACCACGCGCACTTCCGGGTTTTCCTCCGCGCTGGTGAAGGCGTCGCGCATCTCCCGGAAGAACTCGTTGTCCATGGGGTTCCTGGCTTCGGGACGGGATAACTCGATGTGGAAGACGCCGTCGGTAAAAGAGGTCTCGATCCTGCTCATGGCTTGGCCTCTGCGATTTTTCAGAGGGGTTTATAGTCAAGATTATGGCGCAGACGATCTGCGACTCGGCTGTGACGCCGGAATTGCCGCCGGCCAGCCCCTGAAGCCGCTATTGCGCCAGGCAAATCCCTCCACTCCCCCACCCCTTGCCCCAACTCGCGGGGTGGCATCATTTCGGTGATCACGCAGTGCCTCCATAGCAGCGATCAACAACACCCGCAATGGAGGTATATCTATTTTGTTATTTAAGGACGCCCCCCCGCGCGTACCCTCTGCCCCCCGTTGCACCTCTTGACAAAACACCGCCGGTGAATAAAAATAGTAATTAGTTACTCACTTTACTCACCGGAGGTTCCTATGAGTGTATCAAGCAAACATCTCCCCGCCGAAGAACGGCGGGTGGTAACTGTTGAGACGGTGGTCGAGTTGGCTGGTGAACAGAACCCGAGCGAGATTACCACGGCTGCCATAGCCAAACGCATGGGACTGACCCAGGGCGCTCTTTTTCGTCATTTCCCAAACAAGGATGCCATCTTACAAGCTGTTATGGAATGGGTGGCCGAACGATTAATGTCCCGCATTGAAAAAGCAGTTCATGCAGAGCCCTCTCCTCTTGCCGCACTCGAAAGCATGTTTATGGCGCATGTGGACTTTATAACAGAGCACCCCGGTATTCCCCGTATGTTGTTTGGTGAATTGCAACGATCTGAGGAAACCGCGCCCAAGCGGATGGCGCAAACGCTCATCCGCCGTTATGGGGAGCGCCTCAATCGTTTGTTTGAACAAGGAAAGGCCTGCGGTGAGCTTGATCGGAAACTTGATAACGAGGCTGCGGCCACGCTCTTCATCGGCACTATTCAAGGATTGGTCATGCAATCGTTGATAGCTGGAGATGTCAGCCATATGCGTCGCAATGCACCGAAAGTTTTTGCCATCTATCAACGGGGCATCAGGAGTGCATCATGAAAAAATTGCCCTTCCAAAAACGTACCTTGGCGCTGATAGCTGTGCTTTTTCCTCTGCTTGCGCTTTTTGTCTATGTGGCCTTGCGTTCGGGGCCGCTTGCTCCGGTATCAGTTGTATTAGCCACCGTCGAGAACAAGAGCATCTCACCGAAACTATTCGGCATCGGAACCATTGAGGCTCGTTACACCTACAAAATTGGCCCAACGTTTGCGGGGCGAGTCAAACGCTTGGACGTACACGTAGGTGAGCGTGTCAAGGCCGGGCAAGTGCTTGGCGAAATGGACCCGGTCGACCTTGATGAACGTATCAGGGCTCAAGATGCCACGCTGAAACGTGCAAACGCTCAGTTAAACGAAGCGCAGGCGCGTAAGGATTATGCGCAGACACAGGCTTTACGTTACGAGCAGTTACTTAAAGCGCGGTCCACCAGTGAGGAAGTGGTAGCCACTAAACAACAAGACCTCTTGGTTGCGAAAGCAGGGCTGACTGCGGCGCGAGAGGAACTATCTCGTGTACGTGCAGAACGAGAGGCATTAGAGGCGCAGCGCAGCAATTTGTCTCTGGTTGCGCCAGTTGACGGCTTGGTCGTTTCGCGTGATGCCGACCCGGGAACCACCGTGGTTGCAGGTCAGGCTGTCGTAGAGCTGATCGACCCGAGCACACTGTGGGTCAATGTCCGCTTCGATCAAATTCGTGCGCGAGGTCTCGCCGCAGGCTTATCAGCCCAGATCACATTACGTTCTCAGGCAGGTGAGCTGCAGGCTGGACGTGTACTGAGAGTCGAACCCCTGGCAGACGCGGTAACGGAAGAAACACTGGCCAAGGTTGTCTTCGATCAAATTCCTGATCCGCTGCCACCTATCGGCGAACTTGCCGAAATCACTATTACCTTACCGACACTTGCGGCAACACCGGTTGTCCCAAATGCCGCTATCCATCATAAGGATAGCAGACTGGGCGTGTGGCAGGTCACTAATGGCGATCTTCGCTTTACAGCAGTTTCACTGGGGATTGCCGATTTGGAGGGTCGTGTTCAAATACGAGAAGGGCTCAAGGTTGGTGACCAAGTAGTGGCCTACAGCGAAAACGCCCTGAATGAGCATAGCCGGATTCACGTCGTTGACCATATTCCGGGGGTGACGCAATGATCAGCTTGGCAGGACGCGACATCATGCACTCCTGGGGTAAGTTCGTCTTCACCGGTATGGGTCTTGGGCTACTCATCGGCATCACACTGTCTATGGCAGGGATTTATCGTGGCATGGTGGATGATGCCAAAGTGTTGCTCGACAATAGCGGTGCTGATCTCTGGGTGGTACAGAAGGACACTCTTGGTCCCTACGCTGAGTCATCAAGTCTCTACGATGATATCTGGCGCGGGATTCGAGGCATGCCGGGGGTGGAGCGGGCGGCAAACATCACTTATCTCACCATGCAGGTGGGAAAACAAGATGGTGACGTACGTGCCATGGTTACTGGCGTCACTCCTGGAGAACCTGGGACACCCGGGTGGCCGCCATATCTAGTCGCGGGTCGCCAGATTACTCGGAGTCATTACGAGGCCGTCGCCGACATAGCTTCCGGATTTAAACTTGGCGACCGAATCCAGATCCGCCGCAATCACTACACCATAGTCGGCCTGACCAGAAGGATGGTCTCTTCCAATGGCGACCCGATGGTGTTCATTCCTCTTAAAGACGCCCAGGAAGCACAGTTTCTCAAGGATAATGACGCCATCCGAGAGCAGCGTCGACGCACGGCCGAGAACCCTGCTTTCAACAGACCCGGAGTGCCAGGTCTGCTCGATGCGGTTATTGCCTCGCAAAGCACCAACCCCTACGTCAATGCGGTTTTGGTGCGGGTTGAACCGGGCCATGCCCCGGAAGAAATCGCTGAGTCGATCCGCCGCTGGAAGCGCTTAACCGTCTATACCCGCAGCCAGATGGAGGAGATTTTGGTTGGTAAGCTGATCGCTACCTCCGCCAGACAGATCTTCATGTTTCTGGTGATCCTTTCGATTGTCAGCTCCGCCATTGTGGCCTTCATCATCTACACACTGACACTCGGGAAAATTCGTGAAATTGCTGTCTTAAAACTGATTGGCACTAAAAATCGCACCATTGTCGGTTTGATCATGCAACAGTCCATCGCTTTAGGTTTGATCGGCTTTGTGGTGGGTAAGATTTCGGCAACGTTATTGATGGCGCCAATCTTTCCCAAATATGTGCTGCTGCAACCACTCGACTCCGTTATGGGTTTTATCGCCGTGGTTATGATCTGCGTACTGTCGAGCATTATCGCCATTCGTGCCGCGCTCAGAGTCGATCCGGCCGAAGCCATAGGGGGCTGACATGACTGCTAAAGGTATTCGTATCCAGGGGTTAAAAAAACGTTATGGAAGTGGCGATACCGCTGTTGATGCCCTAAAGACCGTCGACATGCGCGTTGCGCCGGGCGAGGTAGTTGGACTGATAGGTCCTTCTGGATCTGGAAAAACTACGCTCCTTAAATGTTTGGGAGCAGTGATCGAGCCGACCGCTGGAAAAATGATACTCGGAGATGACGTCATTTATGATGACGGCTGGAAGGTCAAAGATCTTCGTGCCTTGCGGCGGGACCGGATCGGCTTTGTATTCCAAGCACCTTATCTGATTCCTTTCCTCGACGTCACCGACAATGTCGCCCTTCTGCCCATGCTGGCGGGAATGCCAAATGCCGAGGCGCGTATGCGGGCAATAGAGTTGTTTAAAGCGCTTGATGTGGAACATCGCGCTAAGGCCATGCCATCTCAACTCTCTGGTGGAGAACAGCAACGAGTGGCTATTGCACGCGGCCTGGTCAATCATCCCCCGGTAATACTGGCCGATGAACCGACCGCTCCGCTTGATAGTGAGCGGGCCCTGGCCGTAATCCGGATCTTGAACGATATGGCCAAAAAATTCGAGACCGCCATTATTGTCGTCACCCACGATGAAAAGATCATTCCTACCTTCAAACGCATTTATCACATCCGTGACGGGGTAACCTATGAAGAAGAAGGCGAAGGACGTGGTTTCGAATAGTGACTGATGCCATTTCCAGAGAAGACTGGGAACAGGTGGCGAGAACTGCGCCGCAGATTGCCAATCATCCACAGCCGCCGATAGCAGAGAAAGTGCGCATTTTACGATTTGCAGGTTCCAATGTGAGCAACTTCAAAAGTTTTGACAAGCAGACACATCAAGCCGCAAATGAATTAGAAAAAATCGCCATGAAAAAAGACGGTGAAGGGGCGATAGCACAGTTCGCAACACTCCAAAAAAGTTGTCTATCCTGTCACCAGAGTTTTAGAAAAACCTTCAAGGAGCATTTTTATGGGAAACAATAATAAGATCGTTCATTATGCTCTAATAGGAATGTGTCTTCTTACTTTGGCAGGATGTGCTGTTGGGCCTGACTTCCAGCGTCCAGCACCCCCTGATGTGACTGGTTATACTTCCACCCCGCTGGCCACAAATTTAAATTCCTCCCCTACCATGCTGGGTGATCCACAAAACATTATAAAGGGAGAACGACTAACGAAATATTGGTGGCGAGCGATGAGTGCCGAAAAACTAGATATGCTCATCAGCGAGGCCCTGAAACGTAATCCAACCCTGATGGCGGCAGAGGCTACTATGCGTCAGGCCCATGAACTTTATGCGGCGAGGGCTGGTTCGACGCTTTATCCACAATTTGCGGGCAACTTGAGTGGCCAGCGTCAACGCTTCAATCCTGAAACATTAGGACAAACCGGAGAAGCACGGGAATTTAGCCTCTACAACGCTGGCGTGGGTGTTCGATATACATTTGACTTGGCCGGAGGCAATCGTAGGGCGTTGGAATCTCTGGCTGCTCGGAGCGATTACCAGCAGTTCCAATTAGAAGGTACTCGTTTGACACTGGTGGCAAATATTGTAACAACGGCCATTACTCAGGCAAGCCTGAAAAGACAGACTGAAATTATAGAAAACATCTTGAGGTCGCAGGAAAACCAACTCGAACTAACCCGGGAACGCATTCGTCTTGGTCATGAAGAACCGGACGATGCGTTAGCCTTGCAAACACAGTTGGAGCAAACGCGTGCCAAACTACCGGCGTTACGTTATCAACTTCAACAAAACGACCATTTTTTGGCCGTTCTTGTGGGTAAAGCCCCAGGAGAGGGTCTGCTGCCGTCGTTTACCTTCGCGGATTTCACTCTGCCGCCGAAGTTGCCGTTATTAATCCCCTCTGAACTGGTACATGCAAGGCCGGATATTCTCGGTGCTGAAGCGTTGCTGCATGCCTCTAATGCAGAATACGGGGTTGCAATATCGAAACTATATCCGCAACTCAACCTTAGCGCTGATCTTGGATCGCAGGCACTGACGACCGGGGCGTTGTTCGGTGGTGGTTCTGCCGTTTGGAGTTTGGTAGGGCAACTGACACAACCCCTGTTCAATTTAGGCTTGCCCGCTGAAAAGAGAGCGGCTCTTGCCGCCTTCGATGCGGCTGCGGCAAACTACCAGTCCGTCGTTCTGGAAGCTTTTCGCAACGTAGCTGATGTATTGCGGGCATTGGAGAATGATTCAAAAAGGCTGGAGGCTCTTTCTGCCGCTGATTTCGCTTCCGAGAAGTCTTTAGAGTCAGCACAGCGTCGGTATAGCCTTGGAGCAACCAGCTATTACGATCTACTTATCGCACAACAACAACGTCTTCAGACTGAACTCGATCTAACAGAAGGCCAGGCCAAGCGCCTGGTCAACACTGCCGCTTTTTACCAGGCGATGGGCGGTGGTTTATGTGACATTGCCGGAAGCGCCCGGAATGTATCGGAGGCTCAAAGCGCGGAGCGGATCGCCTTGCGATAGTTCTGGGAGTGGCTCAGGTAGAGTAGGGGCAGTAGAGGTAGAGTAGAGGGCAGGTCACGAGTGCTGTAGGTCCGGCCTATCGGTTGCCGCCCCTTTCGTCTGGCGGTGCCTCACTAGCCGGGTCGTGGCTACGTTAACCAGCCCTCCCTCATCAAACCGTGCGTGCGGTTTTCCTGCACACGGCTTTCCGATGTTCTTCACCGCAGGGCATTCGCCCTCGTCCAACCCGCTGTCGTCGACACCCTGTACAAGCCGTACGCTGCATACAGCCGCCGCACCTCGGATAAGCGCGGATAAGGGACAGCCATGCTTTATGCTTTTTGGGCTGACAAGGCCAGCTCTTCCTCCCGCGCCAGGGCCTGGCCCATCCTTGCCGCCCGGCTTGCGGCCGGTTGCCCGATGCCCAGCCGTTGAGCCAAATCTACCGTGCTCATCCCCAGGTGCTGCACGCAGAAATGGCACAAAAGCCTCCTGGCCCGCACGGTGGTGCGCTGCTTGCCGGACTGAACCACCTCCCCTGCCGTCATCCCCAGCATCCCTGCCACCTGCTGCACCGCATCCTCAAACCCCATGCCGGCCGCCGCCATGTGGGTTCGATCCTCCAGTCCCTCCCGCGCCGCTTCCAGCACATACGCCACAAAATCGCTGTCCCCCAGAATCCGCTCATCCCCTTTGATGTGCTGACCGCGCTTGCGTGCCTGGTGGATCGCCTGCCAACCGCCCGCGCTGCGCCGCAAGCCGCCGCCGGTCAGCTCCTCGCGCCGCCCCTGCCCGATCCCCTGGGCCACGAATTCGCGGTAGTGCTTGCGGGCGGCCGAAACCGTCCGGCCAAAAAGCGCCAGCACCTCATCACACCCCTGCCACGGCCTGGGAATTGTTCCCATCAGGGCCGAATGGCCCGACCAGGGAAAGCGCTTGAGGTCCGCCATGTCTTTAACCAGTCCGGCCCGCAAGGGGTTCAGGTGGATGTAGCGCACCAACTCCTTCAGATAGGGATCTTCCTGGCACAGGATCGATTTGTAGCGGTTCTGGAAGAGATGGCCGTGACGCCGGTAGCGGCGGTTGAACACCACCGCATATCCGGTGAGCACCCGCCGCATCAGATCGGCGATGGCGTGGCGCCCGGTGCGCAGCAGGAAATGGGCATGGTTGGGTATCAGGGCCCAGGCCAGGCACGCCGTCTGGCTATCGCTCAACCCCTGCCCGAAGCGTTCCAGGAAACGGGTGCGGTCCACATCATCCCGGAAGATCTGGCGCCGCTCAATCCCCCGGATGATGATATGATGCACGGCCCCAGGCGCATCGATGCGTGCTTTTCTCGGCATACCTTCCCTCTTACCATTTCACCCTAAACACGAAAAGCATATAGCATGGCTGTCCCCACTTCTTCCCTTTTCGCGGCATGACTTCCCTCTTACCACTTCACCCTAAACACGAAAAGCATATAGCATGGCTGTCCCCACTTCTTCCTAAGGAATGGCTGTATCAACTATCGGCTATCTGCATGATAAGCCTTCCAAGACAGCTTCGCTAATACTGATACCTCTCACACTTTTTACTTGACATCTTGTTTCGTAATTACTACAGAGAGCCTAACTGTTGAAAACAGAGCCAAAGGAGAGCAAGTTGAAAATGCATATTATTGAAATAGATGATTATATTATGAATTTCCTAAAACAGAATGCCGATCCCTTTTCCGATACCCCAAACAGCGTTTTGCACAAACTGTTGTTCAGCTCTAGGATAATGGATAACACGCATAGAACCAAAACAACTAGCTCTTACACTAGGCTTCCTAGAGCCTTGTCTCAAACATTAGATGTAATTCATGAGGTAATTATGAACGGACTAACTAGGCAGGAAGCAACAAGGGTTGTAGCAGAGAGGAATGGTACAACAACTCAAACGATTATCGACAAATACTGCCGACAGTTGGGCAAAACCGCATCGGAGATTGACGATCTTTTAAAAGAACCAGGGCTGGTTACTTTTCAAACTATCATGAAAATCAAATTTTCGAAATTTGAAAACACAATTAATGTTTTTTTCAACAACCTGCAAAATGAACGGATAGAGCGATCATTTTCACCGCATGAAAGCCTTCCGCTCGGGACTAAAGAAGGTGAATCAGATGCGGACACTATAGTGGAGGGTGATAAAATGTACGATCTCGGAGAATTAGGTTTAATGGATTTGGGGAAAAGAACTAACCCTAAACGATTTCGTTTTGATGGACAAGAATTCGTCGTAAATGGCTGGGCAGACCTATGTACAACTCTTGTGGAAAAGTTGCTTGAGAAAGGGTACTTGAAACTTTCTCAGCTTCCGATCTATTCCTATTCAAGCAGGAGGGAAAAATATTTTATTAGCGATAAGCCAAAGCATATCTATCCGGAAAAGGACGCGGCATGGAAACAAGTAGGACCAATATATGTTGATATAAAATACAATGCAGATGCTCATTTTAGGAATATATCACACCTATTTCAACACCTGCATCTGGGTAATCTTGAATTTTACATAGCGTTTAAATGACACGGAATAATTAAAGGCCTTACAGTGACGCCCGTCAGGTTTTCAGTTCTGGGACTTTTTTTCTGGAATACCGTTGGCCTACTCTGAATTTCCCAGAGGGCAACAACAGGACATGCGGAAATCGAAGTGTGGAAAACTGACAGGCGTATCTATAGCCCCTCACCAGCTTCGGGGCTGCCTCAAGAGCCCGTAAAGCATAAAGCTTGGACGTATCCAACTCTCCTTTAGTTATTTTGTTATTTAACGACGTCCATATTGCACCGAAAGGCATTTGGCTCAGGCGACAACTATGCTGACACAGGGGTCCCCTCCGCTTCTTAAGCTTTCGATCTTTTTTCTCTCTTCTCGGATATGTTCAAATAGTGACGCAATGCTGGGTGGATAAAAAAAATATTTTCTGCTAAGGGATTTATAGATGGGTCATCATAGTAATAAAAAAAATGCGCTCCGCCCCTCCGCCTAAAACCCGCCCGACCTTGCTTCTTAATGCCAATTACACCCCATATAAACAGCAGTCGAATTATTGAATTAGTATCTTCGCTAATTTGATGCTTATTGATAAATAAATGAATAATACCTCTAAGATCTTCGGATGAAATTTGATGTAATGACCCCGATAGACTGTCAAGAAGCTTTTTTACATATGGAAATTGTTTCTGGTTTTCGATAACAATATCTTTAAACTTACTTTGACTATACTTTTCTTCCTCGGCGATTCGTGTGTCCTCTGGCTCAATCACAGCATGTTGGTTTCTTATTGCCTGTTCAAGCGAAAAACGTACGAAGGAAATCATATCTCTCGGTCGCTTAAAAGTTCTGTCAATTATATATTTATCAGCTGATGCCTTGCTCCTATATGGTTTTTTTGAGAAAAGGTTTGACCAGATATCAGACGAAGATTGTTTGGCTGAAAGATTTAGGCTAACCCGAACTCGTTCAGAAACTATAGCCTTTAAATCTTCTTGGCTCCACAAGATAAGCTCTTCATACTGCCTAAGCTTATCTTGGTCGTCAAAAAATAGGTTGTCATATATATCTGATCGCAAAAATATTGAGACAATTACTTTTCCAGCCATTGCAGTGTTGATTTGGTTTGCTGCCTTAAGGAGCCCAATTATTGTAAAAATTGATTCTTTGGAAGCATCCCAGCTGTCATCTAACCTATCAATCAGAATCCTTATGATTTTTCCTTTTGGCCATTCCTTTTGCAATAATGCTTGAGTTTCATCAACGATTCTCAATGGAGTAGAGACAGCAGATGTCGCACCGAAATCAAATGACACCCATTGTGTCTTTATTCCTTTTAATAGCCCCTTTCCCTTCTCGATAATATTCAAGAACCACGTTTCTTTCCTAGGGGTATATGAATCATTCATATATTTGAAATATTCTGTTAGATGCGAATTCTCTTTTATCATATTTTCTTCATTTAGTTTCCATACTATTGCAGATAAAAGTGTCAGCCTCCAAGCGTTTGTATTTGCCTGTTCAGGTAGAATGCCGCTTTCCTTATAATCTTTAAGCGCACTCCAAGAATATTGATCAGGTGTGATGGTAATAACCATATTACCAGCACGTCTAAACTCTTTATCAATAAGAATAAATATAGCTGACTTGCCAGAACCTTTTCTACCAATCAATAATGTTTTGTTACCATTCATTGCATTTTCATAGAAAGGTGTACGCAAAAAATACTCTTCAAGCCGAGTATCTTGTTCTGCCTCGTCATTTCCTAAATCAATCTTACTTAGATCGTACATTATTTCACCCTCGAAAATATACCACCTTGGAGTACGGAAACGCCCGTCAGTTTTTCAGTTTCATGCATTATCTGCTAAAATGCCAAATTAGTCTCGCCCTGAAATTTCCAGATGGGCGGGAAGCGGCGGGACGCCCGTCTGTTTTTCAGTTTCGGGGGTTATTGGCTGGAAGGCCAACGTAAGCCCACTCTGAATTCCATGAATGCCTCAGCAGCCCCGGTGGAGGATTCGACGAGCGCCCTCCTATTCCACAAAAACTGAAAAAATTGCCGGACGTTCCCTCTACCCCCTCAGCGCCGATGCGCTTGTCGCAAAGGCTGTCGTAAACGTGTCGTAAACATTGTCGCAAACCTGTCGTAAAAATTAACCCCCTTCCGCCAGGCGATAGCGCAGTTGGTGGGTTTCACCCTCGGTGACGATCAATCCCCGGTCCACCATCGCTTTCAGGTCCCGCTGCAGAGTCCGGCGGTTGACATCGGGGCATAAGCCCTCGAAATCCTGGATGGTCAGACTGCCGTGCGCCAGGATGTGGCCGAGCGCTTTGGCTTGGCGGTCCGAAAGCCGGTGCCCTTTGACCAGCGCGTCCCGTTGGATGGCCTGCTCGCCGCGTTCCCTGACTTCGGCAAGCTGGGTGGTCAATCCCTCGACGAAATATTCCAGCCAGCCGGTCATATCCATGCCCTGCTCGCGGACGCCCTGGATAGCCCGGTAGAATGCCGGCCGGTCCCGATCGTAATACTCGCTGATCGTGAAGAGCCGCTTGAAGTCGTACCCGGACCGGAAGAGGCACAAGGTCGAGAGCAGCCGGGATGTCCGGCCGTTTCCATCCAGGAACGGGTGGATATGCACGAGCTGGAACTGAGAGATGCCGCTCACCAGAACCGGGTGAACCTCCTTCCCCTGGTTCAGCCAGTCCAACAACTCCGCCATCATGATGGGCACATCGTGCGCCGGGGGCGGGGTGTAAATCTTTTCTCCGGTCACGGAGTTGACCACGTAGTTCTGGATTCTCCGATACTCGCCGGGAGCCGCGGCTTCGCCCCGCACGCCTTGGACGAGCCGCTTGTGGATTTCCCGAACCAGTCCCTCCGTGATGGGACCGCCGTCCTCGAGATACTCGGAAACGAACTCAAAGGCTTTCTTGTAGTTCAGCAGTTCCCGCACATCGTCGGGATCGGCCTCGGGAACCGGCCTGCCTTCCAAAAGCTGCTCGGCCTGATCCAAGGTCAGCCGCGTGCCTTCGATGTGCGTGGTGTGATGGGCTTCAAGGATCAGCGCACGGCGTCCCATCTCCCTCACCCAGGCCTCGGACAAAGTCGCGGCTTCCAGGAACCCCCTGGCTCGCTCGATGCGGGTCAGCCCGGCAGTGATCCGGTTGGTGATCGTGAAGATGGGTTTAAAGGTCTTGCTCATTTCATTTCGATAGCCGAGTTGGGCGCGGGTATGCAATTAGGCAGTACCGGGAGGCCTGTCAGTTTTTCAGTTTCGGATCCAACCAGTTGAAAGGTATCCAAATATGGTTTCTGACGCACGCCGCAAGCGACCTTCATCTCCCCTGGGATATTGGCAGCGCCCGTTTCATAGCGCCCCACCCCGCGGTTCAACTGCCCGCCTGACAACGTCGTGCATGCAATAAGGAAGGAACCAGGCCACCGTCCGCCCGCCCGGCTTGGGTGGCCCCTCGACTGGCACCATGGCAGAATTTCAGATTGGGATCAAGGGGTGGGCAAGGAAACAGGAAGGAACCGATGGGCTGGCTATTAGAACCACTCTCAAAATCACGATTTTGGCGCCAGATAAAGGCGGCGCCGGCTTTCAAACCGGAGGCAACCTGCTGGTTGTCGAGGATTTGAAACCCGGTGCCAACGCCGAGGTGGGGCCAAAAGACGATTTTGAGGCGGGTTCTAATCGTGTTCGCGGGTCTTCAGAAACACCATCTCCGGCCACTGCTCGGCCTCGAAGGTCAGGCGCCACTCGCTGGGAGCGAGGAACGCCAGGTTTCCCTCGGCGTCGGTGGCCATGAGGCTCACGTTGTGCTTTTCGAAATCCTTGAGGGTCTTGCGGTCGGGGCAGTCCACCCAGCGGGCCACGGCGTAGTCCGCCGCCTCGTAGACCGCGTCCACCCCGTACTCGTCCCGCAGGCGCGCCATGGTGACGTCGAACTGCAGCACCCCCACGGCCCCCAGGACGTAGTCCCCGCTCTGGGCCATGCGGAAAACCTGCACGGCCCCCTCCTCGGAGAGCTGCACGAGGCCCTTCTGGAGCTGCTTGGCCTTGAGCGGGTTCCGCAGGCGCACGCGCCGGAAGTGCTCCGGGGCGAAGCTGGGGATGCCCGTGAACTTGAGGGGCTCCTTCTCGCTGAAGGTGTCGCCGATCTTGATGGTGCCGTGGTTGTGCAGGCCGATGATGTCCCCGGGGAAGGCCTCCTCCACGTTGCTGCGGTCCTGGGCCATGAAGATGGTGGCGTTGGACAGCGCCACGTCCTTGCCGATGCGGTGGTGGCGCACCTTCATGCCCCGGTTGAAGCGGCCCGAGCAGATGCGCAGGAAGGCGATGCGGTCCCGGTGGGCCGGGTCCATGTTGGCCTGGATCTTGAAAACGAAGCCGGAAAAGGCGGCCTCCTCCGGGTACACGGGCCGGGTGGTGGTGGCGCGGGGGCCGGGGGCCGGGGCGATCTCCACGAAGGCGTCCAGCAGCTCCCTCACGCCAAAGTTGTTCACCGCACTGCCGAAGAAGACCGGGGTCTGGTTCCCCTTGAGGTATTCCGCCACCTCGAAGGGGTTGGCCGCCCCCTCCAAGAGACTCACGTCCGCCCGCAGCTCGTCGGCCTGGCTCCCCAGGATCTCGTCCAGGCGCGGGTCGGCCAAATCCGTGATGGTGACCAGGTCGTCGGTCACCCGGTCCTGCCCCGGGGTGAAGAGGCTGAGCTCCCTGCGGTAGAGGTTGTAGGTCCCCTTGAAGCGCTTGCCCATGCCGATGGGCCAGGTGAGGGGCGTGCACTCGATCTGCAGGCGCTCCTCGATGTCGGAGAGGATCTCCAAGGGCGCGAGACCCTCGCGGTCGAGCTTGTTGACGAAGGTCAGGATGGGGGTGTTGCGCAGGCGGCAGACCTCCATCAGCTTGCGGGTCTGGGTCTCCACCCCCTTGGCGTGGTCGATGACCATCACGGCGCTGTCCACGGCGGTGAGCACCCGGTAGGTGTCCTCGGAGAAGTCCTGGTGGCCGGGGGTGTCGAGCAGGTTGATCTCGCAGTCCCGGTAAAGGAACTTCATGACCGAGCTGGTCACCGAGATGCCGCGCTCCTGTTCCACGGCCATCCAGTCGCTGGTGGCATGCCGCGCCGCCTTGCGGGCCTTCACGGCCCCGGCCATCTGGATGGCCCCGCCGAAGAGCAGGAGCTTTTCGGTGAGGGTGGTCTTCCCCGCGTCGGGGTGGCTGATGATGCCGAAGGTGCGCCGTCGGGCCACCTCCGCCTGCTGCTGGTGCGTCACGCTCGAGTCCCCTCCCTCAGGTCCCCGCCCGGGCCAAAGGCGCCGGGAGGGGCCAACGATGAAATTGGTCTTTATAGCCGACCTCAACCCGTCTGGCAAGGGCGGGAAGCCCGGGGGATGGATGGGCCGGAGCGGCTCCGCCGGGAGGTCCTTGGGGCTCTTCTGCAAGGCGGTCGGCGGCCGGCGAGACCCCGTGGGGGGACCGGCCGCGGGTGGGGGCCTGACCGGCGGTGGATCCCCGCGCGTCAGGCCGCAAGGCAAGGCACGGCCCGCGGGTCAGGCGTCGAAGTCGTGGCGCTCCGCCGCCGGGGGGGAGGTCAGATGGGTGCGCACGCCGGCAAACAGCTCCAAATCCGTCCGGCTGAGGTCGGAAGGCCGCAAACCGTAGCGCATGAAGGTGATCAGGTGTTTCAGGCGGCGGGCGTAGCGGCGCCCGCAGGCGGCCCGGCGCGCATCGTCCAGGTCCGCGCGGTAATAAAGGCGTTCGGCCTCGGTGGCCTCCCGGTCGGCCATCCAGATGATCTCCTGGAGGTCCATCTCCCGGGTGGCCTCGATAAAGTCGCGCAGGCGGCATTGGGCTGAAATCATCGGAAGTCTCCTGTAAGGGGTTTCCCGGGGGGCAGCGGACAAATCGCCGCATGCCCATCGGACTCCGCAACCCTACCCGCCTGGGGATGGGCTGCGACTCGGGAACGCCGCGGTGGGTTGGCGGCGCCGGCGGCCGCCCCGGGCAGCTTGCCCTCCAAGGCGGTAGCGGTTGATCCTCCCGGGCCGCCGCCGTCGTTTTTAGAATGCGCCGGAGAGCCTGTCAATCCGCTCCCGGGGCCGCTCCCGGGGCCTGCAGCGCCGCCTTGCGGCCGGATGCTTGTTTATCCATGTCCTGTTAGGAATGCGTTAGCCCGGTCGACCCCGAGCGCGCGAACGTCGCCAACCGGCTGTGGATAAACTGCGCCTGAGGCCTGAATTCCCGGCGGTGCGCCCCTTCGGGAGGCGCCTTCAAAGGGCAATCAGCCGGTGCTGGATGGCAAAGCGCGACAGGTCCGCGTTGTTGCGCAGTTGAAGCTTCTTCAGCAGGCGCAGGCGGTAGGCATCCACGGTCTTGATGCTGATCTGGTAGGCCTCGGAGATCTCGCGGTTGGTGTGGCCCAGGGCCAGCCGGCGCAACACCTGGAGCTCCCGCAGGGACAGCTCCCCCAACCCCGTGCGCGAGGCCTCCCCCTGGCCGCCCTTCAGGGCCAGAAGCTCCGCCGCCTGGGCCGTGAGGTAGCGGTTGCCCGCGACCACGGTGCGGATGGCCGCCACCAACTCCATGGGCGCCGCCTTCTTGGTGAGATATCCCAGGGCCCCGGCCTCGAAGGCCCGCACGATGTAGGGCTCCTCGTCGTACATGCTCAGCACCAGCAAGGGCAATCCGGGGAGCTGGCTCCGCAGGCGGCGGATCGCCTCCAGGCCGTCCATCCCCGGCATGGAAATGTCCAGCACCGCCATGTCCGGATGCAACTGAAGCGCCTTCTCCACGGCTTCCTGGCCGTCGGCGGCCTCCGCCACCACGGTCATGTCCGGGCAGTCCTCCACGATCCGGCGCAGGCCGGCCCGCACCAGGGCGTGGTCATCGGCCAGCAGGACCTTGATCATCCCCCCCCCTCTCCGCTGACAGGCAGCCGGACGCGAATCCAGGTGCCCCGGCCCGGGTGGGTGTCCAGGCTGAACTCGCCCCCCACGATG
This sequence comes from Desulfobacteraceae bacterium UBA5852, assembly GCA_002432195.1. GTDB lineage: Bacteria > Desulfobacterota > Desulfobacteria > Desulfobacterales > UBA5852 > UBA5852. The sequence continues at coordinate 17,746 of DJGG01000279.1, forward strand.
GCCGCACGCTCCTGCATGCCCACGAGCCCCAGGGCGTCGGCCTCGGTGAGCCGCGCGCGGTCGAACCCCCGGCCGTTGTCCCGGATGGACAGCGCCAGGGCGGCGCCCTCCACCTTCAGGTTCACTTCCACGCGGCTGGCGCCGGCATGCCGCGCCACGTTGGTGAGGGATTCCTGGGTGATGCGGTAGGCGGCCGTGGCCACCAGGTTGCTCAGGGCCGGAAGCGGGTCGCACTCCAGCACACAGGGAATCCCCGCCCGGCGCTCGAACTCGGCCGCAAACCATTCCAGGGCGTCGGCCAGGCCGAGCTTGTCCAGAATGCCCGGGCGCAGGCGGATGGCGATGCCCCGCACTTCCTCGATGGTGGTGTCGATCATGCCACCGATGGCCACGGCCCGCTCGCGCAAGGCCGCGTTGGCGTCCTGCAGCCGGCGGCGCACGGCGGCGGATTCGCCGCGCAGGGCCTCCAGGAGGCGTTCGAGGCCTTCCCACGGGCCTTGCGCCGACCCGGCCCCCTGCGCCTCCCGGCCCGTCATCCCGGGGGTGGCGCCCAGCAGGCGGTCCATGGCCTCCAGGCCGTCGAGCGCCTCCCCCGTGGCCCCCTGGATCCGCTGGCGCAGCCAGGCGGCCTCCATGCCCAGGGCCGTGAGCATCTGCCCCAGCTCGTCGTGGAGCTCCCGGGCGATGGCGGCGCGTTCGGCCTCCTGGCTGGTGATCACCGAGGCCGACAGCCGCCGGAGCTGTTTCTGGGCCTGCTTGAGGGGGGTGATGTCGGTGGAAATGGCCCCCACGCCGGCGATGGCCCCGGCCTCGTCGTAGACCGGGAATTTCACCGACAGGTAGGTGCGCACCTGCCCGTCCTGGGGAATTTCGTGCTCCACCTGCACCGGCTGGCGCTCCTCCAGCACCTGCCGGTCGCTGGCCTGGAATTCGCTTGCCAGGGGGGCGGCGATCACGTCCGCGACGGGCCGCCCCCGGATGGCCTCCCGCTGGACCCCGAAGAGCGCTTCGTAGCGCGGGTTGACCAGCACGTAGCGCCCCGCGGCGTCGGTGATGGAGACCGCGCTGGGGGTATAGGTCAGAATGCTGGTGATCTCCTGGGTGCGTTGCTTCACCTGGCGCTCCAGGTCCCGGGAATACCGGCTCAGGTCCTCTTTGGCCTGCTCGAGGTCCCGCTCCATGCGCCGGCGTTCGGTGACATCGATGGAAACCGACAGCGAGCGCACGATCGTTCCCGGGGCGTCCCGCTCGGCAATCGAGGAAAGCAGCACGTCCATGGGTTCCCCCCCCTTGCGCAGCAGGCGGTAGGGCACGTCGGTAGCCGCCCCCTCCCTGAAAAACCGGGGGATCACTTCCCGCCGGGCGTAATCCGCCGAGGCGGGGCTCATGAATTCCGTCAGGGGCCGCCCGATCACCTCGTCCCGGGTGTAGCCCAGGGCCAGGAGCCAGTGATCGCTCACGTTCACCAGGCGCCCCGAGGCATCGATGGAGTGCAGCATGGCCGGGGCGTTGTGGTAGATGAAGCGGTAGCGCGCTTCGCTGGCGCGCATGGAATCCTCGGCGGCCAGGCGCTGACGGATCTCCCGGCTGGCCATGCGGTAGAAGATCAGCACGGCTCCGCTGATCAGCAGGCAAAGCAGCAGGATGGCGGGGCCCACGATGCGCCGGAAGGGGTCGGCCAGGCTGCGGGCGACGGCCTGGCGGCTTTTGAGATGGATCACTTCCCAGCCCGGGAAGGTCCCCAGGGGGATCGTGGTGGCCAGGAAGACCTCCCCGCCGGGGGCCGTCAGGGTGCCCGCGTGGCCCTCCCGGGTGAGGTTGACCAGGGGCCAGGGGCCGCGGCCGAACTGCCGGGTGGCCATCAGCGCGTCGGTTTCCCCGGGGGAAAGCGCCCGGGTGGCGTGGAGCAGCCAGGCGGGCCGGCTGGAGATGAAGACGATGCCGTGGGGGTCGGTGACCAGGAGGTGCTCGTCGCCGCTCAACGACAGCCGGCGCTCGATGAGGTCCACCGAGGCCTTGACCACCACCACCCCCAGGGGTTGGGAGGGGGAGAGCCCATAGACCGGGTGGCTGGAATAGATGCCGCGACGGTCCGTGGTGACGCCCAGGGCGGCGTAGACCGCGGGGTTTTCCCGCATGGCTTCCTGAAAGTAGGGCCGGAACGCGAAATCACGCCCCACGAAACTCTCCGGCGACCGGCGGTTGCTGGAGACCAACACCACCCCGTCCAGGCCGATGAGGTAGCAGACATCCACCCCCAGGGCTGCGGCGTGGTGGTCCAGGAGACGGTTGACGGCCTCCCGGTCGGCCGCCTGGCGGTTGTCCAGGTACCGCCCCAGGGCCTCAAGCCCTGCCAAGGTTCGCGCGGCGCGCACATTTTCCGTGAGCTGGAAGGCAACGGCCTGGTGGAGGGAGGCGGCCCGGGTGGCGGCTTGGGCCCGGGCCTCCTGGAAGGCCGCCTCCCGGAGGGAGAAATAATAGAGCAGGCCTCCCCCCGCGGCCGAGGTAAAGGCCAGCAGGGAGAGGACCAGCATGATCAAACGCAGGCGCATGGTGTCTTCCGCCCGCCGGGGCTACCGCCCATCGAGGCGCGGGGTGGTCAGGTGGTGGCCTGGAGGCGGTCCTTGCGCAGCCGCAACAGGTTGAAAAGCGCCACCCCCACCAGCAGGCCCAAGCCCACGAGGTCGGTGACCAGGCCGGGCTTGATCAGGGCCAGGGCCGCCACCGCCAGCAGGAAACGCTGGAACATTCCGGTGGGCAACAGCAGCCATCCCTGGGCCGCCCCCGCCAGGGCCATGGTGCCCAGCAGCCCGGTGACCACCACCGAGATGATTTCCCCGGTGCTGCCCTCCAGCACCATGGCCGGACCGTAGATGAACATGTACGGAATGATGAAGCCCGCGATGGCAAACCGCAGGGCCTGCCAGCCCACTTCCATGGGCCGGGCGTTGGCGATGGCCGCCGCGGCAAAGGAGGCCAAGGCCACCGGGGGCGTCAGGGCCGACAGACAGGCATAGTAGAAAATGAACAGGTGCGCCGCGATGGGGGGCACCATGAAATCCCTCACCAGGGCCGGGGCCAGCACGGAGGCCGCGATGGCGTAGGCCGCGGTTGTGGGCATGCCCATGCCCAGCAAAATGGCCACCAGCATGGTGATGAACAGGGCGATGAAGAGATGCCCCTGGGAATAGCTGAAAATGATCATGGCGGCCTTCTGCCCCAGCCCCGTCTGGGTGAGCACTCCCACGATGATGCCCGCCGCGGCACAGGTGGCGATGATCTCCATGGCCTGGCGGGCCCCGTTGGCCAGGGTGCGGTAAATGGGGCCGATCCCCATGCGGGTTTCCTTGCGCACCCAGCTGGCCAGGATCAGGGTCACGATCCCCACCAGGGCCGAGCGGTAGGGGGAGTACTGCAGGACCATGAGGCAGACCAAGAGCAGGACCAGCGGGGTCAGCAGGTAGCCCTTCTCCATCATGATTTTGCGGAAAACCGGCAGCTCGTCTTTCCGCAGGCCCCGCAGGCCTTCCTTGGCCGCGTAGAAATCGATCATCCAGTAGGAGGAGGCGAAGTAGAGCACCGCCGGGATGATGGCCGCCAGGCAGACCTGGGAATAGGGCACCCGCAGGATTTCCGCCATCAGGAAGGCGCCGGCCCCCATGACCGGTGGGACGATCTGCCCGCCGCTGGAGTTCATGGCCTCCACGGCCCCGGCCACGGAAGCCCGGAAACCGGAGGCCTTCATGAGGGGGATGTTGAAGACCCCGTCCACCACCACGTTGGCCACCGAGGAACCCGAGGCGGTCCCGATGAGGGCGCTGGAAACGATGGAGACCTTGGCCGGCCCTCCCCGCGCCCGACCGGCGATGCAGCGGGCGAAATCCACGAAAAACTTGCCGGCTCCCGAGGCGTCCACGAAGGCCCCGAAGAGCACGAACAGGAAGATGTAGTGGGCCGAGGCCTGGATGGGCAGACTCAGGATGCCGTCAAGGCTGAAAAGATAGGTGATCATCCGGGGCCAGGAATAGCCCTTGTGGTAGAAGAGGCCCGGCATGTAGTTGCCGAAATGGCCGTAAAGGATGAAGGCCACGGTCAAAATGGCCAGGGGCAGGCCCGTGGCCCGGCGGGACATTTCCCAGACGGCGATGACGAAAAGCACGGAGAAGAAAAAGTCCCACTTCGTGGGCACCACGCCCACACGGTAGATCCACGCGTCGAAGACGGTGAAGATGTAGACCGCCGGGAGCGTGATCATGAGCATGAAGAGGATGTCCACCCAGTTGATCCGATGGCGGTCGCGCCCGCTGCCCCAGCCGGGCACGTAGGCAAACACCAGGATCCCCCCCATGACCACGTGCAGGGTGCGGAAATACCAGGGATCGATGGGGCGGAAGGTGAGCACCCAGATGTGGAACAGGCTCACGCAGAAGCCGAATACGGCCATGACCTGGGTCATGCGGGGGCCGAGCTGCCGCCCGCCGGAGGTCTCCAGGTCCTTGATGTGCATTTTTTGGAGTTTTTTCTCCACCTCTTTGATGTCGACGGGAGCGAATTCTTCAGCCATGGGTAACCACCGTTCCAGGGATCCGTGAGCTCTTCGCCGGGTGCCGGACCAGGACCAACCCGGGGGAAGGTCGCGGGATGAGAGGGCGCCCTTCGGGCTCACTGGCCGGAAGGGCGCCTTGCGGGTTGTGGGACATTATTGCCGTATGCTCCCGCGCCAGGCGCGGGAATCTCACTTGGCGATCAGGCGGTCCGGGATCGCGATCCCCTTCTCCTGGTAGTACTTCACTGCACCCGGGTGGAGCACCACGGGGCTGTAAATGACGCTCTCGGCCTCGACCTCGGTGGCCGACTTGTGGGCCGCGATCAGGATATCCACGTTATCGAAGGTGGCCTTCACCACTTCATAGACGAAATTGTCCGGGGTGTCCTTGTGGACCACCATGAAGTTCCAGAGCGTCAGGGTGACCAGGTCCTTGTCGGGATTGCTTTTGTAGGTCCCCTTGGGCATCTTGCCCTTGGCGAAGTACGGGTATTTGGCCACGAACTTGTCGGCCACGTCTTCCGGCACGCCGTAGGCGTTGACCTCGTGGGTGGTCTCCACCTCGGTGATGGTCACCCAGGGCAGGCCCACCGACTGGCCGTTGGCATCCAGCATGCCGTCCTTCAACTGGGAGTTGAGGTCCGCCGAGCTGGCATTGACGATGCGGCCGGGCTTGACCCCCGCCATATCGAAAATCAGGGGCCAGTAAGTGGCCGGCGTGCCCCCCACCGGGCCCACGCCCACGCTCTTGCCGTTCAGGTCCATAATGCTGGTGACGCCGGTCTTTTTCAGGGAGTACATCTGGAAATAGGTGGTGTACATGGGGAAGATGGCGCGCTGGTTCTGGTACTTCCTGCCCTTGGCCCAGCCTTCGCCGTTCCAGCCCTCGCCGGAGGGCCCGTTGGTGACCATGCCGAAATCCAGCAGCTTGTCCTCGATCAACTGGACGTTGTGCACCGGGCCGCCCGTGGACTCCACGTTGCCCGGGATTCCCAGCTTGTCGTTGAGCAGCTTGGTGAACCCGCCGGCCCAGATGAAATAGGTGCCGCCCACGGGGGCAGCGCCCACGGTCACCGACTTGGGCCAGCCGGTCTTGTCCTGGGCCTGGCCCGCGGAAACGATCATCAACACTCCCACCAGCAATGCGATGGTAACCAGCAATCCTCTTTTCATTCTGCAACCTCCCCTTCCGGTGATGGTTCAGGGCATGACCCCCGGGGCTCACGGACCGCCGGCGGGCCACTTGGTGATACCGCGCCCTCGACGGGCGCGGGTCAAACGGCTGGCGCTGGCACGGCCGACAGCAAAACCAGGGCGGTGCGCACCGGATTTTTCACCCGGCCACCCCCAGGCCCTTGAGCACCGAGAGCATGATGGCCGCGGCCATGATGGAGCCGATCTGCCCTCCGGTGTTGGCCCCCATGGCGTGCATCAACAGCCAGTTGTTGGTGTCGTGGCGGCGGCCCTCCAGCTGGACTACCCGCGCGGCCATGGGGTAGGCCGAAATCCCGGCGGCTCCCAGCAGGGGGTTGATCTTGCCCTTGGTGAGCAGGCACATGAGCTTGCCGAAAAGCACGCCGGCCACGGTATCCATGCAGATGGCCAGGAACCCCAGGCCCAGGATCATCAGGGTCTCGCCCCGCAGGAAGGCGGCGCCTTCCATGGTGGCCCCGATGGAAAGCCCCAGCAGCAGCGTGACCACGTTGGCGATCTCGTTTTCCGAAGCCTTGGTGAGGCGGCTCACGACCCCGCACTCGCGCATGAAGTTTCCCAGCATCAGCATGCCCATGAGGGGCGCCCCCATGGGGGCGATGAGGCAGGTCACCAGGGTGACCACCACGGGGAAAATCAGCTTGAGGGTGGGGGAAACCGATTTCTCGGGATACTCCATGCGCACCGTGCGCTCCTTGTGGGTGGTGAGCAGGCGCATGATGGGCGGTTGGATCACAGGGACGAGCGCCATGTAGGAGTAAGCCGCCACCGACACCGCCCCCAGGAGATGGGGGGCGTACTTGGAGGTCACGTAGATGGAGGTGGGCCCGTCGCAGGCGCCGATGATGCCGATGGCCGCCGCATCGAGCAGGCTGAATCCCAGGGCCAGCGCCAGGAGCAGGGTGAGGAAGATACCGAACTGGCCCGCGGCGCCGAAGAGCAGGATCTTGGGGTTTTCCAGGAGGGGCTCGAAATCGGTCATCACCCCGATGCCGATGAAGATCAGGCAGGGGAAGACCTCGGTAATCACGCCGAACTCGTAGAAGGTGCGGAAAAGACCTCCCTCGGCCGTGAGCCCTCCCAGGGGCAGGTTAACCAGAATGGCCCCGAAGCCGATGGGCACCAGGAGCAACGGTTCGCAGCCCTTCTTGATGCCCAGGTAGAGGAGCACGCCGGCGATGACCATCATGATGGCGTTCTGGATGGTGAGGGCGGCAAAGCCCACCACCAGGCTGCCCAGGGCGGATTGAATCATGTCGCCCATCAGGGGGTCTCCTTTCCGTTGGCGGAGCTCTCCGATCCGTAGGGGAGCACCCGCTTGAGCAGGGCCACCATGAGCGTTATGAACCAGAGGGTCGACAGGGTGCCCCCCATGCCCACCAGCGTGATCACGAGACCCACGGTCATATCGTTCATTGCCAAAGCCTTTCGGGATAGTCGCGCACCAAGGCTGAGGGCCCGGCACCTATTCCCCAGCACAGCCACCCTACCGCCGCGACCGGCGGCGGGACAAGTAGACGCGTTCTGATTTTGCTGTCAGAAAATTTCGTAGTGGCGGGGACCCGGCCGCCGGGAAACGGAGGGCGGCGGACTTGCCGGAGGGGGCGGGGAAGGCGCGGCGCTGCCGCCTTGTCTCCCCGGTCGGCATGTGCTAACAGGACGAACCATGAGCGACTGCATTTTCTGCCAACTGATCGCCGGACGGCTCCCCGCCAGCAAGGTGTACGAGGATGGCCAGGTGCTGGCCTTCATGGACGCCGGCCAGGTGAACCCGGGGCATGTGATCGTCGCGGTCAAGCCCCACGTGCCCACCATCTACAGCCTCTCCCCGGAGCTGGCGGCCGCGGTCTTCATGGCGACGGTCAAGGTGGCCCGGGCGGTGAAGACCTCCATGCAGGCCGAGGGCCTGACCCTGCTGCAGGCCAACGAAAAGGCCGGCTGGCAGACCGTGGCGCACTTCCACATCCACGTGCTGCCCCGCCACGGCAACGACGGGGTGGCCTTCACCTGGCCGGCGAAGCATCCCCCCCGGGAAGAGCTCGAACGGCTCGCCGGCTTGGTGCGCCAGGGGTTGACCTGACCGTCACCGCTTGGCGAGGCACGAGGAGACCGGATGGACCAGGCAACGATGCTGGCGCATATCCTGGACAGCTTTCCCTACCGCATCGTGTTCGTGGACTGCGATCACGTCGTGCGCTACCTGAACCGCGCGGCGCGCTACCACTACTACCAGGTGCGCGGGTACGGCGATCTCGTGGGCAAGTCCATCTTCGACTGCCACAACGAGCGCTCCCGGCGGATCATCGTCGAGGCCGTCGACAAGCTGAAAAACCACGGCAACGAGACGTTCATCGGGATCAGCCAGGACAACCAGAGGATGTACCTGAACCCCGTGCGCGATGAAAACGGCGAGCTGGTGGGTTATTTCGAGCGGTTCGAGCTGAACCTGCGAAAATAGGGGAGCACGTCGAGGGCGTCGGCGGCCGAAGGCCTGCCGGCGGTGGACCGGCAAGCCCATCCGGTAGGGGTGGGGGGCGACCCTGTCCGGCCGGTCCCCCCTTCCCACTCCAAGGCTTACGGAGAGACGTTCTTCAGGGCCTCCAGCAGCTGGGCGGTCGCCCGGCCGTCGGGCTCCAAGCCGTTCCGGCGCTGGAAGTCGACAATCGCCGCCCGGGTCTTCCGGCCGAACTGGCCGTCGACGGGGCCCGGTTCGTATCCCAGGGCCGCCAGGCGCTGCTGGATGTCACGCACCAGATCCTGCTGGGATACGCGCGCGGCCTGGGCTTGCGTGGACCGTTGCCGCAGACCCCGGGCATAGTCCTGGATGCCGGCTTCGGAGAGCAGCCGGTTGTCCACCGCGACACCCTGGGCGCTGGCCAGGCGGAACCAGCGCAGGGCCTCCCGGTCGCTCTGGGCCACGCCGGTGCCGCCGGCGTACATCAACCCGAGCATGTACATGGCGCCGCCATGCTCTTGCTTGGCGGCCTTCTGGAAATAGCTCCGGGCCGCCTCCGAGTCGCTGGCGAGGTAGGCCCTGCCCATCAGGTAATTGGCCGCCGGAAAATCCCTATCCGCCGATTCCCGCATCCAGTGCAGATACATTTTGGGATTGCGCTTCGTGCCCTCTCCGGCCAGGTACATGCCTGCCAGCATGAACTGGCCGTAGCGCCCCCCGGCCTCGGCGGCCGTCTGGTAGGCCGCGAAGGCCCCGGGGTAATCCCGCCGTTCATAGGCGGCGTCACCTGTTTCTTCCGCGGCGTTGGCCTTGAAATAGCCCGCCGTCCCCGACATGCCCGACTTGAGCGAATCCATGACGCCCGCACAGCCCCCGAGAGCCAGGAGGGTGATGAGGAGCACCAGGGTGGAATTGTACCGATAGTTGACCATGATCGACCCCCAAGTTGGATTGGCATCCCGGCCGGCAATGGCCGGCCTACGGGCCTTACTTCCCGCCGCCGCTGGAGTTGTGCACGAGGTATGGCACCCCGTTGGCCGTCAACACGTAGAAATTGTGCGTGTCCGCCACCTGCATGTTGTGCAGCGTGGCATTCACCCGGCGGTAGTCGATGCTCACGATCTCCACCATGCGGCCTTCCACGTGCACCCGATCGCCCGTCCGCAGATCGCCCACGGCCTTCCAGCCGTCCTGGCTGAGCAGCCTTTCCCCCGCAGTGGTCATGAGCTCCCCGTTGATCGTGTAGAGGTGATTGCCTTCCACCGTGTAGACTTCCGCCACGGGCTTGCTCACCGGCTGCGCATCGCCGATGTCGTACGTCAGGACGCGGTCGCCGGGCCGGACCTCGGCGAAGGGCTTGAGGGAACCGTCTTCCATCTTCACGAGGGTCTCGGGGGGGAAGCACCCCGAGGATTGCGAGAGCACCGACTGTTTTTCCGCCTGGATTCGGCTGACCCGCCGTTTGAGGCGCTCGATTTCCATTTCGGTGCCCACCGTCTGGTCCCGGGCCTGGTCCGCGATATCCTCGTCGGTGGGCTGACCGTCGCCCTTGAGCCAGCCCCGGGCCTGCTCGTGCTTCACCCGATGGATGATTTCCACCTTGCGCTGCTCGGAGGCGTAATTCTCGAGGCCCTTGATATGCTGCTCCAGGCCGGCGATCTCCCGGTCCATCTCGTCGACGGATCTGGAGGACACGGGCGTCGGCGGCGGCGCCGCGGCGGCCGGCGTCGGGGGTGGACTGGGGCCGCCCGCCGAAAGCCCTCCGAAAGAACAGCCTTGAAGTGAAACGACCAGCGCCATACCGAGCGCCGCCAAAGGCAGCATCCCTCGAATCCGTTGCGTTTGCTCCATGACTTTACCTCGTTGACGTTAAGGCGATTGGCTGGTGCCGATTTACGGCGCGTCGCCGCAGGATCCTTCCGCTACGAAAGGCGACCCATACTATGGCCCCCCGACGCGTGTCAAAGCAAAACCGACCCGGTGGAGAACTATTGGCCGGCGCCGGAAGCAATGGGCGCCCGGCCATGCAGGTCACTTGCAGCCTGTTATCGGCTTTTCGGCGGAGGCCCTTAATTTTTTTTGGGGCGGCGCCGGGAAGCCGCCCGGCCCGGGCCTTCCCGCCCCCGCGGCCGCTTCGGGATTGAAATCGATCCAGGCTTCCATTAGAGTGCCGGGCACGCGCCAACGGTCATCCCGCCGGCCCGCTACGACGATACTGGTTTGCGCCCCCGGCAGCCGCGCCGGGCAATCGTGATCGGGGCCCCCGGGCCAGGGACGCCGGCGGCACACCCGAAGAAGGAGAACCGCCATGAAGGCCTTGGCCATCAACGGCAGCCATCGCAAGGGCAAGAACACCGCCGCCCTGCTCGCGCTCGTGCTGGAGGAGCTGGCGCGGGGCGGCGTCGACACGGAGCTGCTGGAAGTCTCCGACCTGCACATCGACTTCTGCCGGTCCTGCAACCGCTGCCTGCGGAAGACCGAGTGCAGCATCCGGGACGACGACATGCCCATGGTGGGCCGCAAGATGCTGGCCGCCGATGCCATCATCATCGGCTCGCCGGTCTATTTCTCCAACGTCACCAGCCGGCTGAAGCTCTTCATGGACCGCACCCGCTGGATGCACATGGCGGAGAATCTCCTGGACGGCAAGCTGGGCGCGGCGCTCACCTGCGCCGGGTTGCGCAACGGGGGCCAGGAGATCACCCAGCTCATCCTGGAGCGTTTTCTCCAGGGGCATGGGCTGCGTGTCGTGGAAGCCCGGAACCCCCACGCCGGCGTGTTCAACCTCGGACCCATGGCGACCCTTTTCGAGGCCTTCGACGGCAGCGCCATCCACTGGAAAACCGGCGCCCTCCAGGATGCGCTGGCCGTGCAGACCTGCCGGACCCTCGGGCAAAACCTCCTGCGGCTTCTCCGGGAAGGGCAGGCCCGCGCCACGGCGGCGGACGCCTGACCCCTCCCCGACCCGCCCCCGCCGTCCCGGGGCCTCCCGCGGAAGATCGGCATCGGCCGCGGGGCGGCTCTTGCCGCGCCGGCGTGAGGGCCGGGTGTGGACAATGGCAAGAAACCTATGGACAAGGTGTCCATATAGGTATATTCAGCCGCCCATCACATGCGTGACGGGGGACGGGGCCCGGATGATCCGGCATGCGCCGCCCCCCGGGGAGGGCTGCATGAAGCTCACGGTCCGCGATGCCGCGGAATTGCTGGGGGTGTCGACCAAAACGGTTTACCGCTGGATCGCCGACCGCAAGATCCCCTTTCACCGCTTCGGCGACCAGTACCGCTTCGAGCGCTCGGAATTGTTCGACTTTGCCATCCAGCAGCGCCTGCGTCCCGCCCCCAACCTGCTGGAGGAGGACCCCGAACCCCAGCCGAACGCCACGGCGGCGGAATGCCTCACCAACGGGGGCATCTTCTACCGCATCGGCGGCAGCACCAAGCACGAGGCCCTGGCCGGCGCCCTGGCGATGCTCCGGGGCGTGGAAGGGGCTTCCATGGCGCCGCTGCTGGAGATGTTCCTGGCGCGCGAGGAGCTGGCCTCCACGGGCATCGGCGACGGCATCGCCATTCCCCATACCCGCACCCCCCTGGTGGGCTACATCTCGCGCCCCCTGCTGTCCCTGGCCTTTCTGGAGCACCCCGTGGCTTACGGCGCCCTGGACGGCAAACCGGTGCACGCCCTGTTTCTGCTGGTTTCGCCCACCGTGCGGGCCCACCTGCGGATTCTCGGCCGTCTGGCTTTCGCCTTGCGCCACCCGGACTTCAAGACGGCGGTGATCCGCCAGGCAAGCCGGGAAGACCTGCTGGCCACCCTGGGCCGGGTCGAGGCCGGCTTCACGGAATGACCCCCCGGGGACGGTGATCGAGGAGTGCTCGCGGCATGACCTATCTCCTGCTCGGTTGGCTCGTGATCCTGGGGGGCGGCATCGGCGCCCTGGCCGCGGGGCGCCGTCCACGGCTGGCCTCCGGATTGGCCGTCGCCGCGGTCTGGGGCGGCTCGTTGGCCGCCGCCGTACCGGTGGCGGCCACCCTGGCCGGCCGCCCCCCCGCAACGCTTGCCTGGGCCTGGAGCGTCCCGGTGGGGGGGCTCACCATCGCCCTGGACGGTCTGTCGGCCTTTTTCTGCCTGCCCGTCCTGATCCTCGCGCCCTTGGCGGCCCTCTACGGCAGGGCCTACCTGGCCCATGACACGCGGCGCCCCGGGCCCGTCTGGTTCTTTTACAACCTGCTGGTCGCCAGCCTCACCGTGGTCCTCGCCGCCCGGGACGGGATGCTGTTCCTGGTGGCCTGGGAGATCATGGCCGTCGCCAGCTTCGGCCTGGTGGTTTACGACCACCCGCGGCCCGAGGTGCGCGCCGCCGGATGGACCTACCTGGTGGCCACGCACCTGGGCACGGCCGCCCTGATGGTGTACTTCGCACTCCTGGGCAGCCGGGCCGGCTCCCTCGATTTTGCGGCCATCGCGGCCGCCGGTCCCCCGGGGCCGGCAACGGCCGGGATGCTCTTCGCCCTGGCCCTGGCCGGCTTCGGCGCCAAGGCCGGCCTGCTGCCGCTCCACATCTGGCTGCCGGAAGCCCATCCGGCGGCCCCCAGCCACGTATCGGCCCTCATGTCCGGCGTCATGATCAACAGCGGCATCTACGGCGTGCTGCGCGCGGTGACCTTTGCCGGACCTCCGCCGGCCGCCTGGGGCTGGACCCTCGTGGGCCTGGGCCTGGCCTCCGGGATCGCCGGGGTGGTCCTGGCCCTGGTGCAGACCGACCTCAAGCGCCTCCTGGCCTACAGCAGCGTGGAGAACATGGGGGTGGTCTGCCTCGGGCTGGGGGCCGGCCTCCTGGGAATGAGCTGGCAGATGCCGCTGCTGGCCGCCCTGGGGCTGGCCGGCGGACTCCTGCACCTGCTCAACCATGCCCTTTTCAAAGGACTGCTCTTCCTGGGCGCCGGGGCCGTGCTGCATGCCACCGGCACCCGCGAGATGAACCGGCTGGGCGGCCTGGTCCGGACCATGCCCTGGACCGCGGCGGCCTTTTGCGCCGGCGCGGCCGCCATTGCGGCCCTGCCGCCCTTCAACGGCTTCGTGGGGGAGCTGCTGATCTACTTCGCGGGGCTCCAGGGCGCCCTGGGCGCCTCCCGCCAGGGAATCGTCCTGGCCGCCGTCCTGCTGGGGGGGCTGGCCCTGATCGGCGGGCTGGCGGTGGCCTGCTTCACCAAGTGCTTCGGCTTGGTGTTCCTGGGGCTTCCCCGGGATCTGCCCTCCCGGGAAGCCCCCTGGGCCATGCGCCTGCCCATGCTCGCCCTGGCGGGTCTGTGCCTGGGGCTGGGGGTGGCCGCGCCCCTGTTGCCCCGGCTGCTGGCACCGGCCGTCGCCACCCTGGCGGGGCCATCCGTGGCCGGGACCCTGGCGGCCACCGAGGACCTCCTGGGGCGCATCGCTGGAGTGGGTGTGCTCCTCGCGGCCCTCACCGCGGCCCTGGCCCTCGTGCGGCGGCGGTACGGTGGCGGCCGGCGCTCCCCGGAAGGGACCTGGGACTGCGGTTACGCCCGGCCCACGACCCGCATGCAGTACACGGCCACCTCCTACAGCCAGCCCCTGGCCGAGATGTTCGCCGCGACTCTGGGGCAACGCCGCCGCGGCCGCCCGGTGGCCGGTCATTTCCCGCCGGCCGCAGCACTGTCCACCGTCACGCCGGATGCCGCCCGGCAATGGCTCTTCGCGCCCCTCTTCCTGGGGATCGCCCGGCTGCTGGCGCCGTTGCGCGTGCTGCAGCACGGGCGCATTCATCTCTACATCCTCTACCTGGCCGTGACCCTGGTCCTGCTGCTGGTCTGGAAGGGAGGCGCCTGACCATGACCGCCGTCTCCTGGAGCCTGCCGTTGATCGCCTGGTCCACCGCGCCCTTGCTGCTGGGGCTCATCAACCGGGTCAAGGCCGCCTTCGCCGGCCGCCGGGGCCCCCCCCTGCTCCAGCCCTACCGCGACCTAGCCAAGCTGATGCGCAAGGGTGTCGTCATCAGCCGCAGCACCGGCTGGGTCTTCGGCCTGGCGCCGGCCCTGGTGCCCGCGGCCCTGCTGACGGCTTCCCTTCTCGTGCCCTGGGGGGGCCTGGCGGCCCCCCTGGCCTTCGGCGGGGACCTCATCCTCCTGGCCTACCTCCTGGGGGTGGCGCGCTTCGCCACGGTCCTGGCGGCCCTGGACACGGGGTCGAGCTTCGAGGGCATGGGCGCCAGCCGGGAGGTGCAGTTTGCCGCCCTCTCCGAGCCGGTTTTCTTCCTCGGCCTGCTGCTCCTGGTGGTGGCCACCGGCCGCGCGGGACTGTCGGAAATCATGGCCGGCGTCGACGCGCGGCTCTGGAGGACGGCCCCGGCCGTGCTCCTGCTGCTGGCCTGCGCCTGGATGGTCCTGCTGCTGGCCGAGAACGCCCGCATCCCCGTGGACGACCCCGGCACCCACCTGGAACTCACCATGATCCACGAGGTCATGATCCTGGACGCCAGCGGCCCGGACCTGGGCCTGATCACCTTGGCCGCGGCCCTCAAGCTCCAGCTCTACTGCACGCTGCTGGCCGGCCTGGTGGTCCCCCTGCGCCCCGCCGCGCCCCTGGCCCAGATGGCCCTGGTCCTGGGGGGCACCTTCGCCGTGGCGGCCGTGGTGGGCATCGTGGAATCGGTCACGGCCCGGCTGCGCCTGGCCCACGTCCCCAAACTCCTCGTCGGCGCCGGGGCCCTGGTGGCCACGGCCCTGATCCTGACCCTGGCGGCCTGACCATGACGACCCTTTCGATCCTCCTGGCGGTCTCCTGCATCATCCTGCTGGGCTCCAGCCGCCTGCGGGTGTCCATCCGCCTGGTGGCCGCCCAGGGGGCGCTGCTGGGGGCCGCGGCCCTGCTCCAAGGCCTGGGGGAGGCCGCCTGGTCCAGCGTGGGCATCGGCCTGGGAGGGATTCTCCTCAAGGGCCTGCTGCTGCCCTGGCTGCTGTTCTATGTCCTGCGCCGCTCGGGGGCGCGCCTGGAGATCGAACCCTTCGTGAGCTTCGGGGCCTCCATGCTGGCGGGCGTGGGCCTCCTGGCCCTGGCCGCCTGGACCGCCTGGCGGGTGGAGCTCCAGAGCCAGGGGCGTTCCCCGGTGCTCTTCGCCAGCGCCCTGTTCCTGCTCCTCACGGGCCTGTTTCTGATCGTCACCCGCCGCAAGGCCATCACCCAGTCCCTGGGCTACCTGGTCATGGAAAACGGCGTCTACGCCATGGGCATCGGCATCGGGCACGAGTTCGCCTTCATCGTGGAGATGGGCGTGCTGCTGGATGTCTTCGTGGGGGTGTTCCTCATGGGCATCATGATCTTCCAGATCGACCGGGAGTTCGAGCATATGGACGCCGACCGCTTCACGGCCCTCACCGACAAGCTCACGGCCGAAGGCCCGCCCCGGGAGGAACCGTGATTCTCTGGCTGCTCATCCTGCTGCCGGCCGCGGCCGGTCTGGCGTCCTACTTCATCCGGGCCGACCGCCCACGGCGCCTGCTGTGGACGGCCGTGGCCGTCGCCCACACCGGCCTGGCCTTCCGCCCCGGCCCGGACGCCCTCGGCCGTGCCGGGGCCTGGATCGGCCTGGACCCCCTGGCCCGCATCTTCCTGCCCCTCACCAGCCTCCTCTTTCTGGCGGCGACCCTTTACGGCATCGGCGCCCTGCGCCGGGACGCCATCCAGCCGCACCCGGAGATGGAGGAAGACGCCCCCTTGTTCGGCGCCCGGCCCGAGGCGGTCTACACCGGCGGATTGCTGCTGTTTCTGGCCAGCATGAGCCTGGTGATCCTGAGCCGCAATTTCGGCCTCCAGTGGGTGGCCGTGGAGGCCACAACCCTCGCCAGCGCCCCGCTGATCTACTACCATCGCCACCGGCGCTCCCTGGAGGCGGCCTGGAAGTATCTGCTCATCTGCTCGGTGGGCATCGCCCTGGCCCTGCTGGGGGTCTTCTGCCTGGCCCAGGCCGCCAGCGGCGTCGTCGGGCGCCTGGACATCGAGGCCCTGACCGCCCGGGCCGGCGCCCTGGAGCGGCACTGGCTCGAGCTGGCCTTCATTTTCCTGCTGGTGGGCTACGGGACCAAGATGGGGCTCGCGCCCATGCACACCTGGCTGCCCGACGCCCACAGCGAAGCGCCCTCCCCCGTGTCGGCCCTGCTCTCCGGGGCGCTGCTCAACTGCGCCTTCCTGGGCATCCTGCGGGTCCAGCAGGTGGCCTGCGCCGCCGGCAACGGAGCCTTCGGGCAGCACCTGCTGGTGGCCTTCGGCCTGACCTCCATGGGCGTGGCCGGGGTCTTCATCCTCCACCAGGCCGATTTCAAACGTCTGCTGGCCTATTCCAGCGTGGAGCACATGGGCATTCTGGCCCTGGGGGTGGGGCTTTCCGGCAGCGGCGTGTTCGGGGCCCTGCTGCACGCCGTCAACCACTCCCTGGTCAAGGCGCTGCTCTTCATGGCCGCCGGCAACATCCTCTGGGCCTACCGCACCAAGCGCGTTTCCGAGGTCACCGGTGTCGGCCGGCGCATCCCGGCCACGGGCCTGCTCTGGATGACGGGCTTCCTGGCCATCGTGGGCTCCCCCCCCTTCGGAACGTTCCTGAGCGAGTTCAACATCTTGCAGAGCGCCCTGGCCCAGGCCCGCTGGACCGTGGCCGGACTCTACCTGCTCTTCCTGCTGCTGGCCTTCACGGGCATGGCCGGCAGCGTGCTGAGCATGACCCTGGGGGCGGACCCGGCCGCCGCCCAGGCGCCCGTGCGCACCGACCCCTGGTGCGTGGCGCCGCCGGCGCTCTTCGCCGTGCTGGCCCTGGGGTTGGGGCTCTATGTGCCGGAGGGCCTGCAGCGGCTCCTCGCCCAGGCCGCCGGCGTCATCGGAGGTATGGGGCCATGACGGAATTTGCCGCCTGCCGCAACGGCCAGCGGCTGCCCCTGGCCGCAGTGCCGTTGTGGGCGCCGGAGGAGTTCACGCGACGGATCCTGGCGGCCCTGGCCGACGGCCGGCGCATCGCCGCGCTCTTCGGCCTGCCGGACGGCGAGGCGGTCGGGCTGCTGGCGGTGCTCGGCTGGGACGCCCAGGGCCTGCTCGAGCTGGCGCGCACCCGCGTGCAGGCGCGCTACCCCGCCCTGACCCCGGAGGCTCCCCAGGCCCACTGGTTCGAGCGGGAGATCGCCGAGCAGTGGGGCCTGGTGCCCGAGGGGCACCCCTGGCTCAAGCCGATCCGTTTCCAGCCCCCCCGCCGGGGCCGGCAAGAACCCCTGGAACCGGGGGTCACCGATTTCTTCCAGGTGGACGGCGAGGAAATCCACGAGGTGGCCGTGGGGCCGGTGCATGCCGGCATTATCGAACCGGGCCATTTCCGCTTCCAATGCCACGGCGAGGCCGTGCTGCACCTGGAAATCGCCCTGGGTTACCAGCACCGGGGCGTCGAGNNGGGGGGCCCCGACGCCCGCAGCCTCCCCTACATGGAGACCCTGGCCGGGGATACGAGCGTGGGCCATGCCACGGCCTATGCCCTGGTCCTGGAAGGCCTCAGCGGCCAGGCGGCCCCGGCCCGGGCCCAGGCCATCCGCGCCGTGTCCCTGGAGTTGGAACGCCTGGCCAACCATACCGGCGATCTGGGGGCCATCGCCGGTGATATCGGGTTCCTGCCCACGGCCGCCTATTGCGGCCGCCTGCGGGGGGATTTCCTGAACGCCAGCGCCCTGCTGTGCGGCAGCCGCTTCGGGAGGGGCCTGGTGCGGCCCGGCGGGGTGGGCTTCGATCCGGCGCCCGCCGAGGCCGAGGCGCTCCGGCGCCAGGTGGCCGCCACCTTCCACGACGTGCGCGGGGCCGTGGAGCTGCTCTGGTCCACCTCCTCGGTGATGGCCCGGCTGGAGACCACCGGCACGCTCACCGCGGAAGACGCCCAGGCCCTGGGATGGGTGGGCCCCACCGCCCGGGCCTGCGGCCTGCTGCGCGACGTGCGCTACGACCACCCCTGGGATGCCTACCACGTCCACATGATACCGCCGGCCACCATGCCCGGCGGCGACGTTTACGCCCGGGCCCAGGTGCGCTGGCTGGAAATCGAACGGGCCGCCGAATTCATCGACCAGCAGCTGCCGGAACTTCCCGGCGGGTCCATCCGGGCGGAGGTCTCCGGCACCCTGGCCCCGGCCCACGTGGCCGTGGCCCTCGTGGAGGGGTGGCGCGGGGAGATCTGCCACGTGGCCGTGACCGACGTTGAGGGGCGCCTGGCCGCCTACAAGGTGGTGGACCCCTCCTTTCACAACTGGTTCGCCCTGGCCCTGGCCCTGCGCAACCAGCCCATTTCCGATTTTCCATTGTGCAACAAGAGCTTCAACCTGAGCTATTGCGGGCACGATCTCTAGGAGGCGCACGATGTTCAAGGTGATTCGCACCCGCCGGCGCCAGGGCTTCCGCACCCACGCTTTCCCAACGGCCGCCCCGGTCCTGCCCGCGCGCTTTCGCGGCCGACCGGTCATCGCGGCCGCCGCCTGCCGGGAAGGCTGCCGCCGTTGTGCCGCGGCCTGCCCCACCGGGGCCATCGAGGTGGGGTCCGGGAGGCCCGTCGTGGACATGGGCCGCTGCCTCTTCTGCACCGCCTGCCAGGAGGCCTGTCCCGAGGGGGCCCTGCGCTTCACCGGCGACTGGCGGCTGGCCGCCCGC
>DJGG01000021.1:0-4174 GCA_002432195.1 Desulfobacteraceae bacterium UBA5852
GGGGCCTTGAGGGCCCCGGGCGCTCCCGGAATCCGGCGCGGCCCTTCCAGGGGCCGCCGCCGCATCAGTCGCAGAGCTCGAAGAGCGCCGCCGCCCCCATGCCGCCCCCGATGCACATGGACTCCACGCCGTACCTCACGCCCCGCTCCCGCATGTTGCGCAGCAGGGTGGCGCAGAGCTTGGCCCCCGTGCAGCCCAGGGGATGCCCCAGGGCGATGGCCCCACCGTTGGGGTTGACCTTGGCGGGGTCGATGCCCAGCTCGCGGATGCAGTAGATCGCCTGGGAGGCGAAGGCCTCGTTGATCTCGAAAAGCCCCACGTCCTTCAGGTCCACGCCGGCAAGCTGCAGCACCTTGGGGATGGCGTAGCGCGGTCCCACGCCCATCTCGTCGGCCCGGCAGCCCACGGTGGTGTACGCCTTTAGCTTGGCCAGAGGCTTGAGCCCCAAGGCCTTGACCTTGGCCTCACTCATGACGATCGCGGCCGCCGCCCCGTCGGTGGTCTGGGAGGAGTTGCCCGCCGTGACACTGCCGTTGGCCGCAAACACCGGGCGCAGCTTGGCCAGGCCCTCCAGGGTGGTGGAAGCGCGCACACCGTCGTCAAAGTCCTGGATGAAGGTCTCCTTGGCATAGGTGCCCGCGGGGGTCAGCACGAAGCGCGCCGCCGGGGTGGGCACGATCTCGGTGAAGAGGCCTTTTTTCTGGGCCTCCGCGGCCTTCATCTGGGATCGGTAGGCGAACTCGTCCTGCTCCGGCCGGCTGACCTTGTAGCGGTTGGCCACGTTCTCGGCGGTGATCCCCATGGAGACGTAGAGGTCGGCCTGCTGGCGGGAGAACTCGGGATGCGGCCGGGGCAGGTTGCCCCCCATGGGGACATAGGTCATGGATTCCAGCCCGCCGCCGATGGTGACCTCCGACCAGCCCGCCATGACCCGCAGGCAAGCCTGCGCGATGGCCTCCAGCCCCGAGGAGCAGAAGCGGTTGACGGTGGCCCCGGAGACCTCGGCGGGAAAGCCCGCGATCTGGCCGGCAATGCGGCCGATGTTGAGCCCCTGCTCGGCCTCGGGGAAGGAGCAGCCGACCATGATGTCCTCCACATCTTTCTTTTCGAGGTTGGGGGTCTTGGCCACGGCGGCATCGAGGATGAAGGACAGCAGGTCCTCGGGCCGCGTATCCTGGAAGGCGCCCTTGCTGCGGCGGCACCCGGGGGTACGAAGGGAAGTGACAATGTAGGCGTCTCTCATATCAGGTTCCTCCTTGGATGGAAGCCTCCGGCCCAGGGGAGCCGGGTTTCGTCGGGTCAACGATACCGGCGCGCTTCGTTCCGCGCCTCCGGCCTCCGGGGCCGGGAGCGCAGCCGGTCGAAGCGCGCCGCTGCGGCGCGTCAATTGCGCAGGGGCTTGCCCGTCTTGAGCATGTGCTCGATGCGTGCCAGGGACTTCTCCTGCTTGAGGAAGTCGAGGAAGGCTTCCCGCTCCAGCGTCAGGATCACATCCTCGTCCACCTCGCTGTTCGTGCGCACGTGTCCGCCGCTGATCACCACGGCGATGCGCCGGGCCAGGAAGGCGTCGTGGTCGCTGATGAAGTTGGCGCTGCGCATGTTGAAGATCTCGCCGTTGACCATGCCCTCGGCGGCCGCCCCCAGCACCTTGAGGGGACGCTTGGCCGGCGGGGCGTACCCGTTTTCGGCCATGCGCAGGACTTCCTTCTTGGCCTCGCCGATGAGCAGGTCGCGGTTGAAGACAATGCGGTCGTTGGGCCCCAGGAAACCGTTGGCCCGGGCTTCCGCCGCCGACATGGAGACCTTGGCCATGGCGATGTTCATGAAGGTGGGGATGAAGAACTTGGCCAGGTCGACATCGGTGACGTTTTCGGGGATGCCGGCGATCATCTTCTTCCAGAGGTTCAGGCAGCCGCCGCCGGAGGGCAGCAGGCCCACCCCGATTTCCACGAGCCCCATGTAAAGCTCGGCGTGCGCCACGATGCGGTCGGCCGCCAGGCAGACCTCGCAGCCGCCCCCCAGGGCCAGGCCGTAGGGTGCGGCCACCACCGGGAAGGGGGCGTAACGCTCCCGCTGCACGGCGGCGTGGAGGGCCTTGATCATGGCCTCGATCTCCCCGAAGCGCTGCTCCTTGACGGCGGTGCCCACCTGCACCAGGTCGGCCCCGGCCGAGAAGGCCCCCGGCATGCCCCCCGCCTGGTTGCCCAGCACCAGGCCCACGCCGTGCGCCTCCACGTAATCCAGGGAGGTCTGCAGGAAGTCGATGATCTCGGCGTTCAGGGCGTTCATCTTGGTGTGGAATTCGCAGCAGAATACGCCGTCGCCCAGATCGACGAGGGAGGCCGAGGGGCAGCCGGCAACCTGCTTGCCCGCGCCCTTCAGGGCCGCCAGCGAGATATTGGCGGCACTCACGGCCACCGGCCGGTAGGTGCCGCTGGCGAAGTCGTAGTAGAGCCGGCGGCCGGCTTCGGTCTTGTAGAAGGTGGCATGCCCGGCGGCCAGCATCTGCTTGACCTTGGCGGGCACGGCCAGGCCCTCCTGCTCCATCCGGGCCACCGCCTCGGCCACGCCGATGGCATCCCAGGTCTCGAACGGGCCCATCTCGAAGTTGTAGCCCCACTTCATGGCGTTGTCGATCTCCACGATGCTGTCGGAGATTTCGGGGATCCGGTTGGCCGAGTAGATCAGTTGATTGGCCACCGCCTTCCAGGCGTAGCGTGCGCCCTTGTCGTCGCCGTAGACTACGGTGCGCATCTTCTCCGCCAGGCTCTTGGCCTTGCGGGCGGCGGCCAGGCAGGGAAAGCTGGGGGTTTCGTATTCCTCGTACTCCAGGGTCTCCACGTTGATGACCTTGCGGATCTTCTTCCACTCCGGGGTGAGATCGGTCTTGTAGAAACCGCTCTGGGCCTTCTTGCCCAGGTATTTCTTCTCGATCATGCGGTTGACGAATTCCGGCAGCACGAAGTCCTTTTTCTCCTCGGCATCGGGCACCAGCTCATGGCTGTTGCGCGCCACGTGCCCCAGCGTGTCCAGGCCCACCAGGTCGGAGGTCTTGAACATGGCCGTCTTGGGCCGCCCCATGGCCGGCCCGAAGAGGGCGTCGACTTCCGGGATCGTGAGGCCGTCGGCCACCATCAGCTGCATGGCCTTGACCATGCCCTGGACGCCGATGCGGTTGCCCACGAAATTGGGGGTGTCCTTGGCCCAAACGATGCCCTTGCCCAGGATGCGCTCGCCGAAGTCGGCCATGAAGCGCAGAACCTCCTCGGCGGTGTCCGCCCCCGGGATGATCTCCAGCAGGTGCATGTAGCGCACGGGGTTGAAGAAGTGGGTCCCCAGGAAGTGCCGGCGGAAATCCGCGCTCAGGCCCTCGGACATGGCCTTCAGGGGAATGCCGGAGGTGTTGCTGGATACGATGGTGCCCGGCCGCCGCACGCCGTCCACGCGCTTGAAGAGCGCCTGCTTGACCTTGAGGTTCTCCACCACCACTTCGACGATCCAGTCGCAACCGGCCAACTGGTCGAAGTGGTCCTCCAGGTTGCCGATGGTGATCAGGTCGATGTCCTTCTTCTGCATCAGGAGCGCCGGCTGGGACATGCGCAGCGTGTCGTAGCCGGCCTTGGCGATGCGGTTGCGGGCCGCGGGATCCTTTTTTTCCGCGTCCGTCAGATTGGGCGGGACGATGTCGAGCATGAGGGTCTTGATGCCGGCGCTGGCCAGCAGCGCGGCGATTCCGCCGCCCATCACACCGGATCCGATGACGGCCGCCTTCCTGATCTTTCTTGCCATGGTGGTCCTCCTCGCGCTTGGTGGGGCTTGCTATGAATGAGTGTTCACTACGTATTATGGAATTCAGGCACACTTGCGGCGCCCGCCGGCGCCGGGTTCGAAGGGGCGCTTCGATACAAAATTTAACAATAATTCTAAAATTTTTTACAACTTTCGACCCCCTGTGTCCGTGCCTTCAAACGCGGTCCATATTAGCAGAACGGGTCAGGATTGCAACTGAATATTTATTCATTTTATTCCGGCTCCTCCCCGGCCTCCCCTCCTCCCCCCCATGCCCCCGGCCCCCCGGGGGTCCCCACGGCCGGCACCGGCCCACCGCCCCGGATCGGCCGGATCAGGCCGGGAACCAGGATTCGCCGGCCGCAGGCTGCCGGTACACCGGACC
>DJGG01000021.1:4186-19232 GCA_002432195.1 Desulfobacteraceae bacterium UBA5852
CCGGTTGGCTCCGCGGCCGGTTAGGTGTTGACAATCGCCCGGTGGGCGGCTTATCAAAACAGCCGATCCCCCACCGCCAGAGCGTCACGGCAGGGAATGAATCACTATTCAGTTCCCCTGCCCGGCCACCCGCGGCGGCGTCCCGGCGGAGCCGGGCCGCGCCAACGTCCACACCCATCGTCTGAAGGAGGCCCGCATGAACGTCCGGCTCATCGAACGCACCCCCTCGGCCTATGCCTACCCCCTGCTGATCAAGAATCTCCTGGACGCCCCCCTGGCCTATGCCCCCCGGCAGGAAATCGTCTACCGCGACCGCATGCGCTACGACTACCTGGCGCTGAACCGTCGAGTGCACCAACTGGCCAACATGCTCCGGGATCTGGGGGTGGGTCCGGGCCGGACGGTGGCCGTGATGGACTGGGACAGCCACCGCTACCTGGAGTGCTTCTTCGCCGTGCCCATGATGGGGGCCGTGCTGCACACCATCAATGTCCGGCTCTCCCCCGAGCAGTTGCTCTATACCATCAACCACGCCGAAGACGACGTGATCCTGGTCTATAAGGACTTCCTGCCCCTGCTGGAGGCCGTCAAGGACCAGATCCGCACCGTCAAGACGTTCGTGCTGCTCACCGACGACGACCCGGCGCCCGCCGCCGGAATTCCCTTGGCCGGGGAATACGAAGCCCTGCTCGCCGCCAGCGCCCCCCACTACGATTTCCCGGATTTCGACGAAAACGCCATGGCCACCACTTTCTATACGACGGGCACCACCGGGCTGCCCAAGGGGGTCTATTTCAGCCACCGCCAGATCGTCCTGCACACCTACGGCATCCTGACGGGCTTGTGCGCCTACAAGTCCCAGATCGGCCTCAACTCCGGGGACGTCTACATGCCCATCACCCCCATGTTCCACGTCCACGCCTGGGGCATCCCCTACCTTTGCACCATGCTGGGCATGAAACAGATCTACCCCGGTCGCTACGAGCCCGAGATGCTGATGAAGCTCATCGTCACCGAGAAGGTCACCTTCAGCCACTGCGTGCCCACCATCATGCACATGCTGGTGAGCCACCCGGCCATCCGGCAGTTCGACCTCAAGGGCTGGCGGGTGATCATCGGCGGCTCGGCCCTGCCCAAGGGCCTCTGCCAGGCCGCCCTCGACCTGGGCATCAGCCTGACCACGGCCTACGGCATGTCCGAGACCTGCCCGGTGCTCACCGCCGCCAACCTCAAGCCCCACATGCTGGAGTGGGATGCCGCCCGCCAGGTCCCCTACCGCTGCCGCACGGGCTTCCCGGTGCCCAATGTGCTCATGCAGCTCTGGGACCCCGAAGGGCGCCCCCTGCCCCACGACGGCAAGAGCACCGGCGAAGTGGTGGTGCGCACCCCCTGGCTCACCCAGGGCTACCTCAAGGACCCCGAGCGCAGCGAAGACCTCTGGCGTGGCGGCTGGCTGCACACCGGGGACATCGGCTTCATCGACCAGGAGGGCTACCTGCAGATCACCGACCGCATGAAGGACGTCATCAAGACCGGCGGGGAGTGGATCTCGTCCCTGGAGTTGGAAGACATTATCAGCCAGCACGAGGCCGTAAGCGAGGCCGCGGTGATCGGCGTGCCCGACGAAAAGTGGGGTGAACGCCCCCTGGCCCTGGTGGTGCTCAAACCCGCCTTCGCGGGCCAGACCACGGCCGCGGATCTCCAGGCGCACTTCGCCACCTTCGTGGCCAGCGGCGCCCTGCCCAAGTACGGGGTGCCGGAGCGCATCGTGATCACCGACAGCATCGCCAAGACCAGCGTCGGCAAGATGAACAAGAAGGAACTGCGGAAACAGTTCCGCGTCTGACAGACCGTGCGCCNNGGATACCGGCCGCGGGCGGCGGCGGTCACCGCTGCCGGCCCTCCCCGCCGCCTTCCTGCGCCATGGGCATCTCCCCCTCCAGTCCGCAGACCCGCCCGTCCCCCAAGAGGTTGGCCAGTTTGCGGCGCAGCACCGCGTACGAAAAGCAGCGCCGGGCGATATCGAAGTTGCCTTCCACCATGGCCTGCCGCAGGGCCGCATCATCCAGCACCTGCCGGGTGCGCTCCAGGGCCTCCTCCGTGACGTAGCCGTCGATTTCGATGGCCGCAAAGCCCCTGGGCCGTATATCCATCTGGTAGATGGAGTAGGTGTTCACCACGATGGGCTTGCGGAAGTAGACCGCCTCCAGAAAGGCGTTGCCGAAGCCTTCGAAATCGGAGGGGTAGGTCACCAGGTCGGCATGGGGATAGATATCCTCCAGGGCGTAAATCTTGCGGCCGTCGGCGGTGCGGCCGCGCCGTTCGCCGATGATCTGGGAGATGAAGAGGGTGTCGACCCCCATGAGGCGGGCGTATTCCCGCACGCGCCGCTCGTAGGCGTGGCCCTCGTCCCCGGAGGCGTGGGAGATCACCAGGCGGGCTTTGCGGCCCAGGCGGCGCACCAGCTCGATGGCATGCTCGATGCCCTTGCGCTTGACCACCCGCGTAGGCTGGAGCACGAGCAGCTCACCGGCCGCCAGGCCCAGGCTCCGGCGCACGTCCGCGGCGAAGTCGTCCACCGGCGGCGGCGGGTGGTCGAAATCCATCACGTTGGGAATGATGGTGGCCGCAATTCCCGTGCGCAGGCCGAGCTGGCTGCCGGCCGCCGAGCTGATCACCACGTGCTGGATGGACGGCAGCTGGGGCGGGAAGGCCATGTTGAGGATCTCCCAGGCGGCGTTGGTGAGGAAGTGCTGGCGTTCCCAGTAGAAGTCGTGGTGATGGGCGATGGTGGGCAGGGCCGTTTCGGAGATCAGCTCGGCGAGGGCCATTCCCAGGGGAAGGTTCAGGGGGATGGTCAGGGCGTTTTCCACCACCAGCAGGTCGATGGCGAAGCGCTCCACGAAGCGGTAGAGCTGGTCCTTGAGCCGCGCGCAGTAGTGGTGCAGCTTGCGGGTGGTTGCGGGGCTGCGCCGCGCCAGGCCGAAGCAGCCGCGGTAGAGATCCCGGATGGCGGGGTGGAGGAAATGGGCTTCGGCCACCGTCCAGGAGGCCTCCGCCGGCGTGTCCAGCTCCCCGCCGAAGAAGGCGCAGCGGAAGCCCTGCTCCTCGAAAACCCGCACCCACTTTTCGGTTTCCAGGGAAACGCCGTCCGTGCCCGCCAGGCGGGTGGCCACGAACCCCACGCGATGCTCACGGCCGCAATGGCGGCAGGCGCTCATGGCCCCCCCTTTCCGCCGGGCGGACGGCTCCCCCGAGGGACAGGGCCGGGTTCAGACCCCCGACCCCGGGCCGTAACGCCCGGCGATTTCGCGATGACGAAAGCAGCCCGTGAGGTGGTCGTTCACCAGGCCCACGGCCTGCATGAAGGCGTAGCAGATGGTGGGACCCACGAAGCGGCAGCCGCGCTCGCGCAGGCGGCGGCTCAACTCCCGGGAAACCGCCGTGGCGGCGGGAACCTCTTGGGGAACCCGCCAGTGGTTGATCAGGGGGCGGGGACCGGCGACCGTGTGGAGAAAGCGCAGAAAGGAGCCGTGTTCTCCCTGGAGGGTCAGGAAGACCCGGGCGTTGGCCACGGCGGCGTCGATTTTGGCGCGGTTGCGTACGATGCCGGCATCGCCCAGCAGGCGCCGCCGCTCCTCCGGCCCGAAGGCCGCCACCCGCCCGGGATCGAATTCCGCAAAGGCCCGCCGGAAGTTCTCCCGCTTGCGCAGGATGGTGAGCCAGCTGAGACCCGCCTGCATGCCTTCCAGCACCAGGAACTCGAAGAGCCGCCGGTCGTCATCCACCGGTACCCCCCACTCCCGGTCGTGGTAGGCGCGGTAGAGGGGGTCGCTGCCGGCCCAGGCACAGCGGGTGGGCTCGGGAACCGGAAGATCCTGGGTCACGAGGGTCGGGCCTCCCAAGGGCGCGAATCCGGCGGCCGGTCATCCGAAAAGGTAAAAGCCGATGGCCTTGTCACAAGGATCGCCGGCATCCACATAGGCGAACTGCGTCCCCAGGTCCCCGCCGTCCACTTTGCGGATGATCACTTCCTTGCGGATCAGGGAGCGTTTGAGGTCGTCCAGGCGGAATTCCACCTCCAGGCGGTCCCCCACGGCAAAGTGGCGCTCGTCGTTCACCGTGACCTTGATCCCGGCGCGGGAGAGATCGGTGACCAGCATGATCCCTTTGCCCACGGGCCGCATATTCTTGAGATGCACATACGCGCCGGGGAAGTTGACCTTCTTGCGGTGCTGCTGGCGCCGCTCGAGCATCACCGGGTATTGGCAGCCGCAGGGGCACTTGACCTTGATCCTCACGGCCTGATCGAGCCCCTGCTGGCGCGTGACATCCACGGTGCGCATCTTTTTGCATGCCGGGCAGGCGAAGGTGGCCTGGTTGTCGCCGGTGACAAAAACCTTCTGCATTCCTCTAATTCCCGCTAGGCTCTGGGCGGCTCAGGGGCTGCCGCGGGTTCACGTTGCCAAACGCCAAGGCCTTGGAGTATAAGCAAAAGCCCTTGAAATTGCAACATGGGAGACCGGGCCGCCGGCCCCCTCCCGGAAGGATACCTGCTTCCCATGCCCATCCGCATCGCACCCGCCGCCGGCCGGCGGTTCGCCGCCTGGCAGCGGCTCCTGGCCGCCAGTGTCACCTCCCCGGCGGACCTGCCGTCCCGCCTGGGAATCGACCGGCCCGCCCTGGAGGCGGTGGCCGCCCGCTACCCCATGCGGATCAACCCCTACCTGCTGGACCTCGTGGGATCCCCTGCGGACCCCCTTGGGCGCCAACTGCTGCCGCACCCGGAGGAGCTCGCGGATCTCCGTGGGGTACCGGACCCCCTGGACGAGGAACGCCAGTCCCCCGTGCCCCTGGTGGTCCANNAGGAGCACGACACCACCACCCCGGGCCTGGTCCACCGCTACCCGGACCGGGTGCTGTTCGTGGTCTCCCACCGCTGCGCGGCCTACTGCCGCTTCTGCCTGCGCAAGCGCCAGGTGGGCCGCCGGGACCCCATCACCTGGAACGACCTCAAGGCCGGCCTGGACTATATCCGGGCGCAGCCCGCCGTGGGGGAGGTGATCCTGTCGGGGGGCGACCCCCTGCTGCGCCCCGACGAGGAGCTGGGCGAGCTTCTGGCGGCCCTGCGGGCCATCCCCCACGTGCGCCTGCTGCGCATCCACAGCCGCACCCCCGCCACGCTGCCCCAGCGCATCACGCCGGCCCTGGTGCGCCTGCTGGGCCGCTTCCAGCCCGTCTATGTCAACACCCACTTCAACCACCCGGTGGAGATCACCCCCCAGGCGGCGGCGGCCTGCGCGCGCCTGGCGGACGGCGGCGTGCCCCTGGGGTGCCAGACGGTGCTGCTCAAGGGGGTCAACGACGATCCCGCCGTCATGGCCCGGCTGCTGCGGGACCTGGCGGCGATCCGGGTGCGGCCCTACTACCTGCACCACCCGGACCCGGTGGCCGGCACGGCGCATTTCCGTCCGCCCCTGGCGGCCGGCCTCGCCCTCATGGAGGCCCTGCGGGGGCGGATCTCCGGGATCTGCCTCCCCCAGTACGTCATCGACCTGCCGGGGGGCGGGGGCAAGGTGCCCCTGCTGCCGGAATCCATCGTGGCCCGCGAGGCCGGGCGCCTGCGGGTGCGCAATTTCCAGGGGCAGCTCTACGACTACCCCCTGGAATGAGGCGCCGCCCCCCCCACGCACGGGAGGGGCGGCCGCCCCGGAAGACCCGTCAGCCCTTGCGCCGTTCGAATTCCGCCATGAAGTCCACCAGCGCCGTCACCGACTCCAGGGTCACGGCGTTGTAAAGCGACGCGCGGCAACCGCCCACGGAACGGTGGCCCTTCAAGCCCCCCAGGCCGTTGGCCTGGGCCTCGACCAGGAAAGCCGCCTCCAGCTCGGGGGTGGGCAGGCGGAAGGTGACGTTCATCCGCGAACGGCTGTCGGCGTCGGCCGTCCCGCGGTAAAAGCCGGAGGCATCCAGGGTCCGGTAGATCAGCGCGGCCTTGCGGCGATTGAGGGCTTCCATGGCGGCAAGGCCCCCCACGGTCTCCTCCAGCCACTTGAGCACCAGGCCCACGGTGTAGATGGTGAAGCACGGGGGGGTGTTGTAGAGGGAGTTCTTCTCGGAGAAGGTGGTATAGCGCAGCATGGTGGGCAGCCCGGCGGGGACCCGGGCGAGCATGTCCTCCCGTGCGATCACCAGGCAGACCCCGGCGGGCCCGATGTTCTTCTGGGCCCCGGCGTAGATCAGGCCGAAGGGGCGCGCATCGAAGGTCCGGCTGAGGATGTCCGAGGACATGTCCGCCACCAGGGGCACGGCCCCCGTGTCGGGGAAATCCGCCCACTGGGTGCCCTTGATGGTGTTGTTGGAAGTGATGTGGGCATACGCCGCCTGGGGGTCGAAGGCCGGCGCCTTGGGGATGTAGGCGAAATCCCGGTCCTGGGAGGAGGCCGCCACGCGCACGCGCTTGCCCAGGAGCCGGGCCTCTTGGATGGCCTTGGTTGACCAGGTGCCGGTGTCCACGTAATCCGCCGAAGCGCCGTCGGCCAGCAAGTTCAGGGGCACCATGGCAAACTGCAGGCTCGCGCCCCCCTGGATGAAGAGCACCTTGTACCGTGCATCCAGCCCCAGGAGCCGCCGCAGGCGCTCGATGGCGTCGTTGAGCAGCCCATCGAAGGGCTTGGAGCGGTGGCTGATTTCGGTGATGGACATGCCCGTGCCCTGGAAATCCAGGAAGCTCTCGCGGATTTCCTCCAGCACCGGGAGGGGCAGGGCCGCGGGCCCCGCGTTGAAGTTGTGGATGCGGTGCAGACTCATGCCGGTACCTCCGTAGAAGGGATCGCCAGGGTCGCCGCCCCGGGGGCGGATGAAAAGCCGACCGCCAAATTGACCCAATCCCCCGGCCAAAGTCAATGGATTTGTGTAACCGCTCAAAGGTGGGCGCCGGCCGGGCTTGTCATCCACCCCATTCTGGATTATCCACAGGGTCCTGAACCTTACCCTGCTGCGGAGGAAGCCATGCCCCTGACCATCCTGCACTACCCCTCGCCCCGCGGGGAAGCACGCCTGGCGGCCATCATCGGCCGCCGCCTGGACTTCCGCAAAAAAGACCTCCAGGCCGTGGAGCGGATCCTGGCCGAGGTGCGCCGGGAGGGGGACGCCGCCCTGGTGCGCTACACCCGGCGCTTCGACGCCCCGGAGCTGGGCGCCGCCGACCTGCGGGTGAGCGCGGCGGAACTGGAGGCCGCGGGAGGCCAGGTGAGCCGGGCCTTCAAAACCTCCCTCCAGCGGGCCGCCGCCCAGATCGAGGCCTTCCACCGCCAGCAGGTGCGCCCCTCCTGGATGGACGCCCGGCGGCCGGGCGTGTTCCTGGGACAACTGGTGCACCCCGTGGACGCGGCCGGCGTGTACGTGCCCGGCGGCCAAGGGGGACGCACGCCCCTGGTGTCCTCGGTGCTCATGGGCGCCATCCCGGCGCGCATCGCGGGGGTGGGCCGCATCGTCATGGCGACCCCGCCCTCGGCCGACGGACGGGTGAACCCCCACCTCCTGGCGGCCGCCCGCCTGGCCGGCGTGCAGGAGGTCTACCGCGTGGGCAGCGCCTGGGCCATCGCCGCCCTGGCCTACGGCACCCCGAGCATCCCCCGGGTGGATGTCATCGTGGGTCCGGGAAATCTCTACGTGACCCTGGCCAAAAAGCTCGTGGCCGGCACGGTGGGCATCGACATGCTCGCCGGCCCCAGCGAGATCCTCATTGTGGCCGACGGCAGCGCCGACCCCGCCCTGGTGGCCGCCGACATGCTCTCCCAGGCCGAGCACGACCCCCTGGCCTCGGCCATCCTGCTCACCGACCACGAGCCCCTGGCCCGGCAGGTGACCCGCGAGCTGGAGGTCCAGCTGGCCCGTCTGACCCGCGCGGCCATCGCCGGCGAGTCCCTGCGGCGCTTCGGCGCCCTGATGGTGGTGCCGGATCTGGCCACGGCCGTGGACCTGGCCAACCGCATCGCCCCCGAGCACCTCGAACTGCTGGTGGCCGCCCCCATGGACCTGGTGGGCCGCATCCGCCACGCCGGGGCGGTGTTCCTGGGCCCCTACACCCCCGAACCCGTGGGAGACTATCTCGCCGGCCCCAACCACGTGCTGCCCACGGCGGGCACGGCGCGCTTCGCTTCGGCCCTCTCCGTGGATCATTTCGTCAAGAAGACCAGCCTCCTGCGCTACACCCGGGAGGCGCTGGAGCGGGAAGCGGTCCACGTGATCCGCCTGGCGGAAATCGAGGGGCTGGACGCCCACGCCCAGGCGGTGCGCCGGCGGCTGGGCAAACAACCGGATGCCGTCCGGCAACCCTCCCGGCGCCGGGGCTGACCCTCCCTTAAGGATCCCATCGTGTCCCCTTCCGCCACCTGCGTCATCGCCTGTGGGGCCCTGGCCGTCGACCTCCGCCACCGGGCCCGCTGCCTGGGCCTGGACCTCGAATTCCACTTCCTGGAGGCGGGACTCCACGACCGCCCCGACCGGCTGCACGCCACGCTCCAGGCGGCCATCGACCTGGCCTCGGAGGGGGAGCGCTTCCGGCGCATCGTGGTGGGCTACGGAATCTGCGGTCGCGGCACGGTGGGCATCCAATCCCAGGGCATCCCCCTGGCCCTGCCCAGGGTCCACGACTGCATCGCCCTTTTCCTGGGGGGGGATGCCGCCTACCAGCGCCAGTTCAGGGAGTTCCCGGGGACCTACTACCTCTCGGCCGGCTGGTGTGAAAGCAAGACCGTTTCCATGGATGAGCGGCGGCGCTGGGCCCATTTCGGCCATACGCGCCTGGACTTCGACGACCTGGCGGCCCGTTACGGCCCGGAAGCCGCCCGACAGACCTTCGCCTTCCTCAACAGCTGGCAGCGCCACTACCAGCGGGCGGCCTTCATCGACACCGGGGCCCCCAGCGCCCCGCGCCACGAGCGCCTCGCCCGGGAGATGGCGGCCGAATACGGCTGGGCCTACGCCCGGCTCCCCGGCGACCCCGCCCTGATCGATGGGCTGCTCACCGCCGAGGCAACCACTCCCGCGGTTCTGGTGGTCCCCCCCCGCCACGCCATCGCCTTCGACCCCCTGTCGGGCACTCTCGAGGCCCACCCGCTCTGGGCGCCGGATACGCCGACACCCCCGCCCATCGAGGCTGCCGGAGATCCGGCCGCCGAAGAAGCCCTCCAGGCCGGCGTCCGCGTGGGGCTGGGGATCGACGCCGGCGGCACCTACACCGACACCGTGGTCTACGATCTGGAGGCTCAACGGGTGTTGGGGAAGAACAAGGCCCTGACCACCCGCTGGGACTTCACCCTGGGCATCGGCGCGGCCCTGGACGGCCTGGATCCCGCCGCCCTGGGGCGGGTGGAGATGGTGGCGCTCTCCACCACCCTGGCGACCAACGCCATCGTGGAAGGGGAGGGGCAGAAGGTGGGCCTGATCCTGATGCCCCCCTTCGGGCGCCTGGAGCCCGGCGACATTCCCCACGAACCCCAGGCGGTGGTGGCGGGACAGCTCGCCATCGGCGGCGAGGAGCTCGCCCCCGTGGAGACGGCCGAGGTGCGCCGCGTCGTGCGCCGCATGGTGGACCATGACGGGGTGCGGGCCTTTGCGGTGTCCGGCTTCGCCGGGTCCATCAATCCCGCCCACGAGCTGGCCGTCAAGGCCGTCATCCGGGAGGAGACCGGCCTGTTCGTCACCTGCGGCCACGAGCTCTCGGACCTGCTCAACTTCCGGGTCCGGGCGCACACGGCGGTGCTCAACGCCCGCATCATCCCCCGCCTGGCCAAGCTCCTGCTGGATCTGGAGCAGGTGCTGACCGCCCGGGGAATCCAGGCCCCCGTGGTGGTGGTCAAGGGTGACGGCACGTTGATGAACGCCTGCCTGGCCAGGGAGCGGCCCGTGGAGACCATCCTCTCGGGCCCGGCCGCCAGCGTCGCCGGCGCCCGGCACCTCACCGGGCTGCGGGACGCCCTGGTGGTGGACATGGGGGGCACCACCACCGACACCGCGGTCCTCACCGACGGCGCGGTGGGCCTGTGCGCCCGCGGCGCCAGGGTCGGGGGCCAGGCCACCCACGTCAAGGCCCTGGCCATCCGCACCGCGGGCCTGGGGGGCGACAGCCTGGTGGGCCTGGAGAACGACGCCTTTTTCATCGGCCCCCGGCGGGTGGCCCCCATGGCCTGGCTGGGCCGGCACCACCCGGAAGCCAAACAGGCCCTGGACTACCTGGAGGGGCACTTGAACCGCTACGCCGCCTCCAGCCGGGACATGCAGGTCCTGGCCCTGACGGGCACCACCGACCACCTGGACCTCACCCCCCGGGAAACGCGCCTCGTCCGGCTGCTGGCCCAACGGCCCCACGCCCTGGAGGAACTGGTGGACCGCCTGGGGGTGTTCCTCCCCTCGGCCCTGGGCCTGGAGCGCCTGGAGGAACAGGCCGTGGTGCAGCGCTGCGGGCTGACCCCCACCGACCTGCTGCATGTCACGGGGCGCTTCACCCGCTGGGACCGGCCCCTGGCGGAGCGCGCGGCCTCCCTGGTGGCCCGCCTGGCCGGCATCCCGGTGCCGACGCTGGCCGACCGCCTCCTCGACCTGGTGGTGGAGCGCCTGGCCCTGGAGGTGCTCAAGCGGCAGCTGGACGCCGAAACCGACCCCGAGGTCCTGCACACCTGCCCCGTCTGCCGGACCCTGCTGGGCAACCTGATGTCCGGCGGCAACCGGGACTACGCCGTGCAGATCCGCCTCAACCGCCCGGTGGTGGGCATCGGCGCCCCCATCGGCCTCTTCCTGCCCCGGGCCGCGGCCGCCCTGGGGGCCCGGGCCGTCCTGCCGGCGGACGCCGATGTGGCCAACGCCATCGGGGCCATCACCAGCCACGTGGTGGTCCACCGCCAGATGCGCATCGCCCCGGACCAGTGCGGCGGCTTCACCATCGAGGGCCTGCCCGGCGGCCGGCATTTCCAGGACTTCCCCGAGGCCGACCGGGTGGCGCGCGAGGAGTTGACCCGCCTGGTGCGGGAACAGGCCCGGGCGGCGGGCACCAGCGCCCGGAACGTGCGCCTGGAAGTCGAGGACCAGCTCCCGCCGGCCGCCGGCGGCAAGGCCGTTTTCCTGGGGCGGGTCATCCGGGCCAGCCTGTCGGGGCTGCCCGACAGGGCCTGGTGCGCGACGCCGCAGGCCGCAGCCTCCCCCCCCCGGCATCCGGCAGTCGCCCTGACCGCCGGGACGGCGGAGGGCGCCGAAGCCCCGCCCGGGACAGGGATCAACCCGGCGGCGGGGAGCCGCCGGAGGCCTCCGCCTCGGCGGCGGCGTAGCCCTCGGGGGTGAGAAAGGCGCCGGTCTTGAGGCGGTTCATGTCCACGAGCCCCCGGGTGAAAAGGGCCTCGAGGGCCGCCAGGGTGTCGCCGGGGGCCTGGGGAAGGGCCACCACCACGGCGCTCACGTCCATGATCCCCGGGGGACCGCGGAAATCCCACTCCTTGGCCAGCAGCGCCAGTACCCGATGCTCCTCGGCGGTGAGCATGCAAGCCTCCCGTAAATCAAGCTGTGCCGGCGGCGGGCTTAGGCGCAGATTATCTACAGCCTGGTAAAGGTGTG
The DNA here is from genome assembly GCA_002432195.1 of Desulfobacteraceae bacterium UBA5852. Lineage (GTDB taxonomy): Bacteria > Desulfobacterota > Desulfobacteria > Desulfobacterales > UBA5852 > UBA5852. Next base: position 15,797 of record DJGG01000021.1, read on the forward strand.
CCGGGTTCCCCCGGCGGTCGGACGCCGCACGGCGCGCTATTTTTTCCAGGATTGGATCTCCACGATGTTGCCTTCGGGATCCCGAAAATAGACCAGTTTCAACAGGCCCACACCCGGGACGGCCTTTTCCGTGACCCGCCCCAGGGCCTGCCCGCCGCCCTCCATGGCCGCCCCCAGGGTGGCCTCGACATCCCCCACCTCGAAGGCGATGTGGGTGAACCCCGTGCAGTTGGCCATCATGGGCGCGGAGGCGCGGGTGTCCTGGTAGGTGAAGATCTCCAGGGTCGGTCCGTCGTCCCCATGGCCGGGGAGCAGGAGGTGCACGCCTTCCAGGCGGGCCCCCTGCAATCCCGTGGCCGCGTCCAGCCAGTCGCCGGAGAGCTTGCGCTCCGGGGGCTTGACCCGGCAGCCGAAGACCCGGATGTAGAACTCGGACAGTGTCTTCCAGTCCCGGGCGGCGATATTGGTGTGGGCAAAGCGCATCGGGTGCCTCCTTGAAAAGAGTTGCGGGTGACGGCGACGGGCGCGCGCCGGGGAAACCCATTTTAGCAGGCCATCCCGTCGAATCAAGATCCCATGCGCGATCCCCCCTGGGGCCTGCCCATCAAAGGGTGGCCATGTGCGCGGCCATCCGCCGGCGCATGGCCGCGTCCGGCAGCCGGCCGAACCCGGCCTGCATGTTGTCCTCCATGTGCCGCACGTTGGCGGTGGCCGGGATCACGCAGGTCACCGCCGGGTGGCCGACGACGAACTTCAGGAAAAACTGCCCCCAGGAACGGCAGTCGAACTCGGCGCTCCACTCCGGCAGGGCCGCGCCCTTGACCCGGCGGAACAGGCCGCCCCGCTGGAAGGGTCGGTTGATCAGGGTGGCGATCCCCCGGTCGGCGGCCAGCGGCAGAAGGCGCTCCTCCACGGTGCGATCCTCCAGGTTGTAGCTGAACTGCACGAAATCGAAGGACTCGCGGCGCAGGATGTCCTCCAGGGCGTCATGGTGGCGGCCGTGAGAGGTGGTGATGCCGATATAGCGCAAGCGCCCCTCCTGTTTCCACTCCCGGAGCACCGGCAGGTGGGTCTCCCAGTCGCGCAGGTTGTGGATCTGCATCAGGTCCATGACCTCCACCCCCATGCGCTGCAGGGACTGGCGCATCTGGGCAATACCGCTCTCCCGGCCGTCGGTCCAGACCTTGGTGGCGGCGAAGACCGTATCCTCGCGGCCGGCGGCCTTGAGCAGGTCCCCCACGACGGATTCGGCCCGGCCGTACATGGGCGAGGAATCGATGAGCGCGCCGCCCTCGGCGAAAAAGACCCGCAGCACGTCGGCCAAGGGGGCCCGCTGGGCCGCATCCTCCCCGACATCGAAGGTCTCCGAGGTTCCCATGCCCATGACGGGCAGCCGCTCGCCCGAGGACGGTATGGGGCGCCGGAGCGGATCGCGCTGCGCCCCCGGCAGCCCCCGGGGCGCCAGGGCGAGGCCGGCGGCCAGCGCCCCGGTGCGCAGGATGAAGTTTCGACGGGTCATGCGGGACGTCCAGGTATCCATGGCCTTTATCTCCCCCAACGGCGCTCCGCCGCGCCGGCGGCGATCCGTTCCTGGCGCTGGCCCAGCTTATACGCCAGCCAGCCCCAGGCGCAGGCCAGGGGCATGGCCGCCAGGGCGATGCCGGCGGCCGAAAGCCCCAGGGCCTGCATGCCGGCGTACACCCAGGCGCTGGCGGCATCGCCGCCGCGGTAGACCACCGTGTCGATGAAGTTTTTGGCTTTGTATTTCTCTTCCTTACCCAGCACCACATAGAGCATTTCACGCCCCGGCCGCATGACGGCATAGTTGCCCGCCCGGCGCAGGACCTGCACGGCCACGAGGACCCAAAGGCTGGAGGCGAAACCCAGCGCGAGAAACCCCGCTGCCAGCAGCAGGGGCACCGCCGCCAGGCTCCAGGCCAGGCCGCAGCGTTTCACGATGCGGCCGGTGAGAAAGACCTGGGTCACCAGGGTCAGGGCGTTGACGGCCAGGTCCATGGCGGCGAACAGGGCCGTGCGCCGGGCCGGGTCGGCGAAGTGCGCCCTCACGAGGTGGGCCTGCTGGAAATACAGAAAGGTGGCCAGGGTCGCAAAGAGCAGCATTAGCAGGCAGATGCCCGCCAGGTAGGGGGACTGGAACACCAGGCGCACCCCGGCCAGAACGCCGCCGCCCATGGGTGGATCGGCGGGCGGGTCCGCCGGGCCCAGCCCTTCGGCCTCGGCATGGGCCGCCGCCGGGCGCCGCCAGGCCACCAGGCGGTGGGTGCACACGACCGCCCAGGCCAGAAACCCGGCCGAGACCAGCAGCAGGTTGGTGGGTCCCAGGGGCAGCACCAGGAGGGTGGTCAGGGCCGGGCCGGCCAGGGCGCCCGCGGTGCCGCCGGCGGCGATCACGCCGAAGAGACGCCGCGCCTGGGCGTTGGAGAAGATGTCCGCCATGAAGCTCCAGAAAACCGAGACGATGAAGAGGTTGAACACGCTGGCCCAGATGAAAAAGGCGCGGGCCACGTAGGCATGGGTGAGATGGGAGCGGAAGAGGACGAAAAACAGCAGCAGGTCGGCGATGAAAAAATAGTAGATCCACGGCAGGAAGCGGTGGGGCGCAAAGCGCCGGGCGACCCAGCCGAAGCAGGGCACGGCCGCCAGCATCACCAGGAAGGTGCCGCTGAACAGCCACTGGAGGTGCTCCACGCCGCCGGCGATGCCCATTTCGTCGCGCATGGGGCGCACGATGTAGTAGCTGCAGAGCAGGGCGAAGAAATAGCTGAAGGACCAGCCCAGCGGCCGCCATTCCCCGGCCTCGACGGCCATCAGCCGTTTCCAGCGGAGGCGGGCGCCGCCGGGGGCCGCCGCGGGTTCGTGGGGGGTTGTCTTGGGCATGGTCGTTTCCGCGCAGGGGCCCACGGGCCGGTTCGCGTTGCGCCCCCGGCAGCGGTCGGTCCCCCGCGCCCGTTACATCCGGATACCGCCCGGGCCGTCCGGTCAGGCCGGCGCGTCCACGACCGGCTCGTCGGGGTACCGGCGGATGATGTCTTCGAGGAAGGCGTTGATCTTGCGGGTATTCTTAGCGATGAGATCCTCGATGTCGCCGTCGCGCTCCATGACGAGAGGCTCGCCGCACATTATGGTGTAGCGAAGGAACCCCTTGCGCACGGGGTAGCAGGGAACGACCTGACAGCCTGTCTTCATTGCGATCATGGCCGTGCCTTTCGACGTGGGTACCTTATGGCCGAAGAAATCAACGAAGACGCCGAGGGAGCGTTTCTCGCGCTGGTCGCCGAGTATGGCGATGATGGCGTTCTTCCTGAGAAGGCGCATGACCTCCTTGGCCGTGTTGGCGTTGACGATGATGGTGAGCCCTGTCGATTCCCGGAGGCGATTGAGAAAGGCATTGAGGCGCACATGTTTCTTGAGCGGC
>DJGG01000047.1:0-19185 GCA_002432195.1 Desulfobacteraceae bacterium UBA5852
GTGGAGGCCATAGCCCACGCCCTGGGGGACATGCTGCAGGCCGGCGACTGGGTCCTGGTGAAAGGCTCCCGGGCCATGGGCATGGAACGGGTGGTGCAGGCACTGCTGGCCCGCACCGCCCCCGACGCGCACCCCGGCGGAAACAGGTAAAGGCACATGGTCTACCACCTCCTCTACCCGCTGCACACGGTCTTCTCGGCCTTCAACGTCTTCCGGTACATCACCTTCCGGACGATCTACGCCGGCCTGACGGCTTTCCTCATCTGCTTCCTGGTGGGCCCCTGGGTGATCCGCCGCCTGCGGGAGCTCCAGGTGGGCCAGTTCATCCGCGAGGACGGCCCCGAGACCCATTTCAAAAAGTCCGGCACGCCCACCATGGGGGGGGTCCTGATCCTGATCGCCGTCACCGCCTCCACTCTCCTGTGGGCCAACCTGGCCAACCTTTATATATGGACCGTGCTGCTCACGACCATCTGCCTCGGCCTCATCGGCTTCGTGGACGACTACCGCAAGCAGGTCAAGAAGCGCAGCAAGGGGCTGGGCGCCCGGGAGAAGTTCTGGCTCCAGACCGCGGTGGCCCTGGGGGCCGGCCTGACCCTCTACCTCCACCCGGATTTCTCCACCCGCGTGACGGTCCCCTTCCTGAAGAACGTCTCCCCGGACCTGGGGTGGGCCTACATCCTCTTCACGGCCCTGGTGATCGTGGGGGCTTCCAATGCCGTCAACCTTACCGACGGACTGGACGGGCTGGCCATCGGGCCGCTGATCATCGTGGCCGGCACCTACATGATCTTCGCCTACGTGGCGGGCCACGTGAAGATCGCCGAGTACCTGCAGATCAACTACGTGCCGGGGGCCGGGGAGGTGGCGGTCTTCTGCGGCGCCCTGGCCGGGGCGGGCCTGGGCTTCCTGTGGTTCAACGCCTACCCGGCCCAGGTCTTCATGGGGGACGTGGGGTCCCTTTCCCTGGGAGGGGCCATGGGCACGGTGGCCATCGTCACCAAGCAGGAGATCCTCCTGGTGCTGGTGGGGGGACTCTTCGTGATGGAGACCGTTTCGGTGATGCTCCAGGTGGGCTTCTTCAAGCTCACCCACGGCCGGCGCATCTTCCGCATGGCCCCCATCCACCACCACTTCGAGCTCAAGGGCTGGCCCGAGCCCAAGGTGATCGTGCGCTTCTGGATCATCGCTGTGCTCCTGGCGCTGCTGGCCATGAGCACGCTGAAATTGAGGTAGCCCAACCATGTTTCGACGGTTTCGCCACCGGCATGCCGATTCGGCCTACACGACCCGGGGGTCTTTGGGTTCCGGGCCGGACGGCTGTCTGAACCCCTTAGGCCCCGTGGGCAGCGCCGCCCGCCCCAGCGGTCCCGAGGATTCAGCGACCGCTTTGGGCCCATGCCGACTGTTGGCCCGGCAACGGCGGCGATGCTTACGGGGCCTTAGGGGTGAGTTCCGTCAGGCCCGGAACCCAAAGATNNGCCTAAGGGGTTCAGACAGCCGTCCGGCCCGGAACCCAAAGACCCCCGGGTCGTCGTCCGAGACCCGAACCGCACGCCGGCAGGTCTTAAGCCTGAGCAAAGGAATCTGGAAAAGGTGAGCCTCCCCCAACCCATACCTCTCGAGGGCCGCCGCGTCCTGGTGGTGGGCGCCGGTGTCAGCGGGCTGGCCGCCGCGGCTTTCTGCCGGCGCCGGGGGGCCGCGGTGACGGTGGCCGATACCGCGCCGGCCGCCGAGCGCGCCGATACCCTGGCGGAGATCCACGCCCTGGGGGCCCGGGCGCGCTTCGGGGCCCACGACCCGGCGGATTTCCAGGCGGCCGACCTGGTGGTGCTCAGCCCCGGGGTGGACCAGCGCCTCTCCGCCATCACGGCGGCCGCCCGGGCCGGCATCCCCGTGATGGGGGAGCTGGAGCTCGCCAGCCGCTTCATCCGCGAGCCCGTCGTGGCCGTCACGGGCACCAACGGCAAAACCACCGTCACCGAGCTCATCGGCCGCATGCTGGAGGCCTCGGGGCGCAAGGTCTTCGTGGGCGGCAACATCGGCACCCCGCTGTCCCGCTATGCCGACGGCGAGCGGTGGGCCGAGGTCCTGGTGCTGGAGGTGAGCAGCTTCCAGTTGGACACCATGGCCGCCTTCCGGCCCCAGGTGGCCGTGGTGCTCAACATCACCCCCGACCATATGGACCGCTACGACGACATGGGGGCCTATGCGCGCTCCAAGATGCGCCTGTTGGAAAACCAGGGGACCGGGGATACGGCCGTGCTCAACGGCGCCGACCCCTGGATCCGCCGCCTGTCCGGCAGCGCCGCCGTCCGCCGGGTCTATTTCCAGGGCCGCCGCCCCACCGAGGAAGGGGCCGACATCACCTCCGGGGGCATCGTCTTTCACCTGCCCACCCACCCCTGCGGGCCCCTGGCACCCGGCGACATCCCCCTCCCCGGGGCCCACAACCGGGAGAACGTAGCCGCCGCGTTCCTCGCCGCCCTGCTGGCCGGAGGCCGCGCGGACGACTGCCGCCGGGCGCTGGCGGCTTTCCGCGGCCTGCCCCACCGGCTGGAACTGGTGGCCGAGATCGCCGGCGTGCGCTACTTCGACGACTCCAAGGCCACCAACGTGGATGCCGTGGTGCGCGCCCTGGAGGGCTTCGAGGCGCCAGTGATCCTCATCGCCGGCGGCCGGGACAAGGGCGGGGGCTACCGGGAGCTGGCGGCCCCCGTGGCCCGACGCGTCAAGCGCCTGATCACCCTGGGGGAAGCGGCGCCGCTCATCCGGGAGGCCCTGGGGAGCCTGGCGCCCACGGAAAGTGTCGCCGACATGGCGGCCGCCGTGGCCGCGGCCGCCGCCGCCGCCCTTCCCGGCGACGTGGTGCTGCTGTCGCCGGCCTGTTCGAGCTTCGACATGTACGCGAGCTACGCCCGCCGCGGCGAGGACTTCTGCCGCGCGGTGAGGAACCTGGCGCCATGACCACCCGAGCGACATCCCCTCCACGGACCTGGAACAGCGGCGGCTACGATGTGCGCCTGCTCTTCCCCGTGCTGTTCCTGGTGGGCATCGGCATCGTGATGGTCTACAGCGCCAGCTCCGCCCTGGCCCTCAAGAAGTTCGGCAGCAGCACGTTTTTCCTGCGCCGGCAGGGGATCTTCGCCCTCCTGGGCCTGGTGGCCCTGGTGGTCGGGCGCCACATCCCCTACCGCTGGTGGCGCCCCATGAGCTACCCCGTTCTCGGACTGGCCCTGGGGCTGCTGGTGGCGGTGCTGGCCACCCCCCTGGGGCACACGGCCGGGGGGGCCGCCCGCTGGCTCAAAGTGGGAGGTATCACCCTGCAGCCCGCCGAGGTGGCGCGCTTCGCCATGGTGCTCTACCTGGCCTATTCCCTGAGCAAAAAGCAGGAACGCATCCACGAGCTCGGCGTGGGCTTCCTGCCCCACGTGGTGGTGCTCGCCATCGTGGCGCTGCCCATCCTGCTACAGCCCGATTTCGGGTCCGTGGTCATCATCACCCTGATCACCGGCCTGATGATGTTCATCGCCGGGGTGCGCCTGCGCTACCTGCTGCTTTCCGTGGCGGCGGCGGCTCCCCTGGGGGCCTACCTGCTGATGGGGGCCGAGTATCGCCTCAAGCGCCTCATGAGCTTCCTCGACCCCTGGCAGTACCAGACCACCGAGGGCTACCAGATCATCCATTCCCTGATGGCCTTCGGCACCGGCGGCCTCTGGGGGGCGGGGATCGGCAAGAGCCTCCAGAAGCTCTTCTACCTGCCGGAACCCCACACGGATTTCATCTTCTCGGTGGTGGGCGAGGAGTTCGGCCTGGCGGGCGTCATGCTGGTGGTGGGCCTCTACAGCGTCATCCTCTGGAAGGGCATGGGCATCGCCCGGCGCTGCCCGGAGCCCTTCGGCGCCCTCCTGGCCATGGGCATCACCGTGGCCATCGGCCTCCAGGCGGGCATCAACATGGGGGTGGCCCTGGGCCTGCTGCCCACCAAGGGCCTGACCCTGCCCTTCCTGAGCTACGGCGGCACCTCCCTGGTGATGAACATGGCGGAGGTGGGCATCCTGATGAACATCGGAGCGGCAAACACCCGATGAGCGACCAGTCCCCCCATAAGCGCCCCTGGAGCGTGGTGATCGCCGGCGGCGGCACCGGCGGCCACCTCTTCCCCGGCATCGCCGTGGCCCGGGAGTTCCAGCGGCGCAACCCCGCGACCGCCGTGCTTTTCATCGGCAGCGGCAAGCCTCTCGAGGAGCGCGTCCTCACGGCCGCCGGCTTCCCCTGGGCCACCATCGCCGTGGCCGGACTGAAAGGCCGCGGTCTCGGGCACCAATTGGCCACCCTGGCGCGCCTGCCCCTGGCCGTGGCCGCCGCCCGGCGCCTGCTCGCCCAGGCCAGAGCCGACCTGGTGCTGGGGGTGGGGGGCTACTCGGCGGGGCCGGTGGGTATCGCGGCGTGGCTCTCGGGCATCCCCGTGGTGCTCCACGAGCAGAACCTGCTGCCGGGGATCACCAATCGGCAACTGGCGCGCTTTGCCCGGCGGATCTGCGTCTCCTTCGAGGCCTCCATGGTCCACTTCCCCGCGGCCAAGGTGCGCCTCACGGGCAACCCCGTGCGCCCCGAGATCCTGGCGGCGGCCGCGGCCNNCCCGCGGAGGGCGATTTCACGGTGCTGGTGGCCGGCGGCAGCCAGGGAGCCCACCCCATCAATCTGGCGATCCAGGCGACGCTCCCCCGGGCCCTGCAGGAAGCCCCGGCGATGACCTGGATCCACCAGACCGGCGCGGCCGATGAGGCCGCTATGACCGCGGCCTACCGGAGCCTGGGGCTGAAGGCCGAGGCGGCGGCCTTTTTCGACGCCATGTGGGAGTGCTACCACCGGGCGGACCTGGTGATCTGCCGGGCCGGGGCCACCACCCTGGCGGAGCTCACCTGCCTGGGGAAGGCGTCCATCCTGGTGCCCTTCCCCCAGGCGGCCGACAACCACCAGGAGTTGAACGCCCGCGCCCTGGCGGAGGCCGGGGCGGCGGAGATCCTGCCCCAGAACGCCCTCAGCGGCGACCGGGTGTGGGAGCGCATTCTGCACTACCGCGCGCACCCCGAGGCCCGCCTGGGGATGGCGGCGTGCGCCCGCAGCCTGGGCCGTCCCCAGGCCGCGGAGGACATCGTGGACCACTGCGAGGAGCTGCTCGCCGGGGGCTGAAGCTCCCCGGTCGACGGGAAGGACCCATGTACCAGAAGAGCTACCACATCCACTTCGTGGGCATCGGCGGCATCGGCATGAGCGGCATCGCCGAACTGCTGCTCAACCTGGGCTACACGGTCTCCGGGTCCGATCTCCAGGCCTCGGAGCTCACTGCCCGCCTGGCCCGCCTGGGAGGCACGGTCTTCCGGGGCCACGCCCGCGACCATATCGCGGGGGCGGACGTCATCGTGACCTCCTCGGCCGTGCGCCGGGACAACCCCGAGGTCCTGGCCGCCCGGGAAGCGTCCATTCCCGTGATTCCCCGGGCGGAGATGCTGGCGGAGCTCATGCGCCTCAAGTACAGCATCGCCGTGGCCGGGGCCCACGGCAAGACCACCACCACTTCCATCGTGGCCTCGGTGCTGGCCGCCGGGGGCCTGGACCCCACGGTGGTCATCGGCGGCAAGCTCCGGGGGGTGGACACCAATGCCGTGCTGGGCCGGGGCAACTACATCGTGGCCGAGGCCGACGAGAGCGACGGCTCGTTTCTCAAGATGGCCCCCTCCATCGGTGTGGTCACCAACATCGACCGCGAGCACCTGGACTTCTACCGCGACCTGGACGATATCGTGGCGGCCTTCGGATCCTTCCTGGATCGCATCCCCTTCTACGGGCTGGCCGTGCTCTGCCTGGACAACGAATCCGTCCAGGCCCTGATCCCCCGGGTGCACAAACGCTTCACCACCTATGGGCTGAGCAACCAGGCCGACTGGCAGGCGCGTCGTGTCGCCTGCGAAGGGCTCACCTGCCGCTACGACCTCTACCACCGGGGCGAGGCCCTGGGCCCCGTGCGCCTGGGCCTGCCCGGGGTCCACAACGTGCTCAACTCGCTGGCCAGCGTCGCCGTGGGCCATGAGCTGGGCATCGACCTGGAGGTGATCCGCTCGTCCCTGGCGGGCCTCGAGGGGGTGCGCCGGCGCCTGGAGATCAAGGGGGAGAAGGCCGGGGTGACGGTGATCGACGACTACGCCCACCACCCCACGGAGATCAAGACCACCCTGGAATCGGTGAAGGAAAGCTGGCAGGGGCGGCGCAAGGTGATCGTCTTCCAGCCCCACCGCTACACCCGCACCCAGGCCCTCTTCGACGACTTCACCCGGGCCTTCTACCAGACGGACGTGCTGGTGCTCCTGCCCATCTACGCCGCCAGCGAGGACCCCATCCCGGAGGTGAACCACCACCTGTTGTGCGAGGGCATCCGGGCCCACGGCCACAAACAGGTGCTCTGCGCCCGGGACGCCGAGGACGCCCTGGAGCGCCTCGCCGGGCTCGTCCGGGCCGGGGACATCGTGCTCACCCTGGGGGCCGGAGATGTCTGGAAACTGGGTGAGCGGCTGCTGGGGAGGTTGCCGTGAAACGCCCCCGCCGCGCTTCCACGCCGGCTCCCCGGTCGGCCACGGTGGTGGCCAAACCCCACCGGGTGCGCCGGAACCACTTCCGCCGGGACGACGGGACCCCACACCGGCCGCTGGCCGCGCGCCTCAAGCGCGGGGGCGCGCTGCTGCTGGGCGGGGCGGCCTTCGCGGCGCTCAATCTGCTGCTGGTCCTAGGGCACGACCTGATCGTCCAGTGGCCGGCCCTGCGCTGCGTGGAATTGCGCGTGGAGGGGTGTGAGCGCCTGAGCGAGGCCGAGGTCCTGAGCCAGGCCGGCATGGCCCTGGGCGACAACCTTCTGGGGCTCAACCTGGGGCTTGCCCGCCGGCGGCTGTTGGCGCACCCCTGGATCGCCGAGGCCGAGATCGCCCGGGAGATCCCCTCCGGCCTCCGGGTGCGCATCCGGGAGGAGCGCTGCCTGGCGGTGGTGGACCTGGGAACGCGCTTCCTGGTGAACCCGGAAGGGAGCATTTTCAAGGAACTGGGCACGGACGAGCCCATCGATGCCCCGGTGATCACCGGACTGGCGGTCACCGACCTGGGGGTTGCCGGCGGCGCGGTGAGCCCCCTCTGGCAGGCCGCCCTGGATCTTCTGCGGCTGATTCCGGCCTCCGGGGGCGCGCTCTCCCTGGAGCGCATCGGGCGGATCCATACCGATCGGGAGATGGGCCTGGTGGTCCACCTGGGGGCCGCTTCCCCCGAAGCCGGCGTTTCGGTGGTGCGGCTGGGCTTGGGTGGTTTCGGGGAAAAGCTGCGGCGTTGGGAACAGGTGCTGGCCCGCTGGCAGGACCTCGGCGGGAGCCCGGGGTTCCAGGCCGTCGACCTGCAGAACCCGGAGCGCGTGATCGTGACCCCATCGATGGAGGCGTCGGGGAATGACCAAGGCAAGGAGGTTTGAGATGCAGCGGCGGGACAACATCGTGGTGGGGCTGGACATCGGCACCACCAAGATCTGTTGCGTGGTGGGCGAGGTGGCCAACGGCGAGATCAACGTGATCGGCATCGGCACCCACCCCTCCATCGGTCTGCGCAAGGGGGTCGTGGTGAACATCGAGGCCACGGTGGAGTCCATCAAGAAAGCCGTGGAAGAGGCCGAGCTGATGGCCGGCTGCGAGATCTCCTCGGTCTACACCGGCATCGCCGGCGGGCACATCACGGGCTTCAACAGCCGCGGCATCGTGGCCATCAAGGGCTCCGAGATCACGCCCCAGGACGTGGAGCGGGTCATCGACGCCGCCCGGGCGGTGGCCATCCCCATGGACCGCGAGGTGATCCACGTGCTGCCCCAGGACTACATCGTGGACGACCAGTCGGGGATCCAGAACCCCGTGGGCATGGCCGGGGTGCGCCTGGAGGCCAAAATCCACATCGTCACGGGGGCGGTGACCTCGGCCCACAACATCGTCAAGTGCACCAACCGCTCGGGGCTGGATGTCTGCGACATCGTCCTGGAGTCCCTGGCCTCCGGGGAGGCGGTGCTCACCGGGGAGGAGAAGGCCCTGGGCACGGCCTTGATCGACCTGGGGGGCGGGACCACCGATCTGGCGGTCTTCTCGGAAAACAACATCAAGCACACCTTCGTGCTGGCCCTGGGGGGCAACAACCTCACCAACGACATCGCCATCGGGCTGCGCGCCCCCCACGCCGAGGCCGAGAAGATCAAAACGCGCTTCGGCACCTGCCTCTCCCGCAAGGTGAGGCCCGACGACACCATCGAGGTCCCCGGGGTGGGGGGCCGGGAGGCGCGCAAGCTGCCGCGCCAGATCCTGGGAGAGATCCTGGAGCCGCGCATGGAGGAAATCTTCACCCTGCTCAAGCGCGAGATCTACAAGGCCGGCCTGGAGCACTCCATCCCCTCGGGGCTGGTGCTCACCGGCGGCACCTCGCTGCTGGAGGGGGCCACCGAGATCGCCGAATCGGTCTTCAACCTGCCCACGCGGCTGGGACGTCCCCGGGGAATCAACGGGCTGGTGGACGTGGTCAACAACCCCATGTACGCCACCGGGGTGGGCCTGGTGGTCTACGGCGCCCGGAATCAGGCCGACAAGAAGTTCCGCATCCGGGACGCCAACATCTTCAACCGCATCGTGAGCCGCATGAAGCGGTGGTTCAAGGACGTCGTATGAGCGCCAGGCCGCGGGGGTTCCATCGCGGTGCGGTTCCTGCCGGATCGGGGGTCGGCCGGCCCCCGGGAACCGCGGTACGCCGCTGGCGGCAGGGCGCTTGACCGACCGTGCCAGGCACGGTTGCAACTAAGGGCATCAGACCGGAAAAGGGGGGAAACAACATGTTTACGTATGTGGACAACGAGAATTCCGCCAAAATCAAGGTCATCGGAGTGGGCGGGGCCGGGGGCAACGCCATCAACAACATGATCGATTCCAACCTCCAGGGGGTCAAGTTCATCGCCGCCAACACCGACGCCCAGGCCCTCGAGATCTCGAGAGCGCCCGTGAAGATCCAGTTGGGGGAGCGTCTCACCGAAGGCCTGGGGGCGGGGGCCAGTCCCGAAACCGGCCGGGAGGCCGCCCTGGAAACCGCCGACGCCCTGCGCAACGCCCTGGAAGGCAGCCACATGGTCTTCATCACTGCCGGCCTGGGGGGCGGCACGGGCACCGGGGCCGCTCCGGTGATCGCCGAAATCTGCAAGGAACTGGGGATCCTCACGGTGGCCGTGGTCTCCAAGCCCTTTTCCTTCGAAGGCAAGCGCCGGGCGCGCCAGGCCGAGGACGGCCTGGACCTGCTGCGCCAGGTGGCCGACACGGCCATCACCATCAACAACGACCGTCTGCGGGGCCTGGCCTCCAAGAAGGCCACGATGATCGAGATGTTCCGCAAGGCCGACGAGGTCCTGCTCCACTCCGTCAAGGGGATCACCGACCTCATCATGATGCCCGGCCTCGTGAACCTGGATTTCGCCGACGTCAAGGCCACCATGTCCAAGGCCGGCATGGCCATCATGGGCATCGGCAGCGCCACCGGCGAGAACCGCGCCATCGAGGCCGCCGAGCGGGCCATCTCCCACCCCCTGCTGGAGGACATGAGCATCACCGGGGCCAAGGGCGTGCTGATGAACATCACCAGCTCCAGCAACCTCACCATGGAGGAGATGACCGAGGCCTCCGACCGGATCTACCACGAGGTGGGCGAGGACGCGGACATCATCTGGGGCACGGTGGTGGACGATGCCCTGGGGGACGAGCTGCGGGTCACGGTGATTGCCACCGGCATCGACGACGGCCGGCGGAAGCAGACCCCGAAGCCGGCGGCCAAAGCGGCCGACGACACCTTCGGCGGCAAGCTGCGCCCGGTGACCCAGGAGGACCTCAAGACCGTGGTGGACTACGACGAGCCCACCTTCATCCGCCGCCGCAAGGCCGTGGGGGAGGCGCCCCCGGTGCGTCCCAGCGGCTACGACCGGCCCATGATCGACGAGAACGACCTGGACGTGCCCACCTTCCTGCGGCGCAAGGCCGACTGACCCGCGCTCCTGAAAGGAAGGCGCCGCCCCGGCGACTGCGGTGGTCCCCCCTCCGCGGCCGACGGCGGCCGTTGGTCTTGACGTGGGGCCCGCCGCCGTTATCCTCAAGCCTGCGGCACGCCCCGTGACGGCCTGGCGGGCCGGACTTCCCATCCCCCCGGGAAATCCGGCCCGCCTGCCGAAACGGCGCGCCCGCCGGCGGGTCCCCACACCTCCGGTCGCCGGTTCCGGTGCCGGCGGCCCTTCCTTCAGGAGTTGCGGCAACGGCATGCACGGCAAATCCCGACGCGGCCCCACAACCCCCGCGCCGCGGGAGCGCGGGGCCATCCGCAAGGCCTGGGCCGGGCGCCTGGCCGTTGCCCTGGCCTACCCCAACCGCTACCGGGTGGGCATGTCCAACCTGGGCTTCCAGGCCGTCTATGGCCTTTTCAACGCCCGGCCGGAGGTGGTCTGCGAGCGGATCTTCCTCCCCGAGGCCCACGACCCTCCCCACTCCCCGCCCCTCTCCGTGGAATCCCGCCGCCCGGCGACGGATTTCCACCTGCTGGCCTTCTCCCTGGCCTTTGAAAACGATTACCCCCACCTGCTGGCTTTCCTGGACCGGGCCGGGCTGCCCCGGCGCGCGGCCGCGCGGGACGGGCGCCACCCCCTGGTGGCCGCCGGCGGTGTTGCCGCCACGCTCAACCCCGAGCCTCTGGCCCCCTTCGTGGACGCCTTCCTGGTGGGGGAGGCCGAAGCCCTGCTGCCGGGGCTCCTGGACCGCTTCGATCCCGGCGCCGGCCGCGCCGCCCACCTGGCGTACCTGGCCCGGGAGGTTCCCGGGGTCTATGTGCCGGCGGCCTATTCCGCGGCCTACGGCCCCGACGGCCTGCTCGCCGCCATGGCCCCCACGGCGGACGTGCCGCCGCGGGTGCGGCGCGTCTGGCTGGCCGATATCGGATCGGTGGCCACGGCCTCGCCGCTGGTGACGCCCGATACCATCTTCGCGGACACCTGCCTCGTGGAGGTCAGCCGCGGCTGCCCCCACGGCTGCCGTTTCTGCGCCGCCGGCTTCGTCTACCGCCCGCCGCGCTTCCGCACCGCCGCCCACCTGGCCCCGGTGCTGGAAGCGGCCGCGGCCCGCGCCCCCCAGGTCGGCCTGGTGGGGGCCGCGGTATCGGACCTGCCCGACCTGGGCCCCCTCTGCCACCGCTTCCAGGGCGGCCGCCTGCGGCTGTCCTTCAGCTCCCTGCGGGCCGACAACCTGAGCGACGACCTGCTGGCGGTGCTCCGGGAGCAGGGCACGCGCACGGCCACCATCGCCCCGGANNCCGGGTCATCAACAAGGGGCTCGAGGAGGCGGACATCCTGGAGGCCACCCAACGCCTGGTGACCGCCGGCATCCCAAATCTCAAACTCTACTTCCTGGTGGGCCTGCCCACGGAAACCGAGGCCGATGCGGACGCCGTCCTGGAGCTCTGCGGCCGCATCAAATCGGCCTTCCTGGAGGCCAGCCGCCCCCGCGGGCGCATGGGCACGATCACGGTGAGCGTCAACCCCTTCATCCCCAAACCGGTGACCCCTTTTCAATGGTCGGCCATGACCGCGCCCCAGGTGCTGGCCGCCCGCCTGGCCCGCCTCCAGGAGGGGCTGCGCCGGGTGCCCAACGTGCATTTCCAGGTCGAAGCCCTCCACGAGGCCCAGGCCCAGGCCCTGCTGGCCCGGGGGGACCGGCGGGTGGCGGACCTGTTGGAGCGCCGCCACGCGGCCGGCGACTCCTGGCGCCGAACCCTGCGCCGGGAACCCCTCGAGCTCGCCCGCCAGGCCCTGCGTGAACGCCCCCGGGAGGAGTGCCTGCCCTGGGAGATCATCGATCACGGCGTGGAGCGCGACTTCCTCTGGAAGGAATACCAGCGCGCCCGGCATGCCCGGACCACCCCCCCCTGCCCCCCGGAAGGCTGCCAGCGCTGCGGCGCCTGCCCGCCGCCGGCCCCCGGCAACCGCTAGCCGCCAGCCCCTGCCCTCCGGGGACGACGTCCTGCCGCCCGGGTTCCGAGGCCCGCCTCGTCGGATCCGTCATGCCTTTCCTGCCCTCCGCGAATCCCCGAAAGTCGAGTAACAATTAGAACTTGCAAGGATTTACCCAGTGTGGTAGCAGAATTTTTTGATTTATCTGCCCTCCCACGATGACGAACCCCTCGCCAAAGGATTGATTCGACCATGACCTCAGAGAAAGACCTGAAGGTGGTGACCAGCGTGGCCGTCATTCTGTTCGTCGTTGGCGTCTTCTGTTACGCCGCTTACTCGGCCAAACCCCCCGACGAGCCCCTGCGCATCTTCTACCCGGCCGCCACCGGGAATGTCCTCTTTCAGCACAAGGATCATGTCGAAGCCTACAACGCCGACTGCCTGGACTGCCACCACCATCCGGGGGACGACTCGGGTCTCATGGCCTGCAGCCAATGCCATCCCAAGACCGTGGCCGAAGGCGACCCGCCACCGGACGCCTGCCTGGCCTGCCACGAGCTCGATGACATCCAGGATCAACCCGCCGTGGCCCGGGCCGACGCCTTCCACAAGCAATGCGGCGACTGCCATCAGGGCATCGGCGCCGGCCCCCCGGCCGCCGACTGCTCCGGCTGCCACTATCTCTAGTTTCGGGCGCGGGCGCCGACCCCGGCTGACCAACGATCGACTTGCGGCCAACGAAGAGGGTGAACCATGACGAAACTGCTATCCGCCGGTCCCAACACTCCCCTGATGACCTACGAACTGCTGCACCAGACTCCCCTGGGGCCCCAGCACATCACCGCGGCCAAGGACATCACGCTGCTGGTCCCGGGCACCTTCGAGCGGCGGGAGGACCTCACCGTCAAGGTGGGCGACGGGGTCCGGACCGGCCAGAAGATCAGCCCTTTCGGTCCCGCGGGCGCCTACGCCGTCAGCAGCGTCACGGGCACCATCCGCGCCATCGCCCCCATGAGCGGCGACTACGGCCGGCGCTACACGGCCCTCACCATTACCAAGGCGCCCGCCGAGCAGACCGACGACGCCTTCAGCGGCCAGGCCCCCACCCTGGAAACCCTCCTGGCCTTCCTTCGGGCCGCGCCGGGAAATCCCCCCCTGCACCTCTTCGCCGGCGCCGAACCGGCCGTGCACACCATCCTGGTTTGCGGTCTGGACGCCGACCTGCTGGTGGCCACCAACCAATACGTCATCAAGGCCGAGCTGGCCGCCGTCTCCCGCGGCATCGCGATTCTCAAGGAGGCCACCGGGGTGCCCACGGTGGTCATCGTGGTGCCCCGGGACCTGGTCCAGGGTTTCGGTCACACGGGGGCCACGGCCCTCAAGGCGGTGGACCCCATCTATCCCGCCGCAAACCCGCACCTGATCATCCACCGCCTGTTCGGCCAGGAAGTGCCCATGGGCAAGAGCCCCGCGGACCTGGGCTTTGCCCTCTTTTCCGCCGAATCCGTGGCCGCCATCGGCAAGGCCTTCGACACCGGGCGCCTGCCCCTGGACAAGACCTTCACCCTGGTGGACAAGCAGGGGCGCAAGTCCATCCTGAGCGCCCGCATCGGCACCCCGGTGGCCGACGTCCTGGCCGCCGCCGGCATCACCACCGCGGACCGCGACCGGATCATCGCCGGCGGACCCATGACCGGCGCGGCCGTCTACTCCGAGGAGATGCCCATCCGGGCCGACACCGACGCCCTGCTGGTGCAGGCCGCCGGCAGCTTCGCCCTCACCTCCGACTACCCCTGCGTCAACTGCGGGGAGTGCGTGCGCGTCTGCCCGGCCCGCATGCAGGTCAACATGCTGGTGCGCTTCCTGGAGGCCGGCCAGTACAGCAACGCAGCGGACCTCTACGACCTGGATGCCTGCATCGAATGCGGCCTCTGCAGCTATGTCTGCGTCGCCCACATCCCCATCTTCCAGTACATCAAACTGGCCAAGTACGAACTTTCCCGGCTGAATGCAGCGGAGGCCCCGAATGGCTAGCAACCGAATGTTCATCGTCTCCCACGCCCCCTTCTGGCACAACGGCAGCGGCATCGCCCGGCGCAACTTCGCGACGATCGTGGCCGCCCTGCCGGCCCTGGCCCTGGGGGTCATCCAGTACGGCCTGCCGGCCGTGGGGGTCGTCACCCTGGCCGTCTCCACGGCCATGTTCTGGGAGTGGCTGCTGTGCAAGGCCACACGGCGCCCCGTCACCCTCGGCGACGGCAACGCCGCGCTTCTGGGGCTGGTCCTGGCCATGCTGGTCCCGGCCACGGTCCCCTGGTGGGCCGTGCTGACCGGCACCTTCCTGACCATCGTCATCGGGCAGCAGATCTTCGGCGGCATCGGGTCCAACCCCTTCCACCCGGTGGTCCTGGCCATGATGATCCTGAGCATCTCCTGGGCCACGATCTTCGATTTCAACGCCGCCCTGGTGAACTACGACCTGAGCTTCAAGGCGGTCTATCCCCTCACCGTGGTCAAAACCTTCGGCAGCGCCGGGGCGGAGCAGTTCAGCGCCCTCGACCTGCTCCTGGGACGGCACATCGGGGGGCTGGGGGCCACCTTCGGCCTGGGGCTGATCGCCGGCGGCATCTACCTGATGATCCGGCGCATCATCCGCTGGGAGATCACCGTCCCCTTCCTGGCCGGGATCTTCGTCACCGCCCTGTGTTTCCAGACCGCCGACGCGAACCGCTTTGCCGGCCCCATGTTCCACCTGCTGGCCGGCTACACCCTGGTGGGGGCCTTCTTTCTTCTGCCGGAGGATTCCTCCTCCCCCGTAAACACCATCGCCATGGTGATTTACGGCTTCGGCGGCGGCGTCATGGCCGTCCTGATCCGCAACATCGGGGTTTACGTGGACGGCGTCCTGCTGGCCGTGCTGGTGATGAACCTGGTCAGTCCGCTTCTGGATAAAATCAGGCCTAAAGCATTGGGAAAGGTTGGGTGACATGCGCGAAATGATCAAGATGGTCATCGTGTTGACCGTCCTGAGCTCGCTGTCCGGCGGGCTGCTGGCCTATGTCAAGGACGGTACCAAGGATCGCATCGAAAACCAGGTGCTCCAGCTGGTCAAGGGGCCGGCCATCAAGCAGATCTTCGCGTCGGCGTCCAACGATCCCGTGGCCGATCGCTTCAGCCTCACCGACGGCGACCGGAAATTGGATTTCTTCGTGGCCAAGCTCGACGGTGAACCCAAGGCCGTGGCCTTCGAAACCGCCGGCAAGGGCGGCTACGGCGGCGACGTGGGGCTGATGGTGGCCATCGACGTCACCCAGGACCAGATTTTCGGCGTGGGGGTCACCACCCACAGCGAAACCGCCGGGCTGGGGGCGCGCGCCAAGGAAGACCCCAAGTTCACCGCCCAGTTCAAGGGGCTCTCCACCATTGAACCCGTCAAGGTGACCGGCGACGGCGGTAAGGTCAACGCCCTGAGCGGCGCCACCATCACCTCCCGGGCGGTCTGCCTGGCAGCCACCCAGGCCGGGGAAACCTACCAGCGCCTGAAGCCCCAGATCGAGGCCAAACTCAACGAGTTCCGTTAATCGCGATAAGGGAGCAGCCCATGGCCAAGTCCATTTCCCACGAGTTTGTCAAGGGTCTCTGGCAGGAGATCCCGCCCTTCCGCCTGGTGCTGGGGCTCTGCCCCACCCTGGGGGTGACCACCAAGATGGAGTACGGCATCGGTATGGGGTTGGCCACCACCTTCGTGCTGGTGGGCTCCAACGTGTTGGTGTCCATGCTGCGCAACGTGATCCCTTCCAAGGTGCGCATCGCCTGCTACATCGTCATTATCGCCACTTTCGTCACCGTGGTGGAACTGCTCATGCAGGCCTTCACCTACAACCTTTTCCTGACCCTGGGCATCTTCATTCCCCTTATCGTGGTGAACTGCATCGTCCTCGGGCGCGCCGAGGCCTTTGCCTCCAAGAACGGCGTGGCCCTGTCAACCGCCGACGGCCTGGGCATCGGCATCGGCTACACCCTTGCGCTGGCCACTCTGGGGGCTTTCCGGGAGATCCTGGGGGCCGGTACCCTCACGGTCTGGGGCGGCCAGAAGGTGCTCGACCTGGTGGCGACCTTCCCCGATTTCCAACCCTTCAAGTTCGTGGTCCAGGCGCCGGGGGCTTTCGTCTGCCTGGGGTTGATGCTCTGCCTCATGAACATGACGGGCAAAAAATAGGGGAGGCGTGCCATGGGTGACTACATCGTCCTGATCATCAGCTGCATCTTCGTCAACAACATTCTGCTGGCCCAGTTCCTGGGCAACTGCCCCTTCCTGGGGACCTCCAAAAAGATGGAGACGGCCGTGGGCATGGCCATGGCGGTCATCTTCGTCCTGGTCATGGCCGGGGCCATCACCTGGCTCGTCTTCACCTTTCTGCTGGTGCCCCTGGATCTGACCTACATGCGCACCATCGCCTTCATCCTGGTCATCGCGGCCCTGGTGCAGTTCGTGGAGATGTTCCTGAAAAAGAGCATCCCCGCCTTGTATGCCGGCCTGGGGATCTTCCTGCCCCTGATCACCACCAACTGTGCGGTGCTGGGGGCCTGCGTGGTCATCATCGACAAGGAATACAATTTCATGCAGGCCTTGGTGGCCTCGTTTGCCTATGCCGCCGGTTTCGGTCTGGCGCTGGTCCTGTTTGCCGGCGTGCGGGAACGGATCCTGCTGGCCCGGGTGCCCCGGCCCCTCCAGGACACCTCCATCGCCCTGGTGACCGCGGGAATCCTCTCCCTCACTTTTTATGCGTTCAGGGGCATGGTCTGAACAGGCGCGGAAGGCCGCTGCGTCGCCCCCCACGCGGACCGACCCCACGCACCGGCGGCCGTCGCCATCCGGAGGCTGTTTTCCCCTTAGGAGGCCAATGTGATCGAAGCTGTCCTAGCCCTGATGGGAATCGGCGGTGTCTGCGGCGTGGTGCTCAGCATCGCCTCCAAGGTATTTTATGTCTACGAGGACCCGCGCATTGCCGAGGTTGAAGGCTTTCTGGCAGGCGCCAACTGCGGCGGCTGCGGTTTTGCCGGCTGTTCCGCGGCCGCGGTGGCCGTGGTGGGCGGCAAGGCGCCGGTCAGCGTCTGCGTCGTGGCCGGAGCCGAATCGGCCGCCAACGTGGCCAAGGTAATGGGGGTGGACCCGGGCAGCGCGATGCCCCTGTTGTCCAAAAACGAGTGCCGCGGAGGCCTGCGCGCCGAGAACCGCTTCTACTACGACGGCATCAAGAGCTGTCGCGCGCTGGCCGCCTTCTACGGCGGCAAGCGGGTCTGCACCATCGGCTGCCTGGGCATGGGGGACTGCATCACGGCCTGCGCCTTCGACGCCGTGCACATGGGCCCCAAGGGCTTCCCCGAGGTCGACGAATCCCGCTGCGTGGGCTGCGGGGCGTGCGAGAAGGCCTGCCCCAAAGGCATCATCCAGGTGCGCAGCATGGCCCAGCGCCTGCTCCATTTCAATCAGGAGGTCGATGCCCTGGCCCCCTGCGCCCAGACCTGCCCGGCGGAAATCGACATCCCCCGCTACATCCGCCAGATCCGCGAAGGGGACTACGCCGGAGCCGTCACCACCATCCGGGAGCGCAACCCTCTGCTGCTGGCCTGTGGACGGGTCTGCCCCCACCCGTGTGAGGACAAGTGCCGGCGGGGCATCGAGGACGAACCGGTCTCCATCAACCAGTTGAAGCGTTTCGTGGCCGACTACGAGAGGACCAGCGGCAAACGCCTCCCCGTGGCCTGCGCCCCGGATACGGGCAAAAAGGTTGCCGTGATCGGTTCCGGTCCGGCCGGCCTGAGCTGCGCTTTCTTCCTGCGCCGCATGGGCCACGCGGTGACCATTTTCGAGATGATGCCCAAGCTAGGCGGGATGATCCGCTACGGCATCCCCGAATACCGCCTCCCCAAGGAGGTCCTCCAGTGGGAGATCGACGGCATTCTCAACCTCGGCATCGATGCCAAGACCAACGTGCGGCTGGGCAGGGATTTCACCATCGACTCCCTCGTGGCCGCCGGCTACGATGCTGTCTTCCTGGGCATCGGCGCCTGGAAGGACTACAAGCTCAACGTGGAGGGGGAGGACCTGGGAGGCTGCTACACGGGTATCGACTTCCTTACCCGCTTCGCCCGCCACCAGCAGGGCGACAGCGCCGACAAGCCCTTCGTGGGTCGGCGGTGTGCCGTCATCGGCGGCGGCAACACGGCCATCGACTGCGTTCGCACCCTGGTGCGCCTCGGGGCCGACAAGGTAGCCATCGTCTACCGGCGCACCCGCAAGGAGATGCCGGCCAACGCGGTGGAAATCGAAGCCGCCGAGCACGAAGGGGTCAAGTTCCACTTCCTGGCCGCTCCCGTAAAGGTAATCGGCAACGAGGAGGGCAAGGTCACCCAGCTGGAGTACCTCACCATGAAGCTGGGGGCACCCGATGCCAGCGGCCGACGCCGCCCCGAGCCCGTGGCTGGCTCCGAGACCCGCCTGGACATCGACATGCTGGTGACGGCCATCGGGCAGGGTCCGGATGTGGATTTCACCCACGAGGGACGGCGCATCGCCGA
Source organism: Desulfobacteraceae bacterium UBA5852 (assembly GCA_002432195.1). GTDB lineage: Bacteria > Desulfobacterota > Desulfobacteria > Desulfobacterales > UBA5852 > UBA5852. Next base: position 18,623 of record DJGG01000047.1, read on the forward strand.
GCTGAACGTCAGCCGCCGCAGCACCATCGAAGCCGATCCCGAGACCCTGCAGACCAACATTCCCTATGTTTTTTCCGCCGGCGACGCCCAGACCGGAGCCTCCCTGGTGGTGGAGGCCATCGGCGGCGGCCGGCGGGCCGCCCGGGCCATCCACCTCTTCCTGAGCGGCCGGCAGGTCACCCCGGTGCCCAGGTCCTTGCGCAAGAAGCACATTCCGGAGTCGCTCTTCGAATCCGTACCCGGCCTTCAGCCCTCGCCGCGCACACCCATGCCGGAGATGCCCGTGGCCGAGCGCATCCGCTCCTTCGCCGAGACCGACCTGGTGATCACGGAGCCCGACGCCCACCGGGAATCCTGCCGCTGCCTGGACTGCTGCCGCGTCTGCTACAACAAGGATGTCGACGCGGCCTGATCCCTCCCACCGACGCGCCAGACAAGCCGGACGGCAGGCTCTTCGAGCCCAGCCGCCCGGCTTGTGCATTTGTGGATTCCAGGCTTCGGCGGACCCCCGGCGCACACCGGTCGGATGGCGGTCTTCCGGGTGTCACCCGGCCGGCCCGGGT
>DJGG01000047.1:19214-21212 GCA_002432195.1 Desulfobacteraceae bacterium UBA5852
GCGCAGTTTATCCTCAGCCTGTTAGCGCTCAGGGGAGGAGAGGCCGGCGCGCAGCTGCGCCAGAAGCGCCGCCATGTCGGCGGGCAAGGGCGCCTCCAATTGGAGTCGCGTGCCGCTGGCCGGGTGATCGAAGGCCAACCGCCAGGCGTGGAGCATCTGGCGCGGGATGGCCCTGGGAAGGTCCCGCAGCCCAGGGGGCAAGGCCCCGGAGGCCGGCGGCCGGCCATAGACCTTGTCCCCCAGGATCGGATGGCCCATGGCCGCGCTGTGTACCCGGATCTGATGGGTCCGTCCGGTCTTGATCACAAAGGTCAGGAGGGTCGCTGCGGGCAGGGATTCCCGAACCAGCCAATGGGTCTCGGCCGATCTGGCCCGGGGCGCCCGGGTGGACATCTGCTTGCGCTCCACGGGATGCCGCCCGATGGCCAGGTCGATGCGCCCGGCATCCGCCGCCGGCCGTCCCCATACCAGCCCCAGGTAGGTTTTTTCCACCGTGCGCTGTTTGAACTGGCGCCCCAGATCCTGCATGGCCATGTCGTTCTTGGCCACCACCAGCACCCCGGAAGTGTCCTTGTCCAGCCGGTGGACGATACCCGGCCGCAACTCGCCGCCGATGCCTCCCATGTCGGGGCAGTGGTGCAGGAGGGCATTCACCAGGGTCCCGGCGGGGTGCCCGGGGGCCGGATGGATCACGAGCCCCGGGGGCTTGTCGATGACGATCACATGGGCATCCTCGTGGAGCACGCTCAGGGGAATGGCTTCAGGGACCGCGGCCACCGGCTCCGGGGGTGGTATGACCCCTGAGACGCTGGTTCCGGGCGACAGGCGCTGGGCCGCCTTGGTGCAGGCCCGGCCGTCCACGCGCACACGCCCCTGGCGGATGAGCATGGCCGCATGGGCGCGGGAGCACCCGTCAAGCGCTTGGGCCAGCAGGGCATCCAGCCGCATGCCTGCCTGGTGGATGGACACGCGGATGGAGAATGGGCCGGTCATGGACACGCGCGATGCGAAAGCTTGCTGGGGGTCTTGCTCAGGAGGCAGGGCTGCCGTTTTCGGCGAATAGCGCTTCGATATTCTTGAGGACGGATTTCTCGTCGGTTTTCATGGCCGTGGAAAGCTCCTTGACCAGCAGCACCTGGGCGGTGTCGTAGAGCTTGCGCTCGCCGAAGGAGAGGTCCTTGGTGATTTTCAACCGGAACAGGTCACGGAAGACCTCGGCCACGTCGAAGAGGCTGCCGGTCTTGATCTTGTCCATGTACTCGCGATAGCGGCGGTTCCAGGTCTGATTGTCCCCGGGGCCGCCCTTGCGGCTGCGCATCACCTCGTAGATCTTGGGGATGTCCTTCTGGTCGATGATGTCCCGCAAGCCCACGGATTCCACGTTCCAGGTTGGGATCATGATGACCATGCCGTTTTCGAGAACCTTCATGATGTAGAAATCGTGCTTTTCGCCATTGACCACGCGGGTTTCGATGGCGGTGATCTGCCCCACCCCGTGCGCGGGGTAAACCGCCAGGTCGCCCACCGCGAAACGCGGTTTGGCCGGTTTGGCAATCGGTTTTTTCACCTTCTTTGCGGTCATGCTGGGAGCCGTTTCATGAGCCTGCTTTCGGGGCAAAAACGATTTTTTGTAATTATTTAGTATAAGTATAATACCATAACGCCAATTCACAATCAATAAAAAAGGATTGGCGCGGGAACCGCGCCAATCCTTGAACTCGAGGGGTCAACGCCGTCAGGCTTACAGCAGGAAGGGCACCAGGAGCAGCGCCACGACGTTGAGGATCTTGATCATCGGGTTGACGGCCGGGCCCGCGGTATCCTTGTACGGGTCGCCGACGGTGTCACCGGTGACAGCGGCTTTGTGCGCATCGCTGCCCTTGCCGCCCAGGTGACCGTCTTCGATGTATTTCTTGGCATTGTCCCAGGCCGCGCCACCCGTGGTCATGGAAATGGCCACGAAGAGCCCGGTGACGATGGAGCCCACCAGAAGGCCGC
>DJGG01000256.1:0-2252 GCA_002432195.1 Desulfobacteraceae bacterium UBA5852
CGGCCCCCGGCAACAGACTCCGGGGGCCGGCCGCGGTCGATCGGGTCACATGGTGCGCCGGACCGCGGGGCCGTCTCCGGCCCGGCGCCCATCACGGCTCAGTCGGGCCAGGCCTGGAGCTTCATCAGAATGCGAGCCTCGTCGGTCATGGGGTACGGAACCGTGCCCTCCGGGCCGAACCACTTCGTGTAAAGCTGGTCGTAGCGCCCGTCCTTGATCATGGCGATCAACTGGGCGTTGATGAAATCGCGGAAATTGGAATCGTTTTCCCTCAGGATGTAGGCGTAAGGGTCGTAAGTGATCAGCCCGCCCACCAATTCGAACTCCGCGGGGTCCTGGGCCTTGGCCCGCAGCCCGGCCAGCAGGATGCCGTCCGTGCAATAGGCGTCCACCACCCCCTGCTGCAGGGCGAGCATGCCCTGGGAGTGCTCCTGGTAGACCACGATCTCCGCCGGGGGCTGGATCTCGCCGGCCGTGTTCAGGTCCCGGATGGCCTTTTCGTTGGTGGACCCCTGGGCCGCGCCCACGCGCTTGCCCGCGAGATCCTTGTAGCTCTTCAGCCCGGTGCTCTTCTTGGCCAGCAACTGGGTGCCGGTGAGGAAGACCGTGATCGTGAAGTCCACGGTTTCCTCCCGGGCGATGGTGTGGGTGGACGAGCCGCACACGATGTCCAGGGTGCCGTTGGCCACCAGGGGGATGCGGGTCTTGGGGTTGATGGTCTTCAGGGTCAGCTTGAGGGGCTTGCCCACTTCCTTTTCGAGCGCTGTCTTCAATTCTCCGGCGACATCGATGCTGAAGCCCACCTGTTCGTTCTTGTCGTTGAAGAACCCGAAGGGAATGGCGCCGTCGCGCACGCCGACGATGAACTCCCCCCGCTTGGCGATCTCCTCCAAGGTCCCGGCCGACGCCGCGGCCGCCATGCCCACCGCCAGTGCCAGGCTCAACGCGATGATCAAAAGCCTCTTCATTGCTCGCCTCCTTTGACGTGTTAGGGTTCATCCACAGACCGGCAGGCTCGGCGCCCGTGCCCGTCAACGCCGGTAATCGGCCTCCTCCAGGATGTGGGGCATGTAGACATAAAGGGCCGGGGAGCCGCCGGTGTGGACGAAGAGAATGGATTCCTCCTTCCGGAAATAGCCCCGGCGCACCAGGTCGATCAGCCCGGCCATGGCCTTGCCGGTGTAGACCGGATCCAGCAGAATGCCCTCCGTGCGCGCCACCAGGCGCACGGCTTCGGCCATGGCCGGGGTGGGCCGGCTGTAGCCCGGCCCGACATAATCCCCGAAGCAGACCACCGCAGCGGGCGGGATGTCGCCCTTGACGCCCAGGTGCGCGGCGGTGCGCTGGACCAGGTCGTGCACCATGGGCTCCTGGTCCTCCTTGGTACGGCTGACATTGACGCCCACCACGGGGATCCGGCTGCTGTTGCCGTAGAAACCGGTCACCAGCCCGGCGTGGGTGCCCGTGCTGCCGCTGGCGCAGACCACCCGGTCGATGACCAGCCCCGCCTCGAAGGTCTGGGCCAGGATCTCCTCGGCGCAGGCCACGTAGCCCGTGGCCCCGATGGGGTTGGAGCCCCCGCCCGGGATGATGTAGCCCCGGCGCCCCTCGGCGGCCAGCTCGTCGGCCACCTGCTGCATGGCCGCGCGCATGTCGGACCCGCCGGGGACCACGGCGATCTTCTCCACCCCCAGGAGCCGGAAGAGGAAGTTGTTGCCGGCGGAGCGGGGGTCGTAGCTCTGGGGCACGCGCTCTTCCAGCACCAGGCGGCACTTCAAGCCCTCCTTGACCGCGGCGGCCAGGGTGAGCCGGCAGTGGTTGGACTGCACCGCCCCGCAGGTAATCAGGGTGTCGGCGCCTTGCGCCAGCGCATCGGCCACCAGGAACTCCAGCTTGCGGGTCTTGTTGCCGCCCCCGGACAGCCCCAGCAGGTCGTCCCGCTTGATGTAGATGGTGGGCCCGCCCAATGCGGCCGACAAGCGGCCGGCCTTCTCGATGGGGGTGGCGCCGGCGGTGTAACGTCTTCGGGGAAAACGGGACAGATCCATGGGGTCCTCCTCCGTGACCTGCAGGTGTTGGGGCGCTCCCGTCTCCCGGGCGGTCGCCGGGGTCGAAGGCCGGCAGGACCGCCGCCGCCCGGTGGGGGGCGGGTCGGGAGAGCCCGGGAGTGGTCCGCGGTTCGCTCGGTGTCGATCGGTCGTGGATGATCCACGGCCGGCTTACAGGCTGAGGATAAACTGCGCCTCAGGCCG
>DJGG01000256.1:2349-4337 GCA_002432195.1 Desulfobacteraceae bacterium UBA5852
TGTTTATCCACAGCCTGTTAAATCTTGTTGACGGCCTGCTGGGCGCGGACCTTCTGGAGATAGTTGTAAACCGTAAACTTGGACACCCCCAGCAGCAGGGCCACCTGGTCCACCGCGCCCTTGATCTGGAACGTGCCCTTCTCCTCCAGGAGCACCACCAGCTTGATCTTCTCTTCCATGTTCATGGTGGCCGGCTGCTTGCCGGCCGTGGCGACGGCCTGGTTGAAGAGGGCCTCGATGGTTTCGGCCACCGAGGCCGCGAAGGTCTCGGTCTTGGCGTTGCCGTTGAAGTCCACGGTATGGACCAGGTGCTCGATGGTCTGCAGGGCGTTGAGGTACTCGGTGGTGTCGAAGTTGATGCAGAAGGCGGCCACCACCTCCCCCCGGGCATCGCGGATGAAGGCCGTGGAGGATTTCAGCGCCCGGCCGTCCTTGGTGGTCGTGCGGTAGTTGCAGCGGTCCTTGATCTCCCGGCCCTCCCGCCGCAGGGCCTTGACGACCATGTCGGTGATGGGGGCCCCGGGTCGGCGCCGGGTGATGTCCCCGGTGATGTAGACCAGGGAGCGGTTCAGGTTGGTGAGATCGTGAACGGCCACCTCGCAGTGGCGCTCGAAGGTCTGGGTGATCGTGTCGGCGATCTGTTGGAGGGTTTCGAAGAGATGGGACTTCGCATCCATGTGGTCTGCTCGCCGACGGGAAAAGGGGACGGGGGGACGGGCTCCAGGCTCGGGCGTGCCCATAGTGGCAAAACCGGATGCAGGCTGTCAAACAAAATTTTTAGTAAGGTTTACAATTTTTTTCCGGCCGGGGCCGGCAGCGGGTTTACCCGCTTGACGCGGCAACCGGCCAAACAGTATGGCAACAGCCTCCGCGCGCGCCTGCAGAACAGCGCGGCGCTGCTCAGCCAGGGCATCGACGCCCGGGAGTTGGACGACCTCCGCACCCCGGCCGACATGGACCGGGAGGCCTACCGGCGCCACCTCGCCACGCTCCGCCGGATGCGCCGCTCGAACCCGGACATCGCCTTCCTCTATGTCATGCGCCAGGAAGGCGAGCGCATCGTCTTCGTGCTGGACTCCGACGAGACCGACCGGCAGGCGCCCCCCGGGCGGCCATACACGGAGGCCCCCGCGGGTCTCCGGTCCGGGTTCCATGCGCCCTCCGTGGACGACGCCCTGGTGCGCGACGAGTGGGGGGTCTTCCTTTCCGGCTACGCGCCCCTGGCCGGCGGCGAGGGCCGCTACCTCATCGGCATCGACATGCGCGCCGACGAGGTGGACCAGAATCTCTTCCAGCTCCGCATGACCGGCGCCATGTCCCTTCTGGCCTCGGTGCTCCTGGCCCTCATCTTCGGCCTCTACTTCTCCAAGGGGCTCACCCGGCGCATCCACCCCTTGATGCGGCGCTGCCGGCAGATCGCCGCCGGCCGCTACGACGAACCCATCGCCCAGCGGACCTACGACGAGTTCGACGACCTGGTCGAGGCCTTCGACACCATGGGGGCGGACCTGGGGCGCGCCCACGCCCAGGCCGCGGAAGCCTTCGTGGAACTGCGGCGGGCGCGCGACAGCCTGGAAGACGGCGTGCGGGAGCGCACCCGGGAGCTGGAGGACGCCCTGGCCAAGGTCAGCGTGCTGCGCGGCCTGCTGCCCATCTGCAGCGCCTGCAAGAAGGTCCGGGACGACCAGGGGTACTGGCACCAGGTGGAGCAGTTCGTCTCCCAGCACTCCGGGGCGCGCTTTTCCCACGGGCTCTGCCCCGCCTGCGCCATCGAGCTCTATGGCGACCTCTTCGCGGAGAGCCAGGCGAAGCCTTCCGGGAGCGGCGGCCGGGCCACCGAGTAGCGCGACGGCGCGCCACCAGGCCATGGCACTGGGCGCCCGCAGGCGTTCCTGGGGTCAATCCCGGCACCGGCGGCGGTGGTTCAGCCCCTGTCCAGCTCGCCGCGCACGGCCGACGCCAGGCGCTCCAGGAGATAGGGCTTGCGG
>DJGG01000216.1 GCA_002432195.1 Desulfobacteraceae bacterium UBA5852
GTTTCCAAGTCCCTGCGGCCTTCTATAGCTTGACTTTTTCCATGGTTACGGGCAGATTAGCCCCTCGTTTGCCGTGCGCCTTATAAGGTATCCGCGAGCCGCTGCCCATGAAACGTGTTTTGGTGGTCACCTGGTCCCAGTCCGGGCAGCTGACCGAGATCGTGCGCTCCCTCACCGCCCCCCTGGAGGCGGACTCCCAGGTGGAGGTGGTCTGGGAGGTGCTCCAGCCCCAGCCGGCCTTTCCCTTCCCCTGGACCGTGGCCCAGTTCTGCGATGCCTTCCCCGAGGCCTTCCAGGAGATTCCCTGCGCCCTGGCCCCCCTGGTCGTGGATCCCGCCGCGCCTTTCGACCTGGTGATCCTGGCCTACCAGGTCTGGTACCTTTCCCCCTCCACGCCCGTGAGCGCCTTCCTCCAGTCCCCCGAGGCCCGCCGCCTGCTGGCCGGCCGCCCCGTGGTGACCGTGATCGGCTGCCGCAACATGTGGCTGCTGGCCCAGGAGAAGGTCAAGGCGCGCCTCGGGGACCTGGGGGCGCGGCTGGCCGGCAACGTGGTTCTGGCCGACCGGGCCGGCAACCTCACGGGGGTCGTGACCATCGCCTACTGGATGCTCACGGGGCGCAAGGGGCGCTTCCTGGGGTGCTTCCCGCCGCCGGGGATCCGCCCGGAGGACATTCGCGGGGCGGGGCGCTTCGGGCAGATGATCCGCGCGGCGCTGGCCGCCGGACCCTTCGCCCTGGACCCCGACCACCTGGCGGCCGCCGACGCCGCGCCCGTGGTGCCGGCCTACATCATCTTCGAGAAGCGCATCGCCAAGGTCTTCGGCCTCTGGTCGCGATTCATCCGCGCCCGGGGCGGCCCGGGGGACCCGGCCCGCCGGCGCCGGGTGCGGGCCTTCTTCTATTACCTGCTCACGGCCATCGTGGTGCTGGCTCCCCTGGCGAGCCTGGCAGGCCGGCTGGTGCTGCGCCTGGGGCGGGAGCGGATCGCGGCCGAGGTGGCGTACTTCCAGGGGCTGACGGGGGAACGACCGGGAAGTTCGAAGCCCGAAGCCCGATAAAGGATTGGCAGGTGCGTCAGTCCGAAAACCGTTGGTTAGTGCCTTAGAAACTGTTGGTTGGTGCATTAGTTGGTTGGTTTTATTGTTTAAAAACTAAAATCAATCCGATTCGTGACCAACCAATTCAACCAACCAACTAGTACCCATCCACAAATGGTAGATTTGAGTTCAGGCCAAGGACCGAGAACGCCGGCCTGAGCTCAAAGATGCCGTTTGTGGATGGGTACTAACCAAATGCAACCCCGGGACCCATGGACGTCTACATCACCGACCTGGCTTCATTTCTTCCCAACGCCCCCGTGGACAACGCGGCCATCGAGGACGTCCTGGGGCGGATCAACCAGATCCGCTCCCGGACCAAGGCCATCATGCTGCGCAACAACCGCATCCGGCAGCGCTATTATGCCGTGGATCCGGCCACCGGGAACCTTACCCACAGCAACGCCCAGCTCACGGCCGAGGCCGTGCGGCGCCTCAAGCCCCGGGAGGGGTTCCGCACCGCGGAGATCGAGTGCCTCTGCTGCGGGACCACGAGCCCCGACCTGATCCTGCCGGGCCACGCCCTCATGGTCCTGGGGGAGCTGGGGCTGCCCCCCGTGGAGGCCGTGAGCACCGCGGGCATCTGCCTGTCCGGGGTCGCGGCCCTCAAGTTCGCCTGGATGAACGTGGCCCTGGGCCTGTCGGCCAATGCCGTGGCCACCGGCTCGGAGCTTTCCTCCTCCTTCATGCGGGCCAATTTCTTTGCCGTGGCCGCCGACCCCCGGACCGACCTGGAGCGGGAGCCCATCCTGGCCTTCGATGCCGACTTTCTCCGCTGGATGCTCTCCGACGGGGCCGGGGCGGCCTTCCTCGCCGCGCAGCCGGCGGCCGCGGGCCCCAGCCTGCGGGTGGACTGGATCGAAACCCTGAGCTACGCGGGGGAATTGGAGACCTGCATGTACGCCGGGGGGTGGAAGAACGACGACGGCACGACGAGCGGCTGGCGCGCGGCCGGCTCGGCCCTGGAGGCCGCCCGCCGGAACTGCCTGGCGGTGCGCCAGGACGCCAAGCTCCTGGGCCGGGAGATCGTGCCCACCATGACCCGCACCCTCACGGCCGCGGCCCGCAAGCACGAGCTCACCCCCGAGGCCGTGGACTGGTTCCTGCCCCACTACTCCTCCCACTACTTCCGGGACAAGTTCTACCAGGGCATGGCCGCGGCGGGCTTCGAGATTCCCTACGAGCGGTGGTTCACCAACCTGCCCACGGTGGGCAACATCGGCAGCGCGGCCATTTTCGTGATCATGGAGGAGCTGTTCAAGTCCGGCCGCCTCGGGGCCGGCGAGCGGCTGCTGTGCTTCGTCCCCGAGAGCGGGCGCTTCTCCCACAGCTTCATCCACCTGACGGTGGCATAAACAACACCCTTTGCGATTTGAGCCCTTACCCATGACCCCTCTGGAACACGAACTTCTGGACATGATCGTGGAGGTCTGCGACATCCCGGCGCCCGTGCCGGCCATGGCCTCCGACGCCCCCCTCATCGGCCCCGCCAGCCCCCTGGGCCTCGACTCCCTGGACGCCGTGGAGATCATCGTGACCATCCAGATGCGCTACGGCATCCGCATCGACGCCGAGAAGATCGGACGCACCATCCTCCAGACCCTGGGCAGCCTGGCTGCGTTTGTCGACCAGAACAAGAAGAGTTGATCGCTGGCGGCGGATGGCTTGTGGACGGATCCGCTTAGCAGCCTGTGGATAAACTGCG
>DJGG01000007.1 GCA_002432195.1 Desulfobacteraceae bacterium UBA5852
TGCGGCAAGACCACCCTGCTGCGGCTGATCGCCGGCCTCGAGGCGGTAACCGCCGGCGCCATCCGCATCGCCGGGAGCGACGTCACCCACCTGCCCCCCGACCGGCGCAACATCTCCATGGTGTTTCAGTCCTATGCGCTCTTTCCGCACCTCACGGTGCGGGAGAACATCGTCTTCGGCCTCAAGGTGCGCAAGGTCCCCAAGAAGGAGATCGCACGGCGTCTCGCCCGGGTCATCGACCTCCTGGGCCTGGCCGACCGGCTGGAGAGCAAGCCCGGGGAGCTGTCCGGCGGCATGCAGCAGCGGGTGGCGCTGGGCCGCGCCATCATCGCCGAAAAGCCGGTGACTCTGATGGACGAGCCCCTATCCAACCTGGATGCCAAGCTGCGCAACTCCATGCGCCGGGAGATCTGCACCCTCCAGCGGCGCCTGGGCATCGGCATGATCTACGTCACCCACGACCAGGTGGAGGCCATGACCATGGCCGACCGCATCGTGCTCATGCGGGAGGGGCGCATCGTCCAGGACGATTTCCCCGAAAGCTTCTACGAGCGGCCGGCCAGCACCTTCGTGGCGCGCTTCATCGGCACCCCGCCCATGAACATCCTGCCCCTGGTGTCCACCCCCGCCGGGGCCGCCCTGGAGCCCCACGGCCGCGTGCTGTTTGCCGGCCTGGAAGGCAGCCGCTTCAAGCTCGGCATCCGCCCCGAAAACCTCCGCCTGGCCGAGGCGGGCCAGGCCGCCCGGGTCACCGGACACGAGTACCTCGGCTCGGACACCTTCATCGCCTGCGAGATCAACGGCCAGGAGGTCATCGTGCGCACCCGGGGCCGCAAAACCCTGCCCCCCGGAACCCAGGTCCACCTCACCTGGGAGCCGGGCGCCCTCTGCCTCTTCGATGCCGCAACGGAGGCGCGCCTCGAGGCGCTGCCGGAGGTTGCCCCCCAAAGTCAATCTTGATCGCCTGCCGTGGCGTGCGGGCAGGCTTTACCCCAACCATAAGGAGGCCGCTGTGGGCAGATGGACATTCCGGACGGTGATGTTGGCAACCGCGTTGATCGGGCTGTGGACGACCTGGGCCGTCGCCGCCGAAATCAACATGACCATGTACTACCCCATCGCGGTGGGGGGCAAACCCTATGAGCTGATCAACGGCTTGATCCAGGAATTCGAGGGCCAGAACCCCGACATCAAGGTCAAGGCCGTGTATTACGGCAATTACGACGACACGCGGACCAAGTGCCTGGCGGCCCTGAAGGCCGGGGAAAAAATCCAGCTCTCGGTGCTCTTCTCCATCGACATCTTCGACCTGCTCGACGAAGACGTGATCCTGCCCTGGGAGGACGTGGTCAAGACCGAGGAGGACCGGGCCTGGCTCAAGAGCTTCTATCCCGCCCTCATGGCCAACAGCATGGCCGGGGGCAAGACCTACGGCATTCCTTTTCAGCGCTCCACCATCGTGATGTACTACAACAAGGACGCCTTCCGGGAGGTGGGCCTGGATCCCGACAAGCCGCCGGCCACCTGGGACGAGCTGGTTTCCATGGGGCAGAAGCTGGTGAAACGCGACGCCGCCGGCCAGGTGACCCGCTGGGGGCTGAGCATCCCGTCCACCGGCTACGCCTACTGGATGTTCCAGTGCCTGGCGATCGAAAACGGCCTGGAACTGATGAACGCGGCCGGCAACGAAGTCTACTTCAACCGCCCCGAAACGGTGGAGGCCATGCAATTCTGGCACGACATGGCCTACAAGCACGGCATCATGCCCCAGGGCAGCACCGACTGGGGAACCCTGCGGCAGCAGTTTCTGGGGGGCAGCACGGCCATGATGTGGCACACCACGGGCAACCTGACCCCGGTGCGGGATGGCGCCACCTTCGACTTCGGCGTGGCCATGCTGCCGGCCCACAAGCGCCGCGGCAGCCCCACGGGGGGAGGCAATTTCTACGTCTTCAAGAAGACCAGCGACGCCGAGCGGCAGGCCGTGCTCAAGTTCGTCAAGCACATGACCGACCCCGTCAACACCGCCAAATGGTCCATCGGCACGGGCTACGTGGCCACCCGGCCCCAGGCCTACGAGACCGACCTGCTCAAGGCCTATGTGGCGGAGTTCCCGGCCGCCGTCGTGGCCCGGGACCAGTTCCAGTATGCCGTGGCGGAATTCTCCACCCATGAAACCGCCCGGGTGAAGAAGTTCCTGGACGATGCCATCCAGGCGGTGCTCACGGGCGGCGCCACGCCCCAGGAAGCCCTGGACAAGGCCCAGCAAGGGGCCGACCGCATCCTGAGCCGCTACCGCTGAGCGCCTGCGGGCGGCCGCGCGCCGTTGCGCATGGCCCTCGCATTGGAACTTTAACCCTTACGCTGGCTTACCGCCAGGCTGGCGACAGCCTGGGATCGGCTCCCCCGGAGGCCGCAAAGCCTCCGGGGGAGCCCGGCGGGGAGAGCGCATGAACCCGAGATACGCGCGGCACGTCTACGGCTGGCTCCTCTTCACCCCCGCCGCCATCTTCTTTATCCTCTTCACCCATTACCCCATCGTGCGCTCGTGTTATCTGAGCTTTTTCGCCAATTCCCGGGGCGGCCAGCCGGCCCCTTTCGTGGGGCTGGAAAACTACGCCTACCTGGTGAACGACCCCATTTTCTGGCAGGCCCTGAAGAACAACCTGATCTACGCCTTCGGCACCATACCGGTGACCGTCTCCCTGGCCATGCTCATGGCCGTGTGGGTCAACCGCCAGATCGCCGGCCGCGCGCTGGTGCGGGCGGCCTATTTCACCCCCACGATCCTGCCCATGATCGCCATCGCCAACATATGGCTCTTTTTCTATACCCCGGGGGTGGGTCTTTTCGATCATCTCCTGAAGGGCATGGGGTACACCGGCCGCAACTGGCTGGGCAACCCCAACACGGCCCTTCCCTGCCTGATGGTGATCGCGATCTGGAAGGATGCCGGGTTCTTCATGATCTTCTACCTGGCGGCCCTCCAGGGACTGCCCAAGGACGTCATCGAGGCCGGCAAAATCGAAGGGGCGGGGCGCTTCTACTTCTTCCGGCGGGTCACTTTTCCGCTGCTCATGCCCACCACCGTGTTCGTGGTCTTCAATGCCCTGATCAACACCTTCCGCGTGATCGACCACATTTTCATCCTCACCAAGGGCGGCCCCGACAACGCCACGGAACTGCTGCTCTACTACCTGTTCCAGACGGCCTTCGAGTTCTGGGACACCGCCTACGCCGCCGTGCTCACCGTGGTGATCATGGCCATCCTGATGACGCTCGCCCTGGCGCAGTTCAAGGTCCTGGAGCGCCGGACGCACTATCAATAACCCGGAAACCGCGCCCATGCACGTTTCACGCTTCTGGCAAACGATCGAAACCCTGGCGGCCTGGCTGCTGGGGATCCTGTGGGCCGCCCCCCTGATCTTCGCCTTCTGGGCGGCCTTCCATCCGCCGGCCTATGCCGTGCACTTCGATCTCACCGCGCCCCTGACCCTGGCCAACTTCGTGGAGGCCTGGACCACGGCGCCGTTTGCCCGCTATTTCATCAACACGATCCTCTACACCACCATGACCACGGCCCTGCAGTTCGTGCTCTGCACCCTGGCCGCCTACGCCTTCGCCTGCTACGACTGGAAGGGCAAGGACATCGTCTTCAGCCTGATCCTGGTCCAGTTGATGGTGATGCCGGACCAGCTGCTGGTGGTCAACTACCAGACCATGACGACCCTGGGACTCGTGGACAGCATCCCGGCCATCGCCCTGCCCTACATCGCCTCGGCCTTCGGGGTCTTCCTGCTGCGCCAGAACTTCAAACAGGTGCCCCTGGCCCTGGCCGAGGCGGCCCGCGTGGAGGGCGCCGGCCCCCTGAAAATCCTCATGAAGGTCTACGTGCCCCTCTCCAAGTCCGTCTACCTGGCCTACGGCCTGGTCTCCATCAGCTGGCACTGGAACAACTTCCTGTGGCCCCTGGTGATCACCAACTCCGTCTCCACCCGGCCGATCACCGTGGGCCTATCCATCTTCGGTTCCCCGGAAAACGGGGTCAACTTCGCCATCGTCTCCGCGGGCACCCTCATGTCGGTGGCGCCCCTGCTCATCGCCTTCCTGCTCTTCCAGCGCCAGTTCGTGCAGAGCTTCATGCGCGCCGGCATCAAGTAGCCGGGCGACACGAGTGTTGTGTCCCGGAAAGTAAAGCCCTGAATGGTTTGCCCCTCTGTAGCGTGGTTGCGGTGAAAGGCCGGGGGGCTCCCATCCCAGGCCTCGGCACGCTGTCTGAGCCCCATAGACCGCCTTGGTCCCGGCGCGGTGGCCTCGGT
>DJGG01000138.1:0-3932 GCA_002432195.1 Desulfobacteraceae bacterium UBA5852
GCCCCCGCATACGCCCCCGCCCCGGGCCACAGGGGGTCGATTGGGCCGCCCGGCAAGGCCGCCGCCGAACCGGCGCCCGCAGGCGTAGCCCGGCTACGCCGAGGACCGACGGGAGGCGCGAACGCCGCTGGGTGCGCCCAAGCGGCCCCCTGTGGCCCGGGGCGCCCTACCAGGGGATGAACTGATACAGCTTCCCAAACATCTCGTAAACCTCGATCCAGTTCTGCAAATCCCGGGTCGAGCGCAGGTGGGCGCGCTTGTTCACCATGACCCAGCTCATGTGGGCCGCCCCGTCCTTGCAGGTGCCGCAGTCCCGGGTTTCCGAGGTGCAGCAGCGGTGCATGGTGGTGAGATCCGAGGCCCAGCGGATGAAGTGGATCAGGCGCCGGGGACCGGGCCGGCGGTCGTCCAGGGGCTCGGTCACCGAGGGGCACTCCCGCCAGCCGAAAGGGCGCCCCAGCATCCGCCCCGTGGTGATGACCTCGTGGTAGTACTTGCAGGAGATCACCGTGTCCGGGTAGCGCTCCAGGACGTCGTCCATCTCCGCGCGGATGTCCCGCAGCTCCTCCGGCCGCCAGGAGAATCCGTCCACGCCCTCGTCGTTGGAGAGCAGTTGCATGTGGACCTTGACGCCCACGTCGCGGATCTTGCGGATGATGCGCTCGGTCTGGCCGATCTGGCGCGGGGTGATGGTGTAGAGGTAGTAGGTGTGGGGGTCGCCGGCGTAGTGGCGGCTGGAGATGGCAAAGGTGTCCCGCCCCCGGAGGAGCTTCTCGTCCGCCTCGTCCCCCCACAGGGAGATGCCCACCATCATGTCCGGGAAGCGCTCCCGGGGGACCTTGATCAACCCGTTGGTGGCGCAGAAGGTGGGCAGGCGGCGGTAGAAGGCCTCCACCCGGTCCAGGCACAGGGTGGGCTCCCCGCCGATGAGGATCGCGAGATTCACCCCCCGGGCCTTCTCGCGCTCCACGAAGGCCTCCCAGCGGGGGAGGTCGGTCTCCTCGGCGGCGGCGCGATCCTCGCCGGAAGAGAAGAAAAAGCACCCCTTGCAGCGCAGGTTGCAGCGGTTGGTCACGTCGTAGATGGAACTGCGTATGTTGAGCTTGGCGATGCGCTTGTAGCGGGCGTACCAGGCATCGTCCAGCAGGCTGCTGACGGTTTTCATGGGCGCACTCCTTGGGAGGGGACGGCCGGCCTCTAGTTGCAGCCCTCCCGGGCGACCCCGGGCGGAGCCACGAGATCCTCCACCAGGTCGGGGCTCTTGACGTAATCCGTGACCCACACCGCCAGATAGGTGTCCACGTAGTCCAGCCAGGCGCTGAAGAGCGTGGGGTCGACGGCGTGACGGAACATCTTGGCCGTCACGATGGCGCTGCCGGCGGCGTAGTGGCGACAATCGGCGCAGTCGGTGTCCGGGACGCAGCAGGCCGCCCCGCGATCCCAGGTGAGATCGGCGCGGTACTGGCGGAAGGAGCGCCCCAGTCCGAGGCTGGTGGAGGGGTTGCGGCGCGGGTAGGGGCAGGCGAAGAGATCGTGAAGCCCCAGGGCATGGGTGTGCACCACGGCATTGTAGCCCGAGAACAGGACGCTGGCGGGATGGCGCCGGGTGATCTCCCGCATGGCGCGGCGGGTGGCCATCAGGGAGGCCATGCTGTGGCGCAGGCTGCCGGTGTAGGTCTCCGGGGCCGAGAAGACGTTGAAGGTCAGCCGGCAGCCGCGGGCCACCAGGTAATCGGCCACGGCGTAGCTTTCCTCGATGTTGCCGGCCGTGAAGGTATAGACGAAGACGGCCCGCGGGTCGCCCCGGTAGTTCTCCGTCTGGCGCTCCAGCATGGCCTCCGCCCCCCGGACCGCCCGGCTGGTGGCGTCGTTTCCCCAGACGGAGATGTGCAGGCGATAGCCCACATCGGCGGCGATGGGCTCCAGGCCGTTGGTGGCGATGGTGCCCAGGGGCATTGCGGCGTAGCAGGCCCGGCAGACGTCGGGCACCAGGGCCGGTTCGGCTCCCGCCAGCACCACGTAGGTGATCCCCCGGGCCTTTTCGGCCTGCATCAGCCGGCGCCAGGCCTCCGGATCGGGATTGCCCCGCACATGCTGCTTTTCCCCCGCGTAGAAATAACACCCGTCGCAACGGATGTTGCAGCGGCGGGTCAGATCGTAGGTGGATTCTCTCAGGAAGAAGTACCGGCGGACCTTCTCCCACTTTTCCCGAATACGGGGGTCGGCCAGAATGTCGGCGAATTTCCAGGCCCGTGGCCCGCCGGCGGTCGCCCCGCACGTGTTCTCCGCTGCCGTCACCGCATCCCCCGGTATCACGCGCCCAGGCGCTCGGCGATGTACGCGGCGATCTTGCGCACGGTCGTCAGCTTGGGGTAGTCGTCCTCATCAAAGCGGATGCCGTAATGATCCTGCAGCACCAGGGCCACGGTGGCCAGGTCCATGCTGTCGATGCCCACCTCGTCCACCAGGTCCATATCCGGAGCGAAGGTTTCCGGCGTCACGTCTTCCAGTCTGAGCTCATCGATGAGCACCGACGCCACCCGCAGGGTGATGTCGGCCATCGGGGTCATAACGGTCATCGATACCATTTCCTTTTCCGCTCTCGTCAGAGGTTGTGCGTCTGCCGGCGATGGATAGCCAACCACCCCGGCAAACGTCAAGGCGCGGCGCCCGGCCAAAAGCGCGGGCCCTCCCGCCGTCGGGGAATCCCGGCAAGGCGGGGGGTTCACCCTCCGCCCGCCGCGCGGGGCGCCTCAGCCGCCGGTCCGCAACACCAGCACGCCGCTGCAGGCGGTGTCCGCCCCCACCCGCAGGCTGAAGCTGAACGCGTCGGGGCTCCCGGCCACGGGGGTCACCCGCACCGTCAGGGCCACACCGGGATGCACCACCCGACGGAAGCGCAGGCGCCGCAAGGCGGCCAGGCGCGGGGGTTGCCCCCGGAGGCGGCCGGCCAGCTCCAAGGCCAGACTCACCTGGGCGATGCCGGGCAGAATCGGGGCGCCGGGGAAGTGCCCCGCGTACCAGCCGGAGGTCGCCGGCACGCACGCCTCGGCCTCCAGGCCGTTATCGGCCACCTCCCGCAGGTTCTCAAGGGCCTGCCACGCCGTGGTCCCGTTCTCGGGCATGGCCGCGTCGCTCCCCGCACCGGTCCTAGGGATATCCCTTCAGCGGATCAGCAGCTCCCACAGGGGGCCGCTGTGACCCCGGGCGTGGAGGCGCCCCAGGATCCGGGCCATATGGTCGCCGCCGCCGCCGATCACCCAGTTGACGCGCCCGGCCGCCACCGCCTCCACCCGGCGGATGATGTCCGCGGGCGTGAGGTCCGGAGGCCGAAAAAAAACCGGGTCCAGCAAGTTGCCGGACCGCGGGATCTGACCGCTGGCGGAGGCCTGCGCCACAAGCGCGGTATGCGGGTAAACCCTCATCCCGCAAAAGAAAAATACAACGGTCCGCTCCAATTTGTCAATATTGGAGAGCGTTTCCGCCAGGGTCGCGGCGGTCTCCCCCGGGCCTCCCAGCAGCAGGTAATGGGCCACCTGGAGGCCGGCATCCAGCGCCGCGGCGTGGGCCGCCCGGACGTCCTCCACCCGGAAGGGCTTGCCATAGGCGGCCAGCACCGGGTCCGCGAGGGCCTCGCTGCCGAACTCCACATGGGTCAGCCCGGCCCGGGCCAACTGGCGGTAGTAGCCCGGCGAAGGCGCGGTGGGGGCGAAAAAGGCCCCCCAGGGGATCGTGAGCCCCTCCCGGGCCATGGCCGCCGCCACCTCCAGGCTGTGGTGGGGGTCGGCATTGAAGGCCGAATCGGTTACGAAGAGGAACCGGGCGCCGCGATCCTGGAGCTCCCGGGCCTCGCGGGCCACCGTGGCGGGCGCGAAGGGCCGCAGGCAGCGTCCCTCGATGCGCGGGTAGGTGCAGTAGATGCAGCGGAAGGG
>DJGG01000138.1:3988-10102 GCA_002432195.1 Desulfobacteraceae bacterium UBA5852
GATTCAGCATCCCCCCCCGGCGCAGGTAGAAGTCGAGGGCCGCGCCCTCCGGGGCGATGCGTCGCCGGGGCTCGCCCTCCAGGGGCGGCGGCAGCGCACAGGGCCGGCCGGGGACCACCACCCCCGGCAACCCGCCGGGATCCCGGCCGCGCTCCAGGGCCGCGGCCAGCCCCGCCAGCCGCTCCCCCTCCCCGGCGATGCCGAAGTCGGCCCCCAGAAGCTCCATGAGGACCTCGGGGAAGATGGTGAACCCGCTGCCCCCCACCACCAGCGGCGCGTCGCTCACGCGGCGCAGTGCGGCCGCCACCTGCCGGCACTCGTCCAGGAGGCCCCGGGGGTCGCTGGCGTCGGTGCTGTCGATGTTGCGCAGGGAAAGCCCCACGAGATCGGGGCCGAAGTCCGCGGCCGCGGCCGCCAGCTCCGCCGCGCCCCCCAGGGCATTGATGTCGGCCACCCGCACCCGGTGGTCCGGCTCCAGGGCGCCGGCCACGTAGTCCAACCCCAGGGGGTAGACCGGGTAGGGCGCCTGCCAGTGGTTGGCGGAGACCAGCAGGACCTTCATGGCGCACCCCCGGCCTGCAGGGCGCAGGAGGCCAGCCAGGCCCCCAGGCCCAGCATGAGCACCCCGCGCCCCTCCAGCCCCGGGGAGCGCTTCCCGCAAACGGCCGGCGGCAGGCCGTCCCGGCGCACCCAGGCCTGGGCCCACACGGCCGCCACGGCGGAGGCGCCGGCGTATTCCCCAGTGTAGCGGCGATAGTCCACCACGGGGCCTCCGAAGCCCGTAAGGCCCAAAAACTCCGCGAGCTGCCCCTGTCCCGTCTCCCGCTCGGCGGCGGGGATGCCGGCCAGAACGGCGCCGTAGCGCTCCCGGATGCCGTGGGTCCCCCCGTGGTGCTCCACGAGCCGGGCCACGGCGCGGGGCCGCGTTCCCGGCCCCAGCCAGCCGGGGGTCAGGACGGGCCCCGCGCCGGGGGAGGCGCGCCGCAGGGCCAGGGCCCCCCCGCCGTCGGAAGGGGCCGCGTCCAGGGCCACGGAGGGATCGAAGACGCGGGAGAAGACCGGGTGGAGCTCATCGGCCGCGAGCACCAGAATCCGCCCCGCATCCTCCGGGCTCAACAGGTCGGCCGCCGCCAGCGCCTGCTCGAAGGAGTAGTTGCCGCCGGTCATGGTGATGTTGGGGCCGGTGGCCTGAAAGTGGGTGGCCACCCGGCCCGCCGGGGCGTTGTGCACGGAGCCCACGAAGTCGATGGGACTGGCGAAGAATTCGTGGGATGCGTAGAGCTTCTCGATGAAGTCGTGGGTTTCGGACAAGGCCCCCCAGCCGGTGCCCATGAAAACGGCGGTGGGCGCCCCGGGTCCGGCCTCGGCCAGGGCGGCCGCGGCCAGCCCCAGGCTCATGCGGGCCAGGCGCTTCATGCGCCGCACGCTGCGGGGGGGCAGATGGGCGGTGAGGTTCTCTTCCGGCAGGATGCCCCGGCAGGCGCGCCCCTCGGCCAGGGCTTCCAGGCTGGCCCGGGTGTCCCCCGCCCCCGTGAGGCAGGCCGCCCCCTCCACGACCCAGCCGGCCGCCGCGGCGGGACGCACCGGCGGAGGCGCCAGCTCCGGGCGCCCCAGCACCAGGACGGCGTTGTTGCCCCCGAAACCGAAGGAGTTGGAGAGCACCGTGGTCAGGCGGGCCTGCCGGGGGACCGCCTCGGGCACCAGCAGGAGGCCCGGGTCGGGCTGCTCCCCCCCGATGTTGCCGGGGATCAGGCCCTCCCGGAGGGCCAGGGCGGCCACCACGGCCTCGATGGCACCCGCGGCCGCCAGGCTATGGCCGAAACAGCCCTTGACCGAGGAGGCCGGCGGGGGGTGGCCGCCGAAAAAGGCGTACACGGCGCGCCCCTCGGCCTGGTCGTTCTCGATGGTCCCGGTACCGTGGAGGTTGACGTAGTCGATCTCCCCGGGGGTCAGCCCCGCGTCCGCCAGCGCCGCGGTCATGGCCGCCAGCGCCCCGCGTCCCTCGGGATGGGGGGCGGCGGGGTGATGGGCGTCGCAGGACAGGCCGCCCCCCCGGAGCTCGGCCAGGGCCCCCGGAGGCGCCGTCGCGGAGGCCCGCAGCAGCAGGAGGGCGGCGCCCTCGGCGACACTCATGCCCCGGCGCCGGCGGTCGAAGGGCCGGGCGCCGTCCGGGTCCACGATCTGCAGGGAGTTGAAACCGTAATACGTGAGGCGGCAGAGGGAGTCGGCCCCGCCGGCCAACACGCTGGCCACCCGGCCGCGGCGCAGCATCTCCAGGGCCAGCTTGAGGGCCGCCGCCCCCGAGGAGCAGGCCGTGGCCACGGTGAGGGCCGGGCCGGGGCAGCCCACGGCCGCGGCCACGCATTCGGTGACGGAGGCCGCGGCGTGGTAGGGCGAAGGCTCCGGCCAGCGGAAACCTTTTTTGAGATGCTCCTCGGTGCTGAGCATGCCCCCCGTGGTCACCCCCAGCACCACGGCGTCCGGCGGCCCCTCCGCCCCTTCCAGGGCGTCGGCCGCCGCGGCCAGGGCCAGGGCGTGGGTGCGGGGCAGGTCCCCGGCGGCGGCGAAGCCGCGGACTTCCCCCACGGGCAGGGGGGTCTCGAAGGGGCAGGCGAAGAGTTCCAGGGGGGCCAGCCCCCGGCGGCCTTCCCGCAGCGCGGCGGCGGTGGCCGCCAGCCCCCGCCCCAGGGGGCTGAGGATGCCGACCCCGCATATGAAAACCCGTGGTGCGCTCATGGGCTCCGCGTCAGGCGCCCCGGGCGGAACGCTCCCGGACATAGTCCGCCAGGGTCCGCAGGGAGGTGAACACCCGGGCCCCCAACTCCTTGCTGTCGATGACCAACCCGTACTCCTTCTCCACCAGCATCACCAGTTCCAGCACGTCGATGGAATCGATCCCCAGGGGGCCCCCCACCAGTTGGGCGTCGGGGTCGATGGCCTCCGGGACGACATCCTCCAGGGCCAGGGCCTTGATGATCTGGCGCTTCAGTTGCTCGATCAGGTCGTTCATGCCGTTTGTCTTCCGTCCCTTGCCCGGCGGGAACTCTCGGGCTGTTTGGGCGCGATCCGGCCGGCCATCGCGCCGTCGGTCGGCGGGGTCCCGGGCGGCCCGAGGTTCCGCGGGCGGCCCGGGCGGCCCCGGTGAATGGACTGGCACCATAAAACAACCCGGCCCCGCCTGCAAGCCGCAATTTGGCCCCGCGGCGCGCCGGCTGCGGCCCCGCCTTTACAGCCCCGGTGAATTGGTGTAGTGGTGACCCAACGTCCACGGCCGGTCCCCGCTCGGCAACCCCGCCGGCGTTGCTTCGCAGGCCGGTGCCGCCCCGCCTGTCACCCATGGCCGCCATCGAGCTCGGCATCGAAGCCCTCATCCCCCATCGAGGCCCCATGCGCCTGGTGGAGCGGATCGTCACGGCCGACGACCACCAGGCGGTCACGGAGGCCCGCGTGGCCGCCACCTGGCCCCTGCGCACCGCCGAGGGCGTGGCCGCCCTGGTGCTGGTGGAGCTGGCCGCCCAGACGGCCGGGGTCCTCATCGGGCGGCGGGAACGCCTGCGCCGTGAAGCCCTCACGGAAGGCGCCGGCTGGCTGGTGGGGATTCGCGAAGCCCGCCTCCACGTGGACGAGCTCCTCCTGGGCAGTGTGGTGCGCACCCAGGTCCAGGCGGCCTATACGTATGAGACCTACACCCAGGTCAGCGCCCGGGCCACGGTGGCGAACCGGCCGGTCGGCGACATCGTGTTGCAGGTCTTCTGGGCGCCGGGGGCCTGACCGGCGGCTCCCCCGCGCAGGCGGACGGCGTGCCCCGATCGAAACCGGGATCGCCGCCGGGAGCCAAAGGGCACGGGGCGGGGCCTGGACAACCCGGTGCCCAACAAATCCGGACCGGCCTTGGAGACGGGAGGCATCGGCCACCGGAGGCCGCCGAATGGATGACCCTGACCACTTGCCCGCCCGAGGATCAGCCGATCCCGGGCGGTGAAGGAGATCCCCGATGACCGAAACCCAGAACCACGCCAACGTCGCCCTCGTCACCGGGGGCACCCGGGGCATCGGCCAGGCCATCAGCATCGAATTGGCCCGGGCCGGCTACCACGTGGTGGCCACCTACCGCTCCAACGCCGCCAGCGCCGAGGCCACGGCCCGGGCCGTGGCGGCGCTGGGGGGCTCCATGGAGAGCGTGGCCTTCGACCTGGCCGACGGCAGCGCCACCGACGCGGCCATGGCGGCCATCCTGGAGGCCCACCCCCGCATCGAGGTCCTGGTGAACAACGCCGGGGTGGCTGCCGACGAGCTTTTCCTGATGATGTCGGAGGCCAAGTGGCAGACGGTGGTCGACACCGCCCTCAAGGGCTTCTTCCACGTCACCAAGCCCGTGGTGAAACGCATGGTGCGCCAGAAGTGCGGCGCCATCGTGACCCTCTCGTCGGTGGCCGGCCTCATGGGCAACCGGGGCCAGGTGAATTACTCCGCCGCCAAGGCCGGCCTCATCGGGGCCACCCGCTCGCTGGCCGCCGAGGTGGGGCGCCTGGGCATCCGGGTCAACGCCGTGGCCCCCGGCCTCATCGACACCGAGATGATCCGGGAGCTGCCCCTGGAGGCGGTCAAGGCCATCATCCCCATGGCCCGGGTGGGACGCCCCGAGGAGGTGGCCCGGGTGGTGCGCTTCCTCTGCTCCCCGGACGCCTCCTACATCACCGGACAAGTCATTGCCGTCAATGGCGGCATGTGCTGAGGGGCCATGACCGATCCCCGCCCCCGGGCCACCCATGCGGCTGCAGCCAAGTTGCGCATCCGGCCGCCCGGCCGACGTCGGGCCAGCCGGGCCGCGGGCCTGGCGGCGGTGCTTTTGCTGCTGCTGGCCGCCCGCCCCGCCCGGGCGGACTGGACCGCCTCCTGGGACAGCATTCAGGCCGCGGCCGGGGCCGTCCAGGCCGTGGAGGCGGACTTCGCCCAGGAAAAGCACCTGCGGATCCTCTCCCGCCCCTTGACGGCCACGGGGCGCTTCGCTTACCGGGCCCCCGACGCCCTGCGCTGGGAATACCGCACGCCGGTGCGCAGCGTGCTGCTGGCGGCGGACGGCACGGTGCGCCGCTTCGTCCAGCGGGGGGACGCCCTGGTGGCGGACGACTCCCTGGGCATGGCCGCCGTCCAGGTGGTGGTCCAGGACCTGACCCGCTGGCTCAAGGGCCGCTTCGACGCCAACCCGGATTTCACCGCCGAGCTGGGGGCCGGGGGCCGCGTGCGCCTCACCCCCCGGCGCCCGGAGCTGGCCGCGGTGATCGCCCGCATCGAGCTGCAGCTCGCCGCCCGGCCGGGCGTCATCGAGACGGTCACCATCGTCGAGGACGACGCGAACTACACCCGGCTCACCTTCCGGGACGTGCGCCTGTCCGACACCCTGCCCGAGGCCCTCTTCCGCGTGGTGGACCCGTGAGGCGGCCGGCCGCGGCCGCCGCCCTCCTGGTCCTCTGCCTGGCGGCCTGCGCCCGGCTCCCCGGGTTGGTCCCCCCGGGCCCCGGCATGGACCTGCCCGCCGCCTGCGAGGTGCCCCTGTTCGTCACCCGGCCCTGTCGGCTGGTCCACGCCATCGAGGCCGAGTTCGCCCGCGGCCGCGGGGGGGTGTTCATGGGGGTCACCGTGGCCGATCCCGGGCGCCGGCACCTCGAGGCCGCGCTCCTGACCCTGGAGGGCCTGGTGCTCTTCGAGGCCCGCAGCCACGGCGCCCTCCAGGTGCAGCGCCACCTGCCCCCCTTCGACCGGCCCGGTTTCGCCCAGGGGCTCTTCCAGGACCTGGAGATGCTCTTCTTCCCCCCGCCGGAGGGGCCGGCGCTCCGGGGGCGCCTGGCGGACGGTTCCGCCGTCTGCCGTTACCCCGCCGGCGACGGGACCACCGTGGACCTGGTCCGGCCCGCGGGGGGCGACTGGGAAATCCGGCGCTACGGCGCCCGGGGACGCCTGACCCGCCGGGCGCGCCCCTGCCGGCCCGCGGGCCCCGGCCCGCCGGACTGCGTGCACCTGGAAGCCCTGGGGACCGCGGACTACCGGCTGACCCTGCGGCTGCTGGAATCCGAGGCCTTGACGGGGCTTGAACCATAGCACCCAAATGAGGGC
>DJGG01000138.1:10144-11181 GCA_002432195.1 Desulfobacteraceae bacterium UBA5852
GAAATCCGAAACTCGAAATTCGAAATCCGAAAATCGGTCCACGTCCGCGGGTTTGCCTCAAGCGCTTCGAATGTCGAGCTTCGAGTTTCGAGTTTCGGATTTACCTTGTTTCGGATTTCGAGTTTCGGTTTTGATGTCAACTCGGCCACGATGGCCGCAAGCCTCCAACGACAGGATCGCCTCGCACCATGCGCCTCCAGATCATCTACCCCCGCTGGGCCAAGCTCCACCGCCAGACCGAGTTCCACCTGCCGCCCCATGGTCCGGTGGTCTTCGCCGCCTGCCTGCCCGCCGACGTGGCGGTGGAAATCGTCGACGAAAACCTGGAACCTCTGCGCTTCGACCCGGAGCTGGACCTGGTGTGCATTTCCATGATGCTCACGATCCAGGTGCGGCGGGGCTGGGAAATCGCCGATCGCTACCGCGCCCTGGGGGTTCCCGTGATCTGCGGCGGCATCGCCACCATGCTGCACGCCGAGGAGACCGGGCGCCACGCGGACGCCGTGTTCCTGGGGGAGGCCGAGGGGCGCATGGAGGGGGTGCTGGCGGATCTGGCGGCCGGGGGCCTGCGGCCGGTCTACGATTATCTCAACGACCCGCCCCCCATCGCGGCCGTGGGGCCGGCCCGCCGGGACCTGCTCAAAAGGGAATTATACAACTACAAGGGCGTCCAGATGGTGGACCTGGTGCACGCCTCCCGGGGCTGCCGCTTCAACTGCTACCCCTGCTGTGTCGCCTTCCTGGGGGGCCGGCGCTTCCGCCCCCGCCCCATCGCGGCCACCATCGCGGAAATGGCCGCCATCGACAACAACCGGCTCTTCATCGTGGACAACTCCCTGGCCCAGGACCGCCAATGGGAGCTGGATCTCTTCCGGGAGATGATCCCCCTCCGGAAGAAGTGGTGCTGCCACCCCATCGAGGATCACCCCAAGGTGCTGGACCTGGCCGCCCAGGCCGGGGCCTGGTACGTCTACCAGGCGGTCTTCGACACCTCCGACAAGATCCGGGAGCGCATCCGCCGCTACCACGACCACGGC
>DJGG01000138.1:11266-11672 GCA_002432195.1 Desulfobacteraceae bacterium UBA5852
GACCTGGCGGAGTTCACCGTGCTGACCCCCTTCCCCCACACCCCGGCCCGGGCGGAGCTGGCCGCCCAGGGCCGCATCCTCACCGACGACTGGGACGCCTACACCGCCGACCGGGTGGTCTTCCAGCCCAAGGAGATGTCCGCCGATCGGCTGGCCGCGCTCCTGGACTACGCCTGGGAGACGTTCTACCGCGAGGAACCCCAGCGCCTGAAAATGTTCAAGCTGCTCCAGGAGGTCGCCCGCCGGGAAGCGGCCGACGGCACCCACCGCCCCCGGGACCGCCGCCTGGCCAAGATGGCCTTCGGCCGACCGGTTTAGCCGCCTGTGGATAGCTGTTGAGCCGGGCATCGGATATCGTCGGATCCCCTAGTGTTGTGTCCCGGGAATAAAGCCCTTAATGGTTTGT
>DJGG01000041.1 GCA_002432195.1 Desulfobacteraceae bacterium UBA5852
CTTTCTACTTTGATCTTTGATCTATTCGTCTCCCCGCGGACCTACGGCGGCGGTTATTCGACAACCAGCTCCACCGGGGGCGGGGGCGGGGTGCTGTCCTCGGGGGTGTAGGCGATCGACTGGCAGGGAGGGCTTTCGCCGGCGGCGTTGTAGGCGCTGACGCTGAAAAAGTACTCGACGTTTTCCTGCAGGGGGAGGTGGTCGATGGAGTACTGGGTGACGCTGCCCACGTCGATGGTCTGGGACGGGGTCGATGCGCTGGTGCCGTAGTGGATCTTGTAGCCGTCGGCGACACCCCCGCCCGGGTCCCACTGGAGGGTGGCGGCGCCGGCGCTGGAAGCCGTTGCCAGGCAGAGGAGGGCGGCGGCCGCGAGGAGGGCCAGAGTGTTGACGCGGGGGCTACGCATCGCTTCGATCCCCTTCCATGCGCGCATGGCGGTCTCCCTCTTGAAGGGCCTTCGGGTGCCTCAGCGCGGCACCACGATCACGGTGTACATGTTGGTGGTGCTGGTGCCGGCGTTGCCCCCCAAAGTCACCCGCCCGGCGGCAAAGGTCCTGGCGAAAAGACTCATGCGTGGGGAGTTGCGCATGTTCAGCCCCGTGTCCTTGAATTTCAGCAGCCAACCGGGCTTGAGGCGCAGGCGGTCATCGTGGGCCACGTACACGGTGACCCGGCGGTCCACCGTGAAGCTGAGGAACTTGCTGGTGTTCCGCTTGCGGTCGGCGTGGGCCGTCAGGATGTAGGTGGCGTCCCGGACCTTTGACGGGACCTGGGTGAAGGTGCGGGCGCTGTCGATGTAGCACTTATCCCCGACCTTCAGGCCTGAAGCCGTGGTGTAGGCCCTGCCCGTGACGACGGAGATTTTGGATAGGAGGGCCTCCGGGGGGGCCGGGTCGGGGGCGAGGGCGGAAATCGCCTTGAAGACCTCGGTGGAGAACCCGCTTTCGTTGCCGCTGGTGTCCAGGGCGGTCACCGCGAAAAAGTAGGTCTTGCCTGGGTTCAGCCCATCCAACTGGCAGGTCGTGGTATTGCCCACCGGCATGGGCGGCCCGTAGGCGCGGGATTGCTCACCCCAGTAGACATGGTAGCCGGCCATGTCGGAATTGGGGTTGGCTTTCCATCTCAGGGTGACCGATTCCGCCTGCCCGGCCGGAGGCAGCGTCAAGGACACCGCCATCAGGCAGACAAGCCCAGCGATGATCCATCCGGTTGCTTTCATGGGATCCGATCCTCGGTAGATTTTGACTCCGGGCTTTTAAAGCAAATCCCGAGCCAATCCTCCCCGAAAACCGCGCGCGCCAAAAAGCATATAATTACAATAAGTCAAAAAAATCAG
Organism: Desulfobacteraceae bacterium UBA5852; assembly: GCA_002432195.1. Lineage (GTDB taxonomy): Bacteria > Desulfobacterota > Desulfobacteria > Desulfobacterales > UBA5852 > UBA5852. Next base: position 1,338 of record DJGG01000041.1, read on the forward strand.
CGCTCTCGAGCATCCCTTCCAAGCCCACCCAGCCGCGCACAGATAGTGCAGGAAAGTATACGACNNGAGACACAGAGGGCACAGAGAAAGGCCCTCATTTTTTTCAATGGCCGTTGAGATGGACGGCCATTGAAAACCGCCTCTCCGCCTGCGGCAGGGTCTATGCCTTTCCCTTTGGCCTTTCTACTTGTTACTTTTTACTTTTGATCTTTGATCGATTTTCCTCGGGCCTCGCACCTCGAGCCTTTTCTTACTTTCTACTTTGATCTTTCTACTTTGATCTTTCAACTTTGATCTTTGATCGGCCTTCCTCGAGCCTCGCGCCTCGCGCCTCGCGCCTTCTTTCCGCCGCCAGGCGGCTCAGGCGGAGGCGCCACACAACGCCCGCGCGGCGGCGAGCACGTCCCCTGAAAACCGGTGGGTGAGCGCCGTGTCCAGCATCTCCGGGGTAAGGCCGATTCGGGCCTGGGCCAGGCGCGCGAGCGCCGCCAGGGCCCAGTCCTGGGGCTTCACGCGGGCGGCCTTGAAGTCCACCTCCACCACCTGGGCGGCGGTTTCCGGGAGCGCGAGACCCGCGGCCTTGATCACCAGGGCCTCGGGGGCCAGGCTGCCGATCATCCTGGATCGCCGGGCCACCCCCTCGGGGGCCAGCGCCAGGACCGCCTGGGGCTGCTCGATCCCGGTGTAGCCGATGGGCTGCCGGTCGAGGACCACCTCGCTCACCGAGTGTCCCCGGAGCACGGTGATGGGGTAGTCGTTCTTCAGGGTGGCGTGGAGCCCGGCGCCGATCCCCGCGAGGCACAGCAGCTCCCCGGCGGTGACGATGCGCTGGCCGGCGCTGCCCAGGATCAGGGTTTCGCTGCGGGAGCCTTGGGGCGGGCGGTGGCGCACGGGGATCCCCATGGGCTCCTGGGGGGCGCTCTGGCGGGCGGCGAGCTCCCGGTAGTGGGCCCCGTACTCCCGCCGCCGGTTGGTGGGCAGCTCACCGTCCATGGGGGGCAGGGCCGCGAGCCCGGCCTCGATGGACTGGGGGGTGAGGGAGTTGCGTTTGGTGTAGCGCCCCGGGCAGACTCCCCAGATGTCCACCAGGGCGAAGCCTTGGTAAAGCACGGCGCGGGCCAGCTCATCGGGGAGGCCCGGCCGGTAGGCCGAGGTGCGCACAGCAAAGGGGGCGCCGGCGGCCGCGGCCACCTGGCAGACGTCGATGGGCCGCTCCAGCTGGTTGAGAAAGCCCGAGCCCACCCGGGCCTCCGGGGGGGTGGTGGAGGAGCACTGGCCCCCGGTCATGCCGTAGTTGAAGTTGTTGAGCACCAGCAGCGTCAGGTCGAGGTTGCGGCGGCAGGCGGAGAGCAGATGGGCCCCGCCGATCCCCAAGCCCCCGTCCCCCATGGTGACCACCACGGTGAGTTCCGGGCGGGCCAGCTTGAGCCCCGTGGCGTAGGTGAGCGCCCGGCCGTGGAGGCCGTGGAAGGCGTGGGTGTGGAAGAAGGTGTCGAAGAGGCCCGAACAGCCGATGTCGCTCACGATGGCCACCTCGTGGCCGGCGAGCTTCAGTTGCTGGAAGGCGGCGTCCAGGGCCTTGACCACCCGCTCGTGGGCGCACCCCGGGCAGAACACGGGGGGGCGAAGGGGATTCAGGAGGCTCGCGGGCATATCGTATCGACCTTTATCGGTTGTGGGTTGCGCCAGCTCTGGTTGGGTCGAGCGGGCGGTCGGGAGCTGGTTCTTCTGGAATCGGAAGGGCCGTCGGGATATCGGCCCTCAGGGGATGAAGAACTCGGGGCAATCGGCCGTAACGCCGGCCAGGCGCCACTTTGGAAATAACGCCGGAAATTCCTCGGGCACCAACGCCGAAACATTTTGCGACGCTCACCCTGGCCGGCCCAACGGCCGCTATGCCCCTCAAACAGCTTCATCCCCTGATGACCGACACCCCGACGGCTTATCTGTATCCGACCATCCCGTTGGTAGTCCGATACCTATGCTCGAAATCGAAATCGCCATCGGAAGCATTGTCGAAAAGACTTTTTAACGGACGATTCCGATTTCGATTTGGATATCGTTGTCGCGCCGGGACCAAGGCGCTTTAGCGGGCTCAGACAGCTGCCCGTTTTTCGGAGATGGCCCCCGACCACCCCTGGGGCAATCAGCGGGCTCTCCGGATACCGGACGGCCATCTTGCCTCGGACGGCTCCGCGGAGTGCTTCAGACCACCATTCGAGAAACCCTGCCCCCTGTCCCCTGCACCCTGCAACCTGAAGTCAGAACCCTGCACCCTGAAGCCTGAAGTCAGAACCCTGCCCCCTGAAACTTTATTTCGAATTTCGTGCTTCGTATCTCGAATCTCACTCCATAAGGGCTGCCCGGATCTGCCCCGGGGTGATGAGATCTCCGTTCATCTGCCCCAGGAAATCCACCTGGACCAGTGGGAGCACCCGGCGGATCTCGTGGACGTACTGGCCCAGGTTCATCTCCACCACCAGCACCCGCCGGAAGGCCGCCACCTGCTCCCGGATGAGGGCCGCGGGGACGGGCCAGAGGGTTTTCAGCACCAGGTGGCCCACCCGCCGGCCGTCTTCCTGGAGGCGCTTCACGGCCTCCCGGGCGGCCCGGGTCGTGACCCCGTAGGTGATGACCACGGTTTCGGGCGCCGTCATGCCGGAGGCCTCGAAAAAGCTGAAGGTTTCCACCTGGTCTTCGATCTTCCCCCGCAGGCGGCGCTGGGAGGCCTCGATCACCGCCGGGTCGGTGGTGATGAAGCCGTCCGGCCCGTGGGTGGAGGATGTCTGGCGCACCGGCACCGGGCCCCCCATGGGGAGGAAGCGGGGCACCTGCTCCGCCGGCTCCACGGCGAAGGGGAGGTGCGGGCGAGCAGGGTCGGCCGGGGCGCGCTCGACCAGGGCGGGGAGGGGGAGGGCGGCCAGGTCCACGCTCTCCCGGGTCATGGCGATTTCCTTGTTGGTGGCCAGGAACACGGGGCAGCGGAAGCGTTCCGCCAGGTTGAAGGCTTCCACGGTGAGGGTGTAGCAGTCCGCCACGTCCACGGGGGAGAGCACCACCACCGGCAGGCCCCCGCTGCTGCCCCAGCGGAGGAATTGCACGTCCCCGTCGGCCCCCTTGGTGGCCGAGCCCGTGGAGGGCCCCAGACGCTGGACGTCCACGATCACCAGGGGGATTTCACTGCCCACGGCGAAGGAAATCTGCTCGCTGTAGAGGCTGACGCCGGGGCCCGAGGTGGCGGTCATGGCTTTCCAGCCCGCCATGGAGGCCCCCAGACAGCAGCCGATGGAGGCGATCTCGTCCTCCCCCTGGAGGCAGACCCCGCCCCGGGGAGGCAGAAGCTCCAGCATGGCGTTGTAGATCGTGGTGGCCGGGGTGATGGGGTATCCCGCGAAGAAGCGGCAGCCTGCCGCCAGCGCCCCCCAGGCCACCGCCTCGTTGCCCTCCATGAAGCTCACGGCCATGGCATTGTCCTCGCCAGAGAAGGGGAATTGCGAACCGCCATTGGATTACACGAATGGCCCATCGGCGTAAACAGCCAATTCGCCGCCGCCCGGGACTGCCGGACGGGGCAATTCCCCCTTGCCCCAGCGCCTTTCAGGCCCTATAGCAGGGTTTTGAAAAACTGCACCTAACAGGCTGTGGATAAACTGCGCCTCCGGCCGAAAGGCGGCGTTGCGGCACTCGCGAAAATACTCACAACCAGCAAAGTTGGCTCGCGCTTTTCCCATCGGGTCGCGCCTTGTCTTTCGACCTCATGATTGCTTTTCAACCCTGATAAAGCCTCCGGACAAGATTTTCGCATGCCTGGAGGGGAAAATTTTGTCCATGCGCAAGGTGTTTCCCTACATCCTGCTGTTCCTGACGGCCCTCTTCTGGTCGGGCAATTTCGTGCTCAGCCGGGGCATCCGGGAGGTGTTTCCCCCGGTTTCCCTGGCCTTCTGGCGCTGGGCCGGCGCCTTCGTGCTTCTCTTCCCCCTTGCCGCCGGGCCCCTCTGGCGGCAGCGGAAACTGGTGGCCCGCCACCTGGGCCTGCTCAGCGTGCTGGCGGTGCTCTCGGTGACCAATTTCAACACCTTCATCTACATTTCCATGCAGACCAATCCGGTGGCCAACACGGTGTTGATCAACGCCATGACCCCGGTGTTCATCTACCTCCTGGCCTGGGTGGCCTTCCGGGAGCCTGCCGGCCTGCGGCGCACAGCGGGGGTGCTGGTCTCCTTCAGCGGGATGCTCTGGATCATCTGCCGGGGGGCGCCGGGGGCCCTGGTGCGTCTGTCCTTCTCCGCCGGGGACCTCTGGACCCTGGCGGCGTCGGCGAGCTGGGCCCTCTATTCGGTGCTCCTCCGACGCCGGCCCCAAGGGCTCCACCCCCTGGCCTTCATGGAAGCCCTGGTGGGCATCGGCCTGGTGGCCCTGCTGCCGGCCTACGCCTGGGAGCTTGCCGGAGGCGCCCGGGTGGCCTGGTCCCCGGCCACGGCGGCCAGCGTGGTCTACGTGGCCGTCTTCCCTTCGGTGCTGGCCTACATCTTCTGGAACCGCGCCGTGGCCCAGGTGGGGGCCACCATCTCCGGCATGTTCATGTACCTCATGCCCGTGATGAGCATCCTGATGGCCTACCTCTTCATGGGGGAGACCTTGCGGCCCTACCACCTGGCGGGTTTCGCCCTGATCTTCGCGGGGATTTTCCTCACTTCCATCCGATGGGCTCGTAGCCCTTGTCCCGCAGGCAGCGTTCCACGAAATTCCGGAATACGGGATCGGGTTCCGGGGCCGTGAACAGGCCCCGCACCAGGCCTCCGGCCGCCCCG
>DJGG01000051.1:0-6174 GCA_002432195.1 Desulfobacteraceae bacterium UBA5852
GGTCCACGGCCAACAAGCACGGCCGGGTGATCGCCAACCACATCGCCGGCCAACCCACGCCGTTTTCCGGCATCGCCTGCACCGGCATCGTCAAGGTCTTCGACTACACCTTGGGGCGCACGGGGCTCTCCGAGAAGACCGCCCGGGAGCTGAAGCTGGATGTCGAGACCACCACCTGGGCCGGGCCCGACAAGCCCCACTACATGGACGCCAAGCCGCTGATCATCAAGATGATCGCCAGCCGCCGGGACCGCCGCCTGCTGGGCCTCCAGGTGGCCGGCCTGGCCGAGGCCGGCAAGCGCTACCTGGATGTGGCCGCCGCCACGATCCTGTTCGGCGGCACCCTGGATCAACTGGCCGACATCGATTACGCCTACGCGCCCCCCTACAGCCCCCCCATCGAGCCCCTGGCCACCTGCGCCCACGTGCTCACCAACAAGCTGGACGGGGTGGCCGTCGGGATCTCCGCCGCCGAGGCCCGCCGGCGCATCGAGGCCGGGGAAGCCCTCGTGCTGGATACCCGCACGCCCGGGGAATTCGCCGAGGTGCGCCTGCCCTGGGACGTGGTGCACATTCCCTTAGGCGCACTGCGGGAACGCATGCACGAACTACCCCGGGACCGGGACATCATCGCCATGTGCAAGGTGAGCATGCGGGGTTACGAGGCCCAGCGGATCCTGAACGCCGCCGGGTACGACCGGGTCTGCTTCATGGAGGGGGGCATCGTGGGCTGGCCCTACGAGCTGGTGACGGGCCCGCCGGCAGCGGCCGGATGACCGGCCGAAGCGGGAGAATAAGCTTGGAAGAACGGCCCAGCGCGGAGGGTCGATAAAACCCCGCCGGTGGCTAACAGCCTGTAGATAAACTGCGCCTCAGGCCGCAGGGCAAGGTGCGGGCCGACGGGAAACGCCGCGCCCATCCGAACCCTTCTCAAAAAATGGATTTTGGCCCCAGATCAAGGCGGAGCCGACTTTCCAACCGGAGGCAACCTCCCGGTTGTCGAGGATTGGAAAGACGGCTCCAACGCCGAGATGGGGCCAAAAGACGTTTTTGAGATGGGTTCGGTCAGCCGCAGACGCGGTTGCGCCCGCCCTTCTTGGCCTCGTAGAGCTTCCGGTCGGCCTCGGCGATCAGCTCCCGGGCGCTCAGGATCTGTTCCCCGGTTTCGAAATGCTTCAGGCCCATGCTGATGGTGATGGGGATGTCGCGCCCCTCGAAGTGGAAGGCGTGCCCGGCCACCAGCTCCCGGATCTTGCCGCAGAAGAAGAGCCCCTGCTCGCGGTTGGTTTCCGGCAGGATGATGGCGAACTCGTCGCCCCCGTAGCGGCAGAGCATGTCGTTGCGCCGGATGTGCTGGGTCACGAAGGCCACGAACTCCTTCAAAACGTAGTCGCCGGCCATGTGCCCGCGGGTGTCGTTGATGGGCTTGAAATCGTCCACGTCGAGCATCACCAGGGAGAACACCGAATGGTAGCGCACCGCGCGGTCGATTTCGCGGTTCAGGGCCGCGAAGAAGTATTGGCGGTTATAGGCCCGGGTGAGCTCGTCCACGGTCATCAGCCGGTAGACCTTCTCGTGGTAGTCGCACTCCAGCTGGTAGGCCTTGACGAATTTGAGGATGGTCTCCCCCACGTGGATGCGGTCGCCGTCCGCCAGGACGGCCCCCTCCACCCGGTGGCCGTTGACGAAAACGCCGTTGGAGGAGCCCAGGTCCCGGACCGTGACCTGCCCGCCTTCGCACTCCACACGGGCATGGTTGCGGGAAACGCTGTCCTGGTCGATCTGGATGTCGGCGGCCGCGGAGCGGCCGATGACGTGATGGCCTTCCTGGAGGGTATGGCACTTGCCGATGTCGTAGCCGTAGATCACCAGCAAAGCCGCCTTTCCGGCGCTGGCTTCGGCATACAGGTCGTCGGGCAACGGGCTCAATACGGTCAATTCGTCAGGGTTCATGGGCGGACCTTTATGCCGGCTCCGTCGGAAATTTCCATCCGCGTGCGAACGCGCGGCGCGCTTGCGGCGCTGCCTTTCACTGCAGGCTAGACCTTAGCACCGCCGGAACAAAAATGCCATGGTTTCGAATGGATGAGGTGATCTCGACCGCCTCCGCCGGTGTTCCCCGCGCCCGGAAAGGGCGGCCGGTCCCGGGGCGGCCGCCTTGACATCCCCGCGGCCCCTCGCGATATTGGGCGGGAAGGGAGCGACCGCGCCGCCATGCAGGCCCCGTTGACCGACCAGCAGATCCGGCACCTGGCCCAGGAGTGGATCCCCTCCGGGGCACCCGCCCCCGCGCTGCGCCTCTTCCGGGACACGAGCGACTTCTACGACATCGAATACGGGGATGTGGTGGTCCTGGAAGACCGCCCCTTCCTGGTGCGCCACAACGCCAAGGAGGGGCGCTTCGGCATCGACGACGAGGTCAAGTTCTGGGTCAAGCGGGCCGTCGACCTCACCGACGGCCGGCGCAAGTTCCTGAAGCTCGTCTTCTACGAAAAATTCATGACCCGGGTGGGCGCCGTGGAGTTCGAGTGCTTCCGCAGCCCCAAAAAGGAGGCCCGCATCCTGGAGTTGACGGCCGGCCACCCGCATTTCATGCAGGGTTACGCCGCCCGCGATGCCCGCGGCAACGTGGTGCGGGTCATCGATCACATCTACGGTCCCAGCCTCCTGGCCCATGTCGAAGCCTTGCGCCGGCGTGTGGATCACGCCGCCTACTTCCATGAGCATCTCCCCGGGATTCTGGCCCGCTTCCGGCCCGCCGTGGAGGCCATCCGCTTCCTCCACGACCACGGGGAAAAACACGGCGACATCCGCCGCGACCACGTCCTCATCGATCGGGACACCGGCCTCTTCCGCTGGATCGACTACGACTACAACTACCGCCACCGGGAGAACATCTACGGCTACGATCTCTTCGGCCTGGGAAACATCCTGATCTTCCTCGTGGGGGGCGGGGATGTCCTGCTCCAGGACCTGGCCGACGCGAAGCATCCCGCCCGGGAAGCCCTCGAGGCCGCGGATCTCAACATCGTCTTCCACCACCGCGTGGCCAACCTGCAAAAGGTCTACCCGTACATCCCCACGGATCTCAACCGCGTGCTGCTGCACTTCTCCCAGGGGTGCCAGCGGTTCTACGAGCATACCGGGCAATTGCTGGACGATCTGGAGCGCGGCCGCCTGGCCGCGCCCGCCACCCCCCAGGAGACCACACCATGAGCACCGCCAAGGCCTTCAAACGGGACATCCTGATCGCCGTGGACGATTCGGAGAACGCCCGCCGCGCCGTCACCTACGTGGGGCAGATGCTGGAGGGGTTGCCGGATGTCCGGGCGACCCTGCTGCACATCATCCCCCTGCCGGAGGAGGATTACTTCGCTACGGACGAGGAGCGGGAGCGCTGGCTCCGGCGCCACGAGGAGCGTATGGCCCAGCTCCTGGAAGATTACCGCCAGGTGCTGATCGGGCACGGCTTCGCCCCGGAAAACGTCGATGTGCGCGCTTACCAGCGGAATTGCCCCTCCATGGCCACCTGCATCCTGGAGGAGCGCGATCACCGGGCCTACGGCACCATCGTGGTGGGACGCAAAGGGCTTTCCCGCAGCGAGGAGTTCCTCTTCGGCAGCATCTCCAGCAAGATCGTCAGCTATGCCCGCAACTGCACGGTCTGGGTGGTGGAATGAAAAGCGCCCGCCCCATGAACGCCAAGGCCGTGGCCTGGGTGGCCGCAATGTGTCTATCCGTCTGGCTGCCCGGCGTCGTCCGCTCCGCCGACACGCCGCGCTCCCGCCCCGGGGCCCCCCGGGCGGCTGAGCAATTCCAGCAGGGCCGCGGAACCGTGGAAGCCGTGGACCTGGCCGCCGGCACCGTGACCCTGCGGCACGACGCGCTCGAGTTCCTGCGCCTGCCCGGGGCGATCACGCAATTCGAGGTCCTGCACCGCAGCCAGCTCGTGGGGTTGAAGCCCGGCGACCGGGTGGAGTTCGACCTTCAGGAAACCGGCCGGGGGTATCGCCTCACCCGCATCCAGCCCCGGCGTTGAGCCGGGGGGATCGCCTTGTTCCGCCNNCCGGGCCCCCGCCGCGGGGAACGCGTCTCATGCATTAATTCCTACAATTTCAGACGGATACCTGGATTGGCACGGACGCCTCTTGAAATCCATAGGCCCGGCTTTAGTCTGGCGTCAAGAAGGGGCGCCGCACGCGCCTTTCGCCGGCCGAAGGGAGGAATACCCATGGAACGCATGACCTTTCCCAAAGGTGTGGATATCCTGGCCGCCTTGCTGCTGGCCCTGGGAGGGCTCAACTGGGGCATGGTGGGCTTTTTCAACATCAATCTGGTGGAGGTGGTCTTCGGGGCCTTGAGCCCGGCCAGCCGCCTCATTTACGCGCTGGTGGGCCTGGCGGCGGTCTACGAAGTCGTCCTGTGGCGCAACATCCAGCGCCGCTGGGAATGCCGCCTCTGGCCGTCCTCCGGTGAAAGGCCGGCCTCGGCGGGCAGCGGCTAGCCCCCTGCCGCCCAGTCCCCGCGGGTTGCCCGGTCCTCCGGGCTTTCCCGGTCCGCATTTGGGGCGATAGGCTGCGGATCTTCCTTGACAAACCGTCTCCAGGCCGGTAGCGCATGCTTTCACCGGCCGGCCGCCGACCAGCGCGGCGGCCCAGGGAAGGAGACGCGCCGATGGCCCCCGATGATGGACCCGCCCGCCTGCCCGTTGTGCTGCTCCACAACCTCGACCCCGCCTGGGGCCCGGACGACGCCGGCGGCGTGCGGGAGGCCGTCGGGCATCTGATGGCGGCCCTGCGCGCTGAAGGCCACCGGGTCATCGAGGCGCCCGTGGCCAGCGCGGACCTGGGCGCCGCCCTGGCGCACGTCGACCCGGCCGGCTGCATCGTCTTCAACTGGTGCGAGGAGCTTCCCGGCCGCCCCCACAGCGACGTGCAGGTGGCGCGGATGCTTGAGGAGCGGGGCTTCACCTACACGGGGTCCACCGCGGAGGTGCTGGCCGCGAGCTGGGACAAGGCCGCCGTCAAAACGCGTCTGGCCGGCAGCGGCATTCCCACGCCCCGGTGGCGGATCTGCGACGGGAACGCGGCCGGGGACTGGCACGCCTTTCCGGCGATCGTCAAGCCGGCCTATGAGCACAGCAGCACCGGCGTGGACACCAATGCCGTGGTGCTGGATGCCGCGGCCCTGCGGCGCCGGGTGGCATACGTCCGCGAGGCCTTCCGGCAGCCGGCCATGGTGGAGGATTTCATCGACGGCCGGGAGTTCCACGTGACCCTGTGGGGCAACGGGCAGGTGCACATGCTGCCCCCGGCGGAAATGGACTTCTCCGCCTTTGCCGATGTGCGCGACCGGCTGTGCACCTACGACGCCAAGTTCACCCCCGGATCCGCCCATTATGAAGGCATCCGGGTTCTGCTCCCGGCCGTCCTGACGGCCGCGGAATCGGCCGCCATCGCCGGCACCGCCACACGGGCCTACCGCCAGGTGGGCTGCCGGGACTATGCGCGGCTGGATCTGCGTCTGCGGGAGGGCATCTTCTACGTGCTGGACGTCAACCCCAACCCGGACGTCAGCCCGGACACGAGCCTGGCCTATGCCGCCGAGGCCGCGGGCCTGTCTTACGGGGCCTTTGCCAGCCAGCTGGTGAACCTGGCGGCCGCCCGGCACCCGGCACTACGGAACCGGTCATGAAACCCTACGAGCAGGGCGGCCTGGACGGCCTTTGCGCCATCTACAGCATCGTCAACGCGGCCCGCATCGTGGCGGCTGTCCGGGACTGCGAGGCCAAGGCGCTTTTCCGCCGGATCCTGGAGTACCTGGAGACCACCCAGAGCTTGAGCCGGGTGCTGGCGGAGGGCATCGTGCTGAACACCATCGGCGGGATCCTGCGGGATGTGGTGGGAGACCTGATCCCCCACCGCAGCATGCCCTTCAAGCACCTGCCCCACACGCCCCTCGAGGAGTTCTGGTCGGAGATGATGGCCTTTCTCGAGGCCGGGGCCGACCGGGCCGTGCTGATCGGTGTGGGGGGGCCCGTGTGGGACCATTGGTCCATCGTCCACGAAATCACCCCCCGCCAGATCCGTTTCTTCGACTCCCACAAGCTGCGCCGCTTCAACCGCACCCGCTGCACCACCACCCGCAGCACCGCCCGGCGCCCCCATGTGCTCT
>DJGG01000051.1:6218-6350 GCA_002432195.1 Desulfobacteraceae bacterium UBA5852
GCTCTGCCCCACCCACACCTATTTTCTGTCCCGGGAGCCGTTCTGAGCCCCCGGGGCAGCCGGGCCTCCCGAGCATCGCGCCGCCGAGGGCCCGGGATGGGAGCCCCCCCGCCCGCTCGAAGGCCTTATGCG
>DJGG01000255.1 GCA_002432195.1 Desulfobacteraceae bacterium UBA5852
GTCCCTTTCTTCCGGGGCACGTTATAATAGGTCGTAGAGGGTCTCGTCCCGGAGCGGCGGCCGCCGTTGGTCGGCGCCCCCACGGCCCTTTTTCTTGATTTGGAAGGGGTCGTCGCCGTCCAGCAGATCCCCCATGTCGGCCTCGATTTTCTCGGGGTCCTCCCCCTGCGCCATGCGCTGGAGGGCCTCGCTCATGCCGTCGCTCAGGGGCAGGCCGGTCATGTCGGTGAGCTTGCGCATGAGCCGGGCGGCCTGCTTGGGATCGTCCTCGTTGAGGTGCTCGGCCTCCCCGGCCAGCATCTGCATGGCCCGCTCCATGCGGCCCTCGTCGAAGGGCGGGTCGGCGGAATCGCCCTCCTCGCGGGCCTTGCCCGTGACGGCGAAGAGCGACACCTGCCGGGAGAGCTTGGGGCGCCCGCAGCGGGGGCAGTCCGGCCTCTTGCGGGTGTCCACCTTGCGGGAGAAGAAGCTGAAGATGGTGTTGCAATCCGGGCAGTAAAATTCGTAAATGGGCATGCGGCGGCGGCTCCGGCGGCGCCCCGGGAAGCCGTGCCACGGCGGCCGGGGGTTGGGGTTCCAGTCTATCTGGTCGATTCTATAAAAAGCCCGCCCGCGGATGTCAATGCCCGGCCCGGCGGCGGGCCATGCGCGCCCGTTGACGCGCGCCGGGGCTTCTGCTATGGCAGCCCGCAACCGACGGCCCACTCCCAACGAAAGGATGCTGTGCTCATGGAGCGTACCCTGTCCATCGTCAAACCCGACGGCGTCAGCCGGGGGCTTATCGGCGAGGTTGTCAAGCGCCTGGAAGACAACGATCTGCGCATCGTGGCCCTGAAGATGATCCACATGACGAGACCCCAGGCGGAGGGCTTCTATGCCGTCCACCGCCAGCGCCCCTTCTTCGCCAGTCTCACAGACTTCATGTCCTCCGGACCCTGCGTCGTGATGGTCCTGGAAGGCGAGGGGGCCATCGCCCGCTACCGCGGGCTCATGGGGGCCACCAACTTCAAGGATGCGGCTCCGGGCACCATCCGGGCCGACTTTGCCACCGACATCGAGAAGAACGTGGTGCACGGCTCGGATGCCCCGGAAACCGCCGCCTTCGAGATCGGCTATTTCTTCAACCGTTTCGAGATCGTGGCCTGATGGCCGAGCGGGTCCGCCTGGAGAACGTGGGCATCGTGCTGCACCGCCCGCGGTTCCCCGAGAACATCGGCTCGGCGGCCCGGGCCGCGTGCAACATGGGCATCGCGCGGCTGGACGTGGTGGACCCGGAATGCTTCGACACGGAGCGCATCCGCCGCATGGCCACCCATGCGGCCGGAAAGGTGGTGGACGGCATCCGGCGTTTCGACACCCTCGCCGAGGCCCTGGCCGACCGCCAGGTAGTGGTGGGCACCACCGCGCGCCTGGGGGGGGAGCGCGAGAAGGTCACGACCCCCGAGCGCATGGCCCGGCGGCTGGTGGAGCTTTCCGCCGCCAACCGCGTGGCCCTGGTCTTCGGCCCCGAGGACCGCGGGCTGACCAACGAGGACTTGCGCCTGTGCCATGAGTTGGTGACCATTCCCACGGCGCAGTTCGCCTCCCTGAACCTGGCCCAGGCGGTGGTGATCCTGTGCTACGAGGTTTTCCGGGCCGAAGCCGCGCCGGGGACCCCGGTGCGGCCGAAGCTGGCCGCGCGCCACGAGTTGGACGGCATGTACGACCAGCTGCGAGAAATGCTGGTGCGGATTTCCTTCATCAACCCCCAGAACCCGGACTACTGGATGAACCGGGTGCGCCGTTTCGGCACCCGCATGGAGCTCCGGGCCCGGGAGGTGAGCATCATCCGGGGCATCTGCCGCCAGGTGGACTGGTACGGCGGCAAGCGTTACGCAGACGGGTTTCGGGACGGGGAGGCGGGACGCTCACCGGACCCGGAGCCGGGAGGACAGACATGCGACTGATTCGATTCGGCCCCCCGGGCCGGGAAAAACCGGGCCTCTGGCGGGATGGGCGCATCGTGGACCTGCGCCGGCACCTGCCGAAGATGCCCGATATCGGGGAGCGCTTCCTGCGGGAGGGATGGATGGAGCGGGCGGCGGCGATCACGGACCCGGGGGAGGTCCGGGACGCGCGCCTGGGCTGCCCCCTGGCGGGCGCCTCCAAGATCATCTGCCTGGGGAAGAACTACGCCGCCCACGCCCGGGAAGGAAACTTCGACAGCCCCGAGCGGCCGCTGCTCTTCGCCAAGGCCCCCAGCGCCCTGAACGGCCCCTTCGACCCCATCCGGCTGCCCCGCTGCAGCGGGAAGGTGGACTGGGAAGTGGAGCTCGCCCTGGTGATCGGCCAGGAGTGCAAGGCGGTGACGCGGGAGGGGGCCTGGGAGGTGATCGCGGGCTACAGCGTGATGAACGACGTCTCCGGCCGGGAGGCCCAGTTCGGAGACGGCCAGTGGTTCCGGGGCAAGTCCTTCGACACCTTCGCCCCCCTGGGACCCGCCCTGGTGACCGCGGACGAGGTGGCCGATCCCCACGGCCTGCGCCTGACGGCCACGGTGGACGGGGTGGTCATGCAGGACGGTCACACGGGAGACATGGTCGTCGACATCCCCGGGATCATCGCGTACATCAGCGCCGACATCACCCTCATGCCGGGGGACGTGATCGCCACCGGCACCCCCGCGGGGGTGGGGATCTTCCGCGACCCGCCGGTGACCTTGCGGGCGGGCAACGTGGTGGAGTGCTCCATCGAAGGGATCGGGGTTATCCGCAACCTGGTGGTGGGGCCGTGAGGATGTGAGGCGGGTTGGGTCGGCCGGGGTCGGAGGGGGCCGGTCGGGGGGCATGGCCCCCGGAGCCGCCGGAACTCAGCCCCAAGGCCCCGTAGGCGGCGCCGCGGCTT
>DJGG01000215.1:0-2132 GCA_002432195.1 Desulfobacteraceae bacterium UBA5852
TTATCCACAGCCTGTTAGGGGGTGTCAGGCGGGCGTGCCGTCGACCCATTCGATGCGGGCATCCTTGGGGTCGCGCTTTTCCACTTCGCCGATGAGGAAGGCCTTCTCCTCCATGGCCCGCAGGCGCCCCAGGACTTCCTCGGTGGACTTCTCCGGCACGGCCACGATCATCCCGATCCCGTTATTAAAGGTACGGCGCATGTCCTCGACGGGCACGTTTCCGGCCTGCTGAAGGAAGGGGAAGACCGGGGGGACATCCCAATTGTTGGCGAAAATCCGTATCCCGCAGGAGTCCGGAATGATGCGCACGATGTTCTCCGGGATGCCGCCGCCGGTGATATGGGCCAGGCCGTGGATGGGCAGGTCCTTGACGAGGCTGCTGATCACCCCGGCGTAGATGCGGGTGGGGGTGAGCAGCTCCTCCCCCAGGCTCCGCCCCAACTCGGGCACGTGGGAATCCACGGTGAGCCCCAGGCGTTCGAAACAGATCTTGCGCACCAGGGAGTACCCGTTGCTGTGCTTNNTGGAGGCGATGCCCACCAGCCGGTCCCCCTGGCGGATCAGGGTGCCGTCGATGATCTTGTCGTTGTCCACGATCCCCACGGCGAACCCCGCCAGATCGTACTCGCCGTCGGGGTAGAAATCCGGCATCTCCGCCGTCTCGCCGCCGATCAGGGCGCACTGGGCCTGGCGGCAGCCTTCGCCGATGCCCTGGATGACGGCTTCGGCAATACGCTCATCCAAGCGGCCGGTCGCAAAATAATCCAGGAAAAAAAGCGGCTTTGCGCCCTGCACGCAGATATCGTTGACGCTCATGGCCACCAGGTCGATGCCCACGGTGTCGTGCTTGTCCATCATGAAGGCGATCTTGAGCTTCGTGCCCACCCCGTCGGTGGAGCTCACCAGCACGGGGCGGTCCATGGTGGCCACGTTCAGGGAGAAAAGCCCGCCGAAGCCCCCGATGTCCCCCATCACGCCGGGGCGCGTGGTGGACTTGGCGATGGCCTTGATTTTGTCCACCAACCGGTTGCCCTTGTCGATGTCCACGCCTGCGCGAGCATAGGTCAGCGCGTCCGACATTTAATAATCTCCTGAAAAAAATGGATATTTTCCTATCGATGGGGTCCAACGCTAAACGCTTTGGGGTCAAAAGTCAAAACAAAAATTTTGACAACCCCAGCGGCTTCATGTAACTGGACTGCGAATGTGGCGGCGCGGTTCCGCGGATGATCCCGCCTCGGGGTCAGCACGCCGTGGCGAGGCACGCAGCGCCGCCATCCGTTACCGATCGGCCGTGGACCAACACCTCCACCGCCTGCCCATACCCGCCTCGGTCCCCCGGGCAGCCCCGCAGGTCACCGCCCGGCGGCCGCCACGGACCGGCGGAAGTCGCTTCCCACGGAGATAGCGCCATGACGCGTTTCGCCCGGCTGGATCGCCTGCCGCCCTACGTCTTCGCCACGGTCAACGAGCTCAAGATGGAGCGCCGACGCAGCGGCGAAGACATCGTCGACCTCGGCATGGGCAATCCGGACATGGGGACCCCGCGCCATATCGTCGACAAGCTCCTGGAATCCGCCCAGAAAGCCCCCAACCACCGCTATTCGGCCTCCATGGGCATCACGCGCCTGCGCGCGGCCATCACCGACTGGTATCGGCGGCGCTTCGACGTGGACATCGACCCCGAGCGCGAAGCCATCGTCACCATCGGGGTCAAGGAGGGCATGTCCCACCTGGTGCTGGTGACCATCCGGCCGGGGGACGTGGTTTTCACCCCCACGCCCACCTACCCCATCCACCCCTTCTCGGCCATCATCGCCGGCGGCGACGTGCGGGGCATTCCCGTGGGGCCCGGCCAGGACTTCTTCCACAACCTCACCGAGGCCACGCGCCAGACCTGGCCGCGGCCCAAGCTGCTGATCATCTCCTACCCCCACAACCCCACCACTGAAGTCGTGGGGCTGGAGTTCTTCGAGCAGATCGTCGCCTTCGCCCGGGAGCACGAACTTCTGGTGATCCACGATTTCGCTTACGCCGATCTCACCTTCGACGGCTACCAGGCCCCCAGCATCATGCAGGTCCCGGGCGCCCGGGACGTGGCCGTGGAATTCTTCTCCATGTCCAAGAGCTAC
>DJGG01000215.1:2146-5644 GCA_002432195.1 Desulfobacteraceae bacterium UBA5852
TGGGCTTCTGCGTGGGCAACCGGGAGGCCATCTTCGCCCTCAAGCGCATCAAGAGCTACCTGGACTACGGCGTCTTCCAGCCCATCCAGATCGCCTCCATCATCGCCCTGAACGAAGACCAGAGCTGTGTCGATGACATCCGCGAAGTTTACCGCGAGCGCCGGGACGCCCTCATTACGGGCCTGGGGCGCGCGGGCTGGGATGTGCCCCCGCCCCGGGGCACCATGTTCGTCTGGGCCCGGATCCCCGAGGCCTACCGAGCCATGGGCTCGGTGGAGTTCTCCAAGTTCCTCATCCGCGAAGCCCGCGTGGCCGTCTCCCCGGGGCTGGGGTTCGGCCAGTACGGGGATGAATTCGTGCGCTTCGCCCTGATCGAAAACAACATGCGCATCAACCAGGCCGTGCGCGGCATCCGCAACGTGCTGCGCTGAACCGGCCTGGGGCGGCCGGCCGCCCGGGGGCTTCGGCAACGCCGGCCGCTTCCGCCCAAGGAGAGCGGGACCATGAAAACCATCCAAGTGGGTCTGTTGGGGTGCGGTACCGTGGGCACGGGGGTCGCACGCCTGCTGCTGGGGGAGGCCGACCTGATCCGCGCCCGCATGGGGGCTGATTTCCGCCTCAAGTGGGTGGCGGACATCGATACCCGGACGGATCGCGGCGTGCGCTTCGACGACGGGGTGCTCATGTCCGACGCCTTCCGGGTGGTCAACGACCCGGAAGTGGACATCGTCATCGAAATGATCGGCGGGGAGACCATCGCCCGGGACCTGATCCTCAAGGCCATCGCCAACGGCAAGCACGTGGTCACCGCCANNCGCCAACAAGGCCCTGCTGGCCAAGCACGGCCGGGCCATATTCCAGGCGGCCGCCGCCCGGGGCGTGGACGTGGCCTTCGAAGCCAGTGTGGGCGGGTGCATGCCGGTGATCAAGACCCTGCGGGAGTCCCTCGCCGGCAACCGTATCCATTACATGACCGGCATCTTGAACGGCACCTGCAACTACATCCTCTCCCGCATCACCGACGAGGGCATCGCCTTCGCCGAGGCCCTCAAGCAGGCCCAGGCCGAAGGCTATGCCGAGGCCGACCCCACCCTGGACGTGGAAGGCTACGACACGGCCCACAAGCTGGCCATCGTCACGGCCCTGGCTTACGGTACGGAAGTGGACTTCGACGACATTTACATCGAAGGCATCTCCCGGGTAACACCCCTGGACATCGCCTACGCCTGCCAGTTCGGCTACCGCATCAAGCTCCTGGCCATCAGCAAGCACGCCGAGGGGGCCATCGAGGCCCGGGTGCACCCCACGATGATCCCGGAGGCCAACCTCCTGTCCACCATCAGCGGCCCCCTGAACGCCCTCACCATCGCGGGCCATGCCGCCGGCGAAATCCTCCTTTACGGCCGGGGGGCCGGCATGATGCCCACGGCCAGCGCCGTCCTGGGAGACCTGGTGGACCTGGGGCGCAACCTGATCTTCGGCGCTCCGGGCCGCGTGCCGCTGCTGGCCTTCCAGCCCGGGAGCATCGGGCGCATCCCCCTGCGGCCCATGGCGGAGATCCAGACCCACTATTATATTCGGCTCCAGGTCCTGGACCAGCCCGGGGTGCTTTCCAGGGTTTCCGGCATCCTGGGGGACCTGGGCATCAGCATCCAGTCCGTGCACCAGAAGGGGCGCAAGTCCCAGGGGGCGGTGCCCGTGGTGATGATGACCCACCTGGCGCGCGAATCGGACATGCAGGAAGCGCTGCGCCGCATCCAGGAACTGGGCGTCGTGGACGAGGAACCCATGCTGATCCGCGTCGAGGATCCCAACGGGCAGGATTGAGGCCGCGGTGCCGGCGTTTCAAGTGCCCTGTTTCCGCCAGCGAGGTGCCATGCAAATCGTCTGTTCCGACTTGGAGGGCGTCTTCGTCCCTGAAATCTGGATCAACGTGGCCGAACGCACGGGCATCGACGACCTGCGCCTGACCACACGGGACATCGCCGACTACAACGTGCTCATGCGCAAGCGCCTGGGGCTTCTGGAGCAGCACGGCCTGGGGCTGCCCGATCTCCAGGCAGTGATCCGCACCATGGAGCCCCTGCCGGGGGCGCTGGAATTCCTGGACTGGCTGCGGGGCGTCACCCAGGTGATCGTGGTCTCCGACACCTTCGTGGAATTCGCCGCCCCCCTGATGGAAAAGCTCGGCCGTCCCACCCTCTTCTGCAATTCCCTGGTGGTGGACGACCGGGGCCGCGTCCGGGATTACCAATTGCGCCAGCCGGACGGCAAACGCCAGGTGGCCGAAGCCCTGCGGCGGCTGAACTTCCAGGTCATCGCCATGGGCGACTCTTACAACGACATCACCATGCTCCAGGCCGCCCACCACGGCATCCTGTTCCGTCCCCCGGCCAACGTGGTGGAGGAATTCCCCCAGTTTCCGGTCACCACCGGCTACGCGGAGCTGCAGGCGGCCATCGCCCGGCTGCTGGTCCGCGCAACCGCCTCGGGAAACGGCAATTGACCACATCCATGCTGACCTTCCTGGAACGCTTCGCCCGCCAGCACGTGCTGGTCGTGGGCGACCTGATGATCGACGAATACCTCTGGGGGGAGGTGGACCGCATCTCCCCCGAGGCCCCGGTGCAGATCGTCTCGGTCCTGCGGGAAGACCTCACCCTGGGGGGGGCCGGCAACGTGGTGAACAACCTGGCTTCCCTGGGCGCCCGGGTGAGTGTCGCCGGTGTGGTGGGCACGGGGGCCGACGGCCGGCGCATGCTGGAGCTGTTCGCGGCCCTCAGGGCCGACACCCGGGGGGTGGTCCAGGAGGCCGCGCGCCCCACCACCCGCAAGACCCGCGTGATCGCCTCCAACCAGCACGTCCTGCGCATCGACCGGGAGACCCGCCGGGCCGTGGGCGGCGATGCCTTCGAGCGCCTGGTGGCTTTCCTGGAATCCACCGTGGCCGAGGCGGACGTGGTCCTGGTTTCCGACTACGACAAGGGGCTGATCACCCCGGAGCTGGTCCGGCGCCTGGTGGCCGCCGCCCGCCGGCACCGGCGCCCGGTGCTCGTGGACCCCAAGGGGATGGATTTCGCCAAGTACCGCGGCACCACCATGCTGACCCCCAACCGCAAGGAAGCCTCGCTCGCCACCGGCATCGAGATCGTGGACGACGCCTCCCTGGCCGCGGCGGCGGTGCACCTCCTGGAGGTGGCCCACCTGGAGAAGCTGCTCATCACCCGAGGCAAGGACGGCATGGTGCTCTTCGACCGCCAGGCGCCGCCCTACGTCATCCCCACGGTGGCCCGCCAGGTCTACGACGTCTCCGGCGCCGGGGACACGGTGCTGGCGGTGCTGGGACTGACGCTGGCCGCCGGGGCCGGCTACGAGGAGGCCGTGACCCTGGCCAACGCCGCGGCCGGCATCGTGGTGGGCAAAGTGGGCACGGCGCCGGTCACCCTGGCCGAACTGGAACAGGCCGCCCAGCCCGCGGCCGCGCCCCTGCCCCGAAAA
>DJGG01000215.1:5705-11870 GCA_002432195.1 Desulfobacteraceae bacterium UBA5852
CCAACGGCTGCTTCGACCTCCTCCACGTGGGGCACATCAAGCTCTTCGAGGCGGCCAAGCAGCTGGGCGACACCCTCATCGTGGCCATCGACGACGACGCCGCCGTGCGCAGCCTCAAGGGCGCGGGGCGGCCGGTCATCGGGGCCGAGGAGCGCGTGCGGATCTTGAGCGCCCTGGACAGCGTGGACGCCGTGGTGGTGTTCGGCGAGGGCGAGCTGGAACAGCTCATCGCCGCCATCCGGCCGGACGTCCTGGCCAAGGGCAGCAACTACGCCCCCGAGGAGGTGCGCGGCCACGATCTGGTGGAGCGGCACGGGGGCCGCGTGGCCCTGATTCCCGTGGAGGAGGCCTTGTCCTCCAGCCGCATCATCGACAGCATCCGCAACGGCTGACCGCCCGAAGCCGAAACCCTCCGCCCTTGGCGGCTTTGGCCCCAGGGCGGCACGCCCAATCCTTCAGACGGCGGGGGCTCGCAACCCTCGGCTTGCGACCGCATGCGCGTTTCGCCACACCCGCCTGACGGTGCAGACCGGACAAGCCTGCCATGCCCATCATCCAGGACCGGCCCGAAGGCCTCGGCCTCTCCGTCATGGTGCAGCCCAAGGCGTCCCGCAGCGAAGCCGCGGGGCGCCACGGCGAGGCCCTCAAGCTGCGCCTCACCGCCCCCCCGGTGGAGGGGGCAGCCAACCGGGAATGCGTGCGCCTCCTGGCCAAGCTCCTGGGGGTGGCCAAGTCCCGGGTGGAAATCGTGGGGGGCCACGCCCACCGCTCCAAAAAAGTCCTGATCCATTGCCCCCCGGAGGAGCGCGCGGCCCTGCGCCATGCCCTGGAAGATTTGCTCCAGGCCGCCGAAGGTCCTTGACAACCCCCCCCACCTATACTAATAGTCCCCTTCGTTGCTGCGGGGTGGAGCAGTCTGGTAGCTCGTCGGGCTCATAACCCGAAGGTCGCAGGTTCGAATCCTGCCCCCGCTACCAAAAAATCAAGGGGTTGCGGATCAGTCCGCAGCCCCTTTTGCTTTTTCTAACCTATTTCTACCCCCCCCTCCGACAATCCAGGCGGACTGGCATTGAATATCGCCGACTATCAGGTTAGAAGGGACGTCAAAACCTCCCCTCGGCTTCCATCACGGTATTGGGCGCGCGGTTCCAAGCCTCGCCACCCGAATTCACCAGGTTTGGACCTGCCGCCCGCGTGGACCGTGTTCTCGATTGAAGGCCTTGAAACCACTCTGGTGCAAAGGGCGCCGGGCCTCCCCGTCCACGCCGCCGCTCAGACAATTTCCGGCCAAAGGCTTGCAATTCGATAACCTCATGAAAGGAGAATGGAACATGACCGAAGCCGAAGACAAGCAAAAGATGCCCCTCTGGTTGGCCATTGAGGAGCGGTTCCTGACCCTCGATCCCCAGGCCCTGTCGGGGGGTAAGGTGGAGGCCGCCATTCAGCAGATGGCGGGCGAGCTCGACCAAGCCGGTTACAATGTATCCCGGCACGGCGGGCACATGATCGAGCTGCGGTTTGCCCTGAAGGACATGCTCAAGGCCGGCAGGCCCCTCCTCAAGGACGTCAACTCTGCGGTGGAGGCCCTCACCCTGGAGGAGGCCACGGCCCCCTATGCCGCCAGCGACCGGATCGTCAAGGAGATCAGCAAGGCCTGGCCCAAGTTCGGCGGGCCCGAGTTCCGCCCGGAGGTGATCCGGCGCGTGGAAAAGGCCCGGCTGGACCTGCTGATCGCCAAGGCCAAGGGCATGCCCGGCGATGAGGGCATCGAACTGCTGATCGAGCAGATGCTGGCTTTCCCGGTGATCCTCAGCGGGTTGGGCATCACCGAGGAGCGGCTGGCGCAGGTGGATGCCGAGATGAAGAGGCGGGCCGCGGAACGGGAGCGGGTGGCCGCCCTGCTGGAGGCCGTGAAGGGCAAGACCGACCCGGAACGGGTCAAGCACCTCTTCGACAACAACGTCGCCGAGAAGCTGATCATGGAAATGGCCAAGGTCGACCAGGGCGTGATCGACGGCGTCAAGAAGGCCATGGAGGAGGCCCTGAAGGAAAAAGAGCGGCAGGAGGTCGAAGCCGCCGCACAGCGCAAGGCCGAGGCCGAGGGGCCGCCGCTGGAGGCCATCCCGCCGGCCGAGATGCTCGCCTACATCGAGTCCATTCGCGAGATTATGGAGTTCAGCGACAAGGAAAGCGAGATCCGCACCATGTGCGAGCAGAGCAAGATCCCCAAGGCCCTCATCGACATCGCCGTGTCGGTGCCGGCCAAACTGGATGAGCTCGAGCAGGCCGCGCAGGGATGATCCGCCTGCCTGTCTGATATTTAGAATCCCGGAACACAGGGGTCGGCCAGCGCGACAGCGCACGGTCATCCGGATCCCCCGCCGCCAGTCGCATCGATTCAGGGGGGCCAAAAGCGCTCCCAGAGGATAGCGACCGGCGGCGGCTTTCCGCCTGGATTTCACCACATGGTAACCGTTGTTGCCAACGCCACAGGTCTGCCCCCGATTCCAACTCGAAAGCATAAAACATACCCGTCCCTATTTCGTCGGCAGAGGCACCATCTCGCTCGTCTCGCGGTTCCGGGTGATCCGGCTGGATCCGAAGTGGCTCTTGACCACCTCGCCGGCTAAGAGCTTCCCCAGGACCAGCACCTCATCGGTCTGCTCCAGGACCTTCTGCTCCACGACTTCGAAACTCCACCGGGCGTCAAAGGCGTCATTCAGCCGCTGGATCACTCTGTGAGCCTCGATGTAGTCCAGCATCTTGCCGAAGTGGCCTTCCCGCTGCTTGATCTGGCCGGCGTCAAAGGGTCTTTCCAAGAGGTCACGGTTCATGTGGGATCTCCTTTCGGTGGTGGTTGGTGCCCAGAGGCACGTCAGAACGCAAAAAGGGCAACCTGCCGAGGATGGCGGATCGCCCTGGGTGCGGGGTTGCGAGCTACTTGGAACTACGGGGTCAAATGGTCAGATGGTTGGGCTGCTGCAGCAAGGAAAGGGGGGGGGCCATAAAACATGAGAGGCGGGTTAGTCACTCTCACTTACTATTCCACCCGAAGGCGATAAATAGGGCCGAAATTGCGACTTGACCATGATCAGTGCAAAGGAATCGATATAAGGGGGGAATTTTCTGGCGGGTTGGCTTGGAGCATGACGACCACGATAAGGTTTAGCTCGGCCCGAGACCCATTCTATTGAAAATTCAGATTTTTCGATTTTTCCAGCAAAAGTCACTGACCAGAGCAAAATGCCATAATAAAAGGGAGATAATTCTGAAGGGCCGCCAAAGTGTTTGTGCCCTTCACTCTTATTAATTATTTTTTGAAAGGAATAGCAAATGAGCCTGAGGAATGATTATGATTACAGCCAGGATGAATTTGACAATCACGCTGATCAGATGAACCCCAACAACGATGCCTACTGGGAATCGAGGGGTTATGACGAGCGTCCGGACGATTGGGAGGATAAAATTAGCGAATAGGACCAAACCGGAGGGTGGCTGCTAATTCTGCAGCCGCCCTTTTTATTCCCTGCAACGGTATTCGGCAGCGAGATTGGCAAACCACCTTTCATAATTCATAAATTCGTCTAATATGTCTTTGTAGGTTCCCCTGAACATATTTGAAGCTATCATGTCATCGAATACCTCATAGATTCGTTGGAAAAGTACGATAGTTGCTACTGCAAATCGTCGCTCCCAGCTGTCAAAATCAGGAAATAGGTGGCTGGTTATAGTATCTAAGCTGCTCCACCTTGGGACGAGCTCACCGTTTTGCCACCTAATCCATTGCCTGCGTACTGATTTTGCGTTTTCGTCTATCTGAGCAATCTCGTTATCGATAAAATTGATTATTTCAGATTGTTTTGTGAAACCCAAGGATGATTGAGACCAATGCAAGAACCTGGGTATGGGCAACAAAACAGACCTATCAGCCTCTACAGGTAAAAATTTTGCCAATTTTGATTCGCATGATGGATCGCTTTCAGACGGCTTTATCATTTCGGCATCAATAGAGGACGCGAAATACAATAGGCTTTTCATCGATTCAAGCACTAAAAATTTGGACAACGGTTCAATGCTTTTGGTGCCTTTGATAAAACTGATATCTTCCTCACTGATAAAGCCACTTGGTAGCTTTAGAGATAATAAATATCGGACAGCTTTCTTATGCCCATCAGCTTTGTAAATCTTCACGAAACGAATTGAGCATGCCTCAAATTCTCGTATGATTTTTTGAGTATGTGGTAATAGAACGTCCGGTTGGGTGGCATAGTTAAATCCATCTAATAATTGACCCCATCCAAGAACACTCTCTGATTTGAATATTTCATCAAATAGTTCCCTTACATCCCTTGCATATTCAGGGTTATTTTTCTTTGCGAGTAAATTTGTATTCTCATATATCTTATTGAACGTTCCAGGTTTAAAAATGTGCCTGCCTTTTATCTGATTTTTCCAGGTTCTCTCACTCACACCTGTGGTCTCAGAAAGAAGTGGATAAAAATTAAGCCCAAGCAGATCTTCGAAGACAAAGAATGTTGGAAAAAGAATCATTAGAATGAAGTTCTTTTAAGTTTGCGGAATCATACGCCTGCAATTATTTCTGCAATTTTGGATGAAGTTGCCTCAATAAAATCGTTCATAGCCTTCGCTACCTTTTCATTGTCATCTGTTTGCCCCAGAACAATGCGAAAGCGGCCCCTATTTCCTTTCCATGTAGGTTCAAATTCAATTCGTTTACCATCTGGCAATGCAGTTGACTCTATCAAATCCCTTAGTTGTCCTAATACTTCCCTGAATTGATCATTTTCTATATGAAGCTCAACAGAGTGTCCCCACCTTTTGGTATGCATGAATTCGTAGTGCAATTTAGGCGGCCAATTTGGAATCATGACCTTCTTAAAATTACTTCCAAAACCAGCCAATTCATAATTATTTAGATTATATTTTTCATAGGCTTTCAAAACATTCAAAAGCTCAGGTTTAATTTCCGCCTTAGTCTTTATTGATTTTTTTTGTCTAGCTTCAGATGTATTGCCCACAACTTTCGGAACCAGCGTTCTTAGCCCTTCAGAGACATACTGCTTGATCTCAACTCCCAATACTTCAGCAGGATCCATTTGGGAGTTCAAAAACTCTATAATCCGTACAAGTTCCTGAGGTAAACAATCCGAAACGAAGACCATCCTTATCTTGCCAGCCTGCAAATTGGTTTTCACATTATCCCAAAATTGATTTGCCTCGATTTGGCCATCGAGAAATTCTTCAAGCCTCTCGTTCGGATCGACTTCATCGCTTAAGCAGCTTTTCTCGAAATCTGATTGCAGTTGCACTATTGGCCAAAAAGCTACGGCATTCGACGCGTAATCCAATAGCTGGCCAACCACTTCTCTGCGAATCCTTGTGTCATTGCCTCGTTTTACTTCGACTAAGGTTGGCACACCATCTTGATCCAGAAAAAGGTGATCAAGAGCCCACCTTGAACCTCCATCCTCATGATCAGGGATGCCGATTTCTCTGCTGACAAGCAGCCACCTTCTGGGTTCTTGACTATTGATTTGTTCTCCAGCCAATACTTGGGGGTACTTTTGGAGCAACCGCTGGAGCAAGCCTTCAGAATCGTAGGGCATAGAAACCATTTCTGTTAGGCTTTCATCGGCGTTGATAAGAAATATTCCATCATTCATCAGTTTCAGGTCCTTTGAAGAATAAGGCCCACTAACGATGCAACACTATTCGAAATAATCTGGCGTTACACCTAACCACTCGCTTGCTCTAACCTCAAGCGTTGGCCCAGGAAAGCCCTCACGTCCGTAATCATAGGCGTTTCCGGATTCGTCCACAGCGATGAATGCCGAATCGTCGGCAAGGATTTTGATTTTGGAGAGTAGTTTTGCGTGATCGGCTTCAGATAAAACACTTTTCAGCTCATCTGGAAAGAAGTCCAGCACTCTAACTGCAGTAGGCCACTTACCATACCTACTGCGGAATCCATCAATTGCGGCACAGAATTTTAGCCAATTTTTGGATTCACCGTTTGGCACTTTTTTCTTCCTCTACAATGTCCTAAAAAAGGGACCAATGTTACCCCATATTGAACCACATTTTCATGCCCTCAAACTCCTTCTCAGTTTTTATATTCAAGCTCACTACTGTCCCAACGTTAAT
>DJGG01000031.1 GCA_002432195.1 Desulfobacteraceae bacterium UBA5852
CCGTTGGTGACCGCTTTGAAGGCAGCTCGCAGGGCAACTTCGGTCTTGCCGTAGCCCACATCCCCGCATATCAACCGGTCCATGGGGGTCGTGTGGCGCATATCCTGGAGGACATCCTCGATGGCCCGCTGCTGGTCGGGGGTCTCCTCGAAGGGGAAGCCGGCTTCAAACTGGGCCATGTACTCGTCGATTTCCCGAAAAACGGTGCCTTGCCGGACCTTGCGCTCGGCGTACAGGCGCAACAACTCACCGGCGATCTTCTCGGCCGAGCGCTTGACCCGGGCTTTGACCCGCTCCCAGGAAAGGCCGCCCATCTTGTCCAACTCCGGCGTGACGCCCTCTACGCCCATGTACTTCTGGATCAAGCCCATGCGGTCCACCGGCAGATAGAGTCGATCCCCGCCACGGTAGACCAGGGTCAGGAAATCATTGGCCACGCCATCGATGCGCAGCTTGGAGAGCCCTTCGTAGCGGCCGATGCCGTGATCGGCATGCACCACCAGATCGTCTTGCTTGAGATCCGCGAAGGCCAGCAGGGAGCCGCGGTTCTTGGGTGCCGGCGTCGCCCTGCGCTTGGGGCGGGTGCCCAGCAGGTCGCTTTCGGTAATCAGCCCGAGGCCTGCCTGGGGCCAGACGAAGCCCTCGGATAGGCGACCGACCACGATGCGCGTGGTGGGCCGGCGCGGGCCGGAGGGAGTGAACCCCTCGACAGACGCCGGGGACTCACCGTAGGGGGCCAGGAAGCGCCGCAGGCGTTCCACCTGCTGGGCGGAATGGCACAGGATGTGGAGATCGATGCCCGCGCGGTTCTGCTGCTGGAGCCACTGGGCCACGGCTTGGAAGGGGGACTGGCCCTCCTCGGGATGCCGTACCAGACGCGTGACCGCGCTCAGGTCCTGGACCTGTGTGTCCCGCAGCTCCCTATCCGTTTGCGTTGAAGCGTTCTCACCGGCGCTGCGGGGCATCTGCCGCAGTTCCACCGTCGGACCGGCCTGCAACCGGCTCCACAGGGCTTCCCAGGTCTCCATAAGCCGATCCGGCGCGAGACACAGGCGCTTCTCCTCCCGGGTGCTCTCGTAGTGCACCGCCAGGCGGGCGGCCGTTTCGCGGGCCGTGCGCTCAAGGTCCGCCGGTTCCAGGAGGAACGCCCGCGTCCCCGGGGGCAGATAATCGAGAAGGGTGTCCATGCGGTCGTAAACCAGCGGCAGCAGGCTTTCGATTCCCGGAAAGGTCAGCTCGTTGCGCAAGCGGTCGATAATTCCCCGTGTGCGCGAGACGGGGATCCCGATGTCAGCCGCCAACTCGCGGATGGCCGCCGTCAAGGGGGTCAAGCGTTCCGGCGGCAGGATAACCTCGCGGGCCGGCAGGATGACGGCTTCCGACGCAGCTCCGATTTGTCGCTGGGTGATGGGGGAGAACACGCGGATAGACTCCACGGTATCCCCGAAGAATTCGATGCGCAGGGGGTTGGCGTACCCTGGGCTGAACACATCCACGATCCCGCCGCGCACGCTGAAATCCCCCGGTTCCTCGACGATCTGCGCGCGGGTGTACCCCCCCACCACCAGCTTGTCCGCCAGGGCGTCACGATCCAGTTCCTCATGGACTTGCACCAGTTCGGCGAATTCCAGCAAGGCGCGTTTGGGCAGGATACGGTGCATGAGCGCACCCACGGTGGTCAGCAGGATGGGTGCCTGGCCTGCGGCCATGGCGTGATAGAGCACCTGGATGCGCTCGGCCGCGGTCTCGTTGTGGTAGGTCAGGATCTTGTACGGCAGAAGATTGTAGGCCGGAAACCGCAGCAAAGGGGCGCGACTGCCGGCCAAGAAGAAATCGAGATCCTCGCCCATGCGCTGCATGTCGGTGGGTGTGGCCGTCACCACCAGCATGGGGTGGGGTTGCCGGCGATAGAGGCACGCCAGCCAGTAGGCGGCGGCAGGGGCCGTCAGCCCGGTGCAGGTAAGTCTCCCCCGGTCCGGGAGGAGGTCCGGCCAACCGCTCACGATGGAACTTTTTGCTTGATTTTCAGCACTGAAATCGGTAGTCATGCGCTTTGTGCCGGCGTAGCTCAGCTGGTAGAGCAGCTGATTCGTAATCAGCAGGTCCGCGGTTCGAGTCCGCGCGCCGGCTCCACTTCAAATAGCCTCAAAATGCAGGGGATCTGGGACTTTAGGCCCACATCCCCTGTTCTTTCC
Source organism: Desulfobacteraceae bacterium UBA5852 (assembly GCA_002432195.1). Taxonomy (GTDB): domain Bacteria; phylum Desulfobacterota; class Desulfobacteria; order Desulfobacterales; family UBA5852; genus UBA5852. Next base: position 2,196 of record DJGG01000031.1, read on the forward strand.
TCTGCCTGTCCCATCCCGTCAAAACCGAGCAAATCGGACCTCAATCCCAACATTTTGCGTGCGCAATATGCCCCGCCCTGCTCCGCCCGTCAACCGCCAATATGCCGATATCCGTGCCGGCATTGGGTCAACGACGCGGAAACGGCCTGCAATCGACGGGGTTTCCTCCTTGAGCCCGCTCCACCCGACCGATGTCCGGTGGAGCGGCAATATTCGCCGATCCCGCCGGCGTATGCTTTATGTGCTTGTATATTAACAATTTTCCAACTTTTGCTTGCAAACCTCGGTCCCTTTGGCTAAGTTCCACCGCAGCGCTGGCCAGCCGCCTTTGGAACCACCGGTTCCCGGAGGTGGTTGTTTCTCGCAATGCCACCCCATACACAGGACTTGCGCCATGAAAGACCTTGACGAGGCGGCCATCAAGGCTGAAATCGACAAGATCACCCAGCAGGTGGACGACATCATGAAGCGCGTCGAAGAACTCTATCCTCCCGAAAATCGGCCGCCCGATGCGGATCCCCCCACCGATGCCGACGCACATCGACAGGATCCGCTGTCCTGACTTTTTCGTTGACCTTTTGTGAAAGATCATTTTATAAAACAGGAGTTTAACTGACTCATTCAACGGGGCGGAGTTGCAGGAGGCGCCATGGCATTAACGAAGAGTGATATCGTTGCGCGCGTGCATGAGTTGGGCTTTACCAAAAAGAAGTCCGTGGATATCATTGAATCGCTGCTCGAGATCATGAAAAACACCCTGGAACAGGGGGACGACATCCTCATTTCCGGATTCGGCAAATTCTGCGTCAAGAACAAGAACAAACGCCGCGGCCGCAACCCGGCCACAGGGTCCGATCTCATTTTACGCGAACGCAAGGTGGTCACCTTCAAATGCTCCGGTAAATTACGCAACAAAATCAATGGAGACGAATAGCTGCCGCAACGACCGCCCCCAACTTCCCGCAAGACCGGGCAGCACGGCCGGGTACGACAGGCCGTCGCCCTTAACGGGAGCGTTAGCCCAGTGGCCCTCAAACCAGCCATGGCGGCGACGCGCAACCCTCTGATTGAATCTCCGCCTTGTTGTGATCACTTCCGCGAGTGCCGCCTGCCCGTCGCCGTTGAGTGGCCCCGGGCTGCGGTGCCATCAACCCACCGCCTGACAGGCAGCCATCACGACTGGATGTCGTAAAGCTTCATCTTGCTGAGCAGCGATGGGATACTGATCTCCAGGAGCTTGGCGGCCTGGGTGCGGTTTCCGCCCGTTGATTCCAGCGCCCGGGCGATAAGGCGCTGCTCCATGATGCGCTGGGCCTTTTTCACGGAAAAGCCTTCGAAGAAATCGTCCATGCGCTTGGCCCCCCGCTTGATGCCGAAGGTCGCCGGCAAGTTTTCGGGCAGGATGATGCGTTTGTCCGCCAGCACCACGGCACGTTCGATGACGTTCTCCAACTCGCGCACGTTGCCCGGCCATTTGTGCTCCAGCAGCAGGCTCATGGCCCCTGGTGAAATGCCCTCCGTGTCCTTGCCGAGACGCTTCTGGTAACGCTCCAGAAAATACTGGCTCAGCAGGGGGATATCTTCGGTCCGCTCGCGGAGCGGCGGAAGATGAATCTGCAGCACGTTCAGCCGGTAGTACAAATCCTCCCGAAAGGCTCCCCGGGCCACTTCCTCCTCGAGATTCCGGGCTGTGGCCGCGATGACGCGCACATCGATGTGGTCCGACCTGGAGCTCCCCACCGGGCGCACCTCGTGCTCCTGCAGGACTCGCAACAGCTTGACTTGCAGTGACAGCGGCAGTTCCCCGATTTCATCGAGGAAAATGGTTCCTCCATCAGCCTCCTGGAACAAGCCCTTTTTGTTGCGCTCGGCTCCCGTGAAGGCCCCCCGGACATAGCCGAACAATTCGCTTTCCAGCAGCGTTTCGGGAATACCGCCGCAGTTCACCGGCACCATTGGCCCGTTGGCCCGCGGACCTCCCATGTGGATGCCCCGGGCCACCAATTCCTTGCCGGTTCCGCTTTCTCCGGATATCAGCACAGTGGTGGCATACTGGGCGGCTTTTTCGGCCAAGCGAAAAAGCGTCTTCATGGGGCGGCTGTTGCCCACCATGTTGCCAAAGCGATAGTCGCTGCTGATGGCCTGGATGCGCGCCTTCAAACGCAAGTTCTCCCGGCGCAGGCTTTCCCGTTCTTCTGCCTTCTTCAGCGCCAGATAAACTTCATCCGGTTTGAACGGCTTGGAAATGAAATCATATGCCCCCAGCTTCATGGCATCGACCGCCAGATCTATGGTACCGTACGCGGACATCATGATGACGCTGGCGGACTCGATGTGGGGTTTGGCGGCCGCCAGAAAAGCCATACCGTCCATGCGGGGCATTTTTATGTCGCAGAGGATGTAATCGTAGGCCTTTTGTGCCACTCGCTCCAGCGCCTCCTGGCCATCGGCAGCGCTGTCAATGCGGTAACCGGACGATCGCAAAAGGGTCGTAAGCATATGCCGCATGTTGGCTTCGTCGTCGATGATCAGCAGACTCTTGTCGCTTGCGCTGCTCTCCATCCTGCCTGCCTGCGCTTTCCGGCCTGCGGCCTGTGGGCTTTCCTTCCCCCGGGAAACGGTCGCCTGCCCATTAAGCGGGTGTCCAGGCGGTCAAGCCCCAGGTCAATTGCCGGACAAAGGCAACCGCACGGTCATGGCCAAACCTCCTTGGGGGTGGTTGGCCGCCGACAGGGACCCGCCGAAGCTTTCAATGATGCTGAAACTGACGGAAAGTCCCAGACCGGTGCCTTTGCCGGGTTCCTTGGTGGTGAAAAATGGGTCAAAAATGTTGAGCAGTTGTTCCTCGGGGATGCCCGGACCGTTGTCGATGAATTCGATCTGCAGTCCTTCAGCGCGGTTGGCCCGATCGTCCGAGGTTTCCGACACAAGGGTGGTTCGGATGACCAGCCGCCCCGGTGGAGCTGCCACAGGGTTTCCCACCGCATCGGCGGCGTTGATGATCAGGTTCAAAAACACCTGCCGCAACTGCAGGGGATCCGCGTAGACCCGGTCACGCGGGGAATTCAACTCGTAGTGCAGCCGGATGCAGGCCAACATGGGTTGGCAGCGGCAGACATCACCGATCTCATTCAAAATCGCATGCACCCCCACTACTTCCTTGGCGCTCCCGGACGGTCGTGAAAAATCCAGCAGTTGTCTTATGATGACGTTGATCCGCTCGATTTCGCTTTCGGTCCTGTGGATGAAGTCAAGCTTTTCCTCTGGCGGTATGGACGTATCCCTCAGCAAGGCGAGATAGCCTTTGACGATTCCGATGGGGTTGCCGATTTCGTGGGCAATGCCGGCCGATAGACGGCCCACGGAGGCCAACTTCTCCGCGCGCACCATCTCCAATTGCGTGCGCGCCAGATGGCGGTTGGCATCTTCCAGAGACCGGATCGTCTCCTGGCGGGTTTGTTTGTCCTGAGAGATGCGTAACAGCATGCGGTTCAAGGACTTTGATAATCGGCTGTATTCATTGTCTTCCTTTTCGTCGGCAAAGAAGACGTCGTCCTCGAGGCTCTCGAATTCCTGGGCCCGGCGCAACAGGCGCTGCACAGGCTTGACGGCAATCTGACTTAAACGGTACAGGCCGAAAATGGTGAACAGGCTGGCGTTGATGAGCACATAAATCAGCACAATATGCTGAGTGCGCCGCAGGGATTCGTAGACACCGTGCAACGGTAACTGCAAACTAGCACCGGCCCGCACCTTTCCGTCCATTTTAAGAGGAAGCGCAAGGGTCGCATTTCCCTTTTGGCGCCAGAATATGCCAAACGTACGCCCGTGAAAGCGGATGGTTTCGCGATCATTGGCCGCCGCCTGGTCAGCTTCCCGCTCCATTTCAGCTTGAAAGCCACATGTCGGCGCCCCGCGGACCAGATTCTTCCCGTCGCTATCGCGGATGGAGGCGCACAGCGTACCCGATTTTTCCAGCAATTGGGCCAATTGTTCCGTCAGGTCCCCGGGGGCCTCAGCGCGGCCATGGCCGGAGGGATATAATATGGTTTCAGCCGCCATGAGAACTTGCCGGCCGCGGGCGATTTCCGACTGAATCAAGGTTTCCTGGGCCACGATGAGCATAATGAAATCGAGCAGCATCATGGCCGATAAAAAAAGAACGGCCAGGTGCGCCCCTATGCTGGCCTTTAGGCTTTTCAATACCATCGCCCGCGCTCCCGACCAGCGTTCCTCACCAATGACCGGATCCTGACCAGGGACACCATTTCCCCTTGGAAACCATTAACTGCATGAAATAGTTATATTTCAGGTATCATATGGAGCGGGCAAAAGCAAATCCGCGGCACACCCTGAGGCCCGGCGGAAAGCGTTCGCTTGATCACCCGGGGGCACTGCCACAAAAGTGCGATAGTACGGATTTACACGCGGAGGGGAAAAAGCAAAAAGCCCGTCCGACCCAGACAAAGGGGTTGGACGGGCTTTGGTGGAGATTTTCGGCGGCGTCCTACTCTCCCACACAGTTGCCCGTGCAGTACCATCGGCGCTGAAGAGCTTAACTTCCGTGTTCGGGATGGGAACGGGTGTGACCTCTTCGCCATCGCCACCGAAAAACTGGATAGCTGGTTGTTTCAATCTGGATGTGGGTTTGGTGCGTGCAAGTGCGATTGTACCAATTATTTTGTGGCCAAGCCTCACGACCGATTAGTACCGGTAAGCTGAACACATTGCTGTGCGTACACATCCGGCCTATCAACCTCGTCGTCTTCGAGGGGTCTTCAGGCAGCTTACGCTGCGGGATATCTCATCTTGGGGTTGGCTTCCCGCTTAGATGCTTTCAGCGGTTATCCAGTCCGAACATAGCTACCCAGCTATGCCGCTGGCGCGACAACTGGACCACCATTGGTTCGTCCATCCCGGTCCTCTCGTACTAGGGACAGCTCCCCTCAAATATCCTGCGCCCACGGTAGATAGGGACCAAACTGTCTCACGACGTTTTAAACCCAGCTCACGTACCACTTTAATCGGCGAACAGCCGAACCCTTGGGACCTGCTCCAGCCCCAGGATGCGATGAG
>DJGG01000135.1:0-3608 GCA_002432195.1 Desulfobacteraceae bacterium UBA5852
AACGCAGCATTTCGGCCTGAGGCGCATTTTATCCACAGCCTGCTAGGCCGCCGCCGTGAAGCTCAGCCGGAAGGTGGTTCCCTCCCCTTCCCGGCTGTCGATGTGAATCTGCCCGCCGCAGTCCTTCACGATCCCGTAGGTGATGGCCAGCCCCAGGCCCATGTCGTGGCTGCTTTCCTTGGTGCTGAAGAAGGGCTCGAAGATCTTGTCGCGCACCCCCTCGGCGATGCCGATGCCGTCGTCCTGCACCTCGGCCACGACCAGATCGTTGCGCTGCCCGGTGCGGATGACGATGCGGCCGGCGGGCGCCTCCGGCAGGCGCTCGCGTTTTTCGCCGATGGCGTCGCGGGCATTGGCCACAAGGTTGAAGAACACCTGCTGCAGGCGGTTGTCGTGGGCCATCACCGGGGGCAGCCCCGGGGCCAGCTGCAGCTCGATGTGGATATTTTCCAGCTCGAACTGCCGCCGCACCAGGGAATAGACCGCCTGGATGGGCTTGTCCAGCCGCACCCGCTCCAGCGCCAGGTCGGCCTTGCGCCCGAAGGCGCGCAAGGTGGTGATGATCTCGGCGGCGCGCTCCACCTGGGTGCCCATCTCCGCCACCACCTGGTGGAGGTGCTCGCGGGGAATCTCCCGCCCCTTCTCCACCATCAGCCCCAGGTAGTCGCTGCCCATCTTGATGGCGTTCAGGGGCTGATTCAGCTCGTGGGCGATGCCGGCGGACATCTCCCCCAGGGACTTCATCTTGCTGGCCTGGATGAGCTGGGCGTCCTTTTCGATCATCTCCGTGATGTCGGTGGTGGCCACGATGATGGCCGGCCGCCCCTTGTAGGTGATGCCCGAGGCGTGCAGGTTAACGTAGAAGGGCTTGTGTCCGCGCTTGAAATGCAGCGCCCGGGGGTTGTCCATCAGCCGCCCCGCCGGCGGGCCGCCCTCGGCGGCCTCCGGGGGCATCTGGTCCGGGGCCAGCTCCCGGAAGGGTTTCCCGATCAGTTCCGCCTTGCCGAAGCCATAGACCTCCAGGGCGCGCGGGTTGGCATCCAGAATCGTGAGATCCGGCTCCCCGAGCACGAAGATCGGGTCCGGGCCGTGGTCGAACAGGGAGCGGTACTTCTCCTCGGATTCGTTCAGGCGCCGGCGGTAGAGGCGGATGCTCCAGATCATGTTGTAGAAGGAATCCGCCAGTTGGGCGACCTCGTCGCCCTTCTGGTGCCGGAAAAACGGGCATTCCCGACAGGCCTCCCCGCCGGCGGGCGGGGCGGCCGCAATGCCCGTGGGCCGCCCCTCCGCATCCAGGTAACGGCAGGGGAAGTCCGCATCCGCCAAGGCCGGGCACTCCAGGGTGCCCCCCGCGGCCGTGGCCTGCACCTGGTCCAGCTGGATGTCGAAATTGCCCTTGCTCAACTCGTCGGAGATGCGCGTGAGCTTGGAGATGGGCATGGTGATGTATTTCGCCAGGCGCAGGCTGATCACGAAGATGATCACGATGATCAGGGAAATGAACCCCAGGAACGTGGAACGCAGCTTGGCGATCAACTGGTCGATGTGGTTCTTGTTAAGCCCCACGTGCACGGTGCCGATGCGGTAGATTCCCTGGGTGATGGGGATGGCGATGTCGTAGGCCCGGCGATCGTCCAGGGTGCAGAGCCGCACGCTCTTGGACTCCCCCGGGCCCACGCGATTGGCCAGCCGCAGGGCCTCGGGGAAGCGCCGCGTGAGGGTGTGGCTGATGACCTGCTCGTCGCGGTCGCTGATGAAGATGTAGGAGACCAGGTGCTGGCGCTCCTTGAGCTTGGCCTCGTCGAAGATCAGGCTGAGCAGTTCCGGGTAGTTGCCGTCCAGGATGTAGCTGCTGCCGCGTTCGGCGATGGTGCGCGCGATGGCGATGCCCCGCAGCTCCAGCTCCGAAATCAGCGAGGAGACCAGGATCCAGCGGGCCAGGAAGGCAATGGCCGCGCTGATGATCAGGATCACCACGAGAATGGAAAAGAAGATCTTGTTCTTGAGGCTGACGCCCCGGAAGGGCTTGTACATCGCCTGTTGCAGCGCCCGTACCATGGCCGCATCACCTCGCCGCCGGCAGTTGCCGCCGGATCACCGACCAATCGCGTATCATGGCGAAGCGGCCGTCCACCAGGCGGGTGAAGTAGACCCGGTCCATGCCCTGGTGGTCCGTGGGGCTGAAGGTAATGGTGAGATCCTGCCCGAGGGCGAAGTTCCCCATGGATTCGATGGCGTCCACGAAGCCTTCCCGCGTCAGCCCGGGGCCGGCGCGCTGGAGGCCCTCCACCAGCACCCGGGCGTTGATGTACCCCTCCAGGCCGACGAAGGAGGGCAGGTCCTCCGGGTAGTAGCGCTCCAGCAGCGTCAGGTAGCCGATGGGCCCCTCCAGCAGCTCGCTGGCCTCGTGCTCCTCCGGGGGCGGCACCACCTGGGACATGATCACCGACATGTCCGGGCAGCACTCCAGGCGGCGGGCCAGCTCGTCGGCCCCCACGAAGGAGACCAGGTAGAACACCGGCCGGTAGCCGGCCACCCGGGCGAGGCGGATGAACCGGGCGCAGGGGTCGTAGGTGCCGATCATCACCACGGCCTCGGCGCCCGAGGCGCGGATGCGGGCCAGCCCCTCCTGCACATCCAGGGTTCCCCGGTTGTAGGAGCCGGCGGCCACCGGGGAGAGCTCGAGCTCCCTCAGGGCCAGTTCGGTGCCCGTGAGCCCGTCGAAACCGTAGGCGTCGTATTGGTAGAACACGGCGATCTTCCGCAGACCCAGATCGTTCACCAGGTGGTGCACGGCGGCCCGGGTCTCCTGGTAGTAGGAGGCCCGCACGTTGATCAGGTAGCGGTGAAACGGTTCCCGCAGGGCGTTGGCGCCGGTGAACATCCCCAGCAGGGGGATGCGGGCCTCGTCGATGAGGGGCAGGATGCGCACGGTGGTGGGGGTGCCCACGTAGCAGAAGAGCGCAAACACCTGGTCGTCGATGATCAGGCGTTGGGTGTTGGCCAGGCAGACCGGGGGATCGTAGCTGTCGTCGTTGGCGATGACGCGGATCCGGCGGCCATGGACCCCGCCCTGGGCGTTGACGTGCTGGAGGTAGCACATGGCCCCGCTCAGGGTCTGGGTGCCCAGAAAACTGGCGTGCCCCTGGAGGGCCAGGGAGGAGCCCAGCAGGATTTCACCGGGAGAAACCCCCGGCACTTCGGGGGACTGGGGGATGCTCTCGTCCTGGGGGGCGCAGCCGGCCAGGAGGCCCATCACCAGGATCCCCATGCACACCAGCCCCCAGGGGGCGCGGGTGACGGCGCGCCGTCCGCGGTGGAGGCGGGAAGCGATGACGGGGCGAGGCATGAGGCTTGGCCCCCCTTTGATGGACGGGTTTGCGCCGCGGGCGATGCGGGCAGACGAAGTGGTCACCGCGTTTGTCACCGTGACCACCAAGGTGCGCTGCAGGCCATGCTATGCAAATAAATCCGATATGTCCAGTCGATTTCGGCTGCCGGACCCCGGCCCCCGCGGCCTTAGCCGCCTGTGGATAAACAAGTATCGGGTCGAAAGGCAAGGCGCCACCCGATGGCAAAAGCGCGAGCCCATCCCGCCCTTGGCGGGA
>DJGG01000135.1:3627-4722 GCA_002432195.1 Desulfobacteraceae bacterium UBA5852
TCGGCCTGAGGCGCAGTTTATCAACAGGCGGTTAGGCGGTGCGCTCAGCCCCCCAGGGCCGCCAAGAAGTCCCCCAGAAAGGCGTCCATGCCCTTGGGGGGCGGCGCGGGGTCCGGCAGCATGCCCGGGCGGTAGCCGAGCTCCTCGAAGGGCGCCAGCAGACCGCGGTCCCGGCTGATGAGGTGCACCGGCACCAGCCAGGGGGGCTGGACTCCGGCGCGGCGCACCACGGGCTGGTGATCGCCCACGACGACCACCAGGGCCTCTCCACGCACGGCGCGGGCCAGGAAGCCCTCCAGGACCTGCAGCTCGTAGGCCACCGCCGCGAGGTAGGCCTCGGCGGCGCCCTGCAGGTCGGGCCAGTTGACCGGGAAGGTCCGGGGTTCCAGGCGGTGGAAGACCGCACCGTCCCCCAGCAGCGACCAGTCCTCCAGGTAGGGGGGCAGGCGGTTGAAGGGGGCGTGGGTGCTGGTGAGCACGTAGCGGATGAAGAGCGGCTGCTGGCGGGGCAGGATCTCGGCCGCGAGAATCCGGTGGAGCGCGAACTGGTCCGGCATGGGGGACCAGGCGAAGGGCGGGCCGCGGTAGGCCAGGTCGCGGGCGTAGTAGGTCTGGCGGTAGGCGAAGTAGGCCCCTTCGGGCCAGGGCATGGTGGTGCCGGGCATCACCGAGACGCTGCGGTAGCCGGCCCGGTTGAAGTACTCCGCCAGGGGCCGCACCCGGCTGCCGAGCAGGTAGTTGTAGCGCAGCTGGTCCGGCAGCCAGACCCCCGTCTCCAAGGTCCCGAAGGCCAGCCAGGAACCGCCGCCGAAGGTGGGGGAGCGCAGAAAGGCCGATGCCACGTGGAACCCCTCCCGGGCCAGAGCCTCCCGGAATTTTTCGGCGGCGGCGGCGAAGGGCTCCCGCAGGCGGGGGTCGGAGAACAGGACCTGGCCGTAGGATTCCACGACCAAAAGGTGCACGTCCCGGCCCTGGAGGCGTGCCAGGGGAGCCGGGCCTTGGGGTTCCCGGGCCGCCGCCATGTCCACGGCCGCCAGCCCCTCCCGGCGGATCTCGGCCACCCGCAGGCAAAAGACCGCCTCCGCGGCCAGGCGC
>DJGG01000133.1:0-487 GCA_002432195.1 Desulfobacteraceae bacterium UBA5852
CGCGGCGGCGGCGGCCTTGTCCCCCGTCAGGGTCAGGTCGATGCGGTCCACCTGGCCGAACGTGCCGGTGAACTCCTGGAAGGTGGCGATGTCCACGATGGCCAGGCGGCCGGCCTCGGCCGTGGCCAGCGCTTCGGGGGCCAGCACCCCGGCCACGTGGAATTCGGCCCGGCGATAGGACGACTCCAGGGACACCCGATTCCCGGCGCGCCACCCCAGGGCCTGGGCCAGGGGAGCGGCGGCCAGCAGGGTGAAGGGGTCGCGCACGAGGGTGTGCCAGGCGGCGGGCGGCGGGCCCTCCGGCGGGAGGGCCTCCACGCGCCAGGCACGCAGGGGACGGTCCAGCAGAGGGTCGAGGCCGATCAGGAGAAAGGGCTCGGCGGCCCGCGAGCCCACCCGCACATAGGCGCTCAGCAGGGGGGCGGCCGCGGCCACCGCGGGCTCCCGCAGGAGCGCGGCCACGAGCCCCTCGGGCACGCGCCCCCCC
>DJGG01000133.1:513-11703 GCA_002432195.1 Desulfobacteraceae bacterium UBA5852
GGTCCATGCCGCGGGTGAAGGCCGCCAGCGAGGCGTGCACCGACAGGCGCACGCTGGTGAAGACCGCCGCCCCCAGAGCGATGCCGGCCACCACCGCGCACGCCCGCCAGCGGTGCGTCGCGAGGGGCCGCAGGCTGAAGGCGGCAAACAGGCGCAGAAAATGGCTCAGCGGTTGCATGCGTCGTCCGCCACCGCACCGTCCCTGAGACCGATGCAACGGGTGGCCACCCCGTCGGCCAGGCGGCTGTGGGTGGCGATCACCACGGTGCGCCCCTGCTCCCGGGTCAGGCCGTGGAGCAGGTCGATCACCACCCGGCCGTTGGCGCTGTCCAGGTTGCCGGTGGGCTCGTCGGCCAGGATCAGGGCGGGAGCGTTGATCAGGGCCCGGGCGATGGCCGTGCGCTGCATCTCCCCCCCCGACAATTGGGCGGGGCGGTGGTCCGCCCGCGCCTCCAGGCCCAGCCCGGCGAGGAGTCGCCGCGCCTGGGCCCTGCTCGCGGCGTAAGGCCGGCCGGCCAGGAGGGCCGGCAGGCAGACGTTTTCCAGGACACTCATGGTGGGCAGGAGGTTGAAGGCCTGGAAGACCATACCCACCGCGGTGCGCCGGTAGCGGGTGCGCTCCGCCTCGTTCAAACGGGCCAGGTCGCGGCCGGCCACGGCCAGGGACCCCGCGCTGGGCCGGTCGAGGCCGGCCAGAAGCGCCAGCAGGGTGCTCTTGCCGGAACCGCTGGGCCCCTTGAGCACCACCAGATCTCCGGCGGCGACGGTGAAGCTGACGCGGCTCAACCCCACCACCTCGGTGGCCCCGCGGCGGTAGATGCGCGACACCTCACGGGCCTCGATGGCCGGCGCGGCCGTTGGCATAGGTGGAGATTCCTGGTTTCAGGTTCCTTTGATCTGCCGCAGGGTCTCCTCCAGCACCGGCAGCCGCTGCCGGTCCCGGGGGTCGCGGGAGGCGCGCTTGAGTTCCACCCGCTTTTGCAGCCTGAAGACCAGCAGCCGGTACCCGCGATAAGGGATCGTCTCGCTGTGGGTCAGAAGCTGCTCGTAATCCTGACCTTGCTCGATGGCGGCCAAAAGGTCGAGGGGGCCGTTGCGGGTGGTCAGAAGGACATGCCCGCGGGCCGCGAGTTGCCCCTTGGTGGGTGCCAGGACCCGATCGACGTGCGGTTCAGTAGTATCCCGGGGGTCCATCAGGTTCCCGATACGCTGTTCCGGTGTTGCTCCCAGATTTCCTTGATGCTCAATCCCTTTTCGGTAAACCAGAAGGCTGGTCCACGCACCGCTTCGCTCTCCTAACCCTGCTGCTGCAAAAGAGCTCTGGCCAGGCAGCTCATGGACGTCCTCTTCCCTTTGTACAATTGGATCTTCGACATATGGAATGGCCTGGCCTTGCAGAAACGCACAAACTCCATCATCAATTCCAATAGCATTCATGTATGCCTCCTTTTGGCGATATGCTGAAGAGGCAGGATGGAATCATGGCGTTTGCACAGGAGGTTCGCTGTCGTCGCCGAGGTAGCCCCGGCGCACGGACTCCTCCAACAGCTCGGCGACGAAGGCCGCGATGGCCGGGGCCGCGGTGAACGCGGGCGCCTGGCGTGCCGCCACCCGCGCCCGCGGGATGCCGTGCGCCCGCCAGATGCGCCCCTGGGTGGCGAAGTTGTTGAGCAGCGGCTGGACCCGGTCCAGGGTGTGGGCAAAGCGCGCCTCGGGGGAGGCCTGGGCCTGGAAGTCGTCCCACAGCCCCCGCAGCCGGGCGGCCTGGTCCGCCGGCAGCAGCGCGAAAAGCCGGTCGGCGGCCGCCGCCTCCCGGGCAGGCTGCTCCGCCTGGGCGGCCTCGTCGTAACAATAGGTGTCGCCGGCGTCGATCTCCACCAGGTCGTGCACCAAAAGCATCTGCACCACCCGGAAGAGATCCAGGTCCTTCACGGCGGCGTGCTCGGCCAGCACCAGGGCCGCCAGGGCGATGTGCCAGGAGTGCTCGGCGCTGTTCTCGTGGCGGGTGCCATCGGCAAGCAAGGTCTGGCGCTGGACGGTCTTGAGGCGGTCGGCGGCTAAAATGAAATCCATCTGCTGGGTGAGGCGGGACATGGGCCATCCGGGGGTAGAGGGTTTCAGGGGCCGCCTGATGCATAAGGAGTTTTGAGGGCAATTGCAAGCCCGGGAAAACCCCCACAAGCGCGCTGGAATTGCCTCCGGCGCGGGCTGCCGGTGGGGAGCCGATGCGGTGCTCGCCTGCAATGATACGGGCGTCGCGGCCGCCCGGGAGCTTCACTTTGGCCCCCGCAGGCCTTATAGTGCCCCACGGGGGTGCGATGCGACTCTTCCGGCGGGCATGTCGTCGCCCCGGCGACGGGACGCCCGGGCGCTATCGGTAGGCATGCTGGCGGACGGAGGGCCTGACCGCGGGCTAACCGAAAACTAGCATGCCAAGCGCATCGAGCGATGGTAACCTGGTACTTCCGCTATCTGATCGAGTCACCTCGGGAATGCCAGGAAAGACCACCATGGATGCGCCATCTGCCCCCATCAAGCCGGCCCCCCCCAACCCGGTAACGGATGAATCCATGGCGCCTGCCCCCATCGACGTCAAATCCCCCAAGCGCTTCATCAACCGTGAACTCTCCTGGCTGCAATTCAACCGCCGGGTGCTGGCAGAGGCCCTCAACAAAACCTACCCCTTGATGGAGCGCCTGCGCTTCCTGTCGATCTCGGCCAGCAACCTGGACGAGTTCTACATGGTGCGGGTTGCCGGCCTGAAAGCCCAGGTGGCCACCGGCGCCTCCAGCGAGAGCCCGGACAGGATGACCCCCCTCCAGCAATTGCGGGCCATCGACAAAAGTGTCGCCGAACTGCGGCACCAGCAGCAGCAATGCGCCGAAGAAATTCTGGCCGAATTGAAAAAGGACGGCGTCGAGCTGGTCATTCCCGACAACCTCACCCAACATGAACAGGTCTGGCTTTCCCAAAAGTACCAAGAGCAGATCTTCCCGGTGCTGAGCCCCCTGTCCGTCGACCCGGCGCACCTCTTCCCCTTCATCCCCAACCTTGGCTACACCTTGATCCTGGACCTGGAAAACCTGGCCGATGGGGAACGCATGGTGGCCCTGGTGATCCTGCCCAGCCAGCTCAAGCGGTTCGTGCGCCTGCCAGGGAAAAAGCTCCGCTACATCAGCATGGTCCAGGTGGTGCTCATGTTCCTGGACCAGCTCTTTCCAGGCTTCAGGATGGTGTCGAGTGGGGTTTTCCGGATCATTCGCGACAGCGAGCTCGAACTCGACGAGGAGGCCGAAGACCTGGTGCGCACCTTCAAGTCGGCCCTCAAGCGACGCCGGCGCGGCAGCGTGGTCCGGCTGACCTTCGACGATCAGATCACCGAGGAACTCAAGGATTTCGTCGTCGAGCAACTGGGCGGACCCACGAACGACGTCTTCCGCTTCAAATACCTGGGCCTGTCGGACTACAAGGAATTGATCAGTGACGAGAAGCCGGGGCTGGTATTTCCATCTTACACCCCGCGCTTTCCGGAGCGCATCCGGGACTTCGGGGGCGACTGCTTCGCGGCCATCGGCTCCAAGGACATCATCGTGCACCACCCCTACGAAAGCTTCGAGGTGGTGCTGCAGTTCATCCGCCAGGCCAGCCAGGACGCCAACGTGGTCTCCATCAAGCAGACCCTGTACCGGACCAGCGAGGATTCCCCCATCGTCCAGGCCCTGATCGACGCCGCCGAGGCCGGCAAGAGTGTCACGGCCATGGTGGAGCTCAAGGCCCGCTTCGACGAGGCCGCCAACATCGAGTTCGCCCGCAAGCTGGAACGCAGCGGCGCCCAAGTGGTCTTCGGGTTCATCGACCTGAAAACCCACGCCAAGCTCTCCCTGGTGGTGCGCCGGGAGGGGGAGCGCTTTGTCTCCTATGCCCATCTGGGCACCGGCAACTACCACCCCATCACGGCCAGGATCTACACCGACCTGTCGTTTTTTACCTGCGACCCCCAGATCTGCGGCGACGTCATGCGCATCTTCAACTACATGACCGGCTACGCCAAACCGGCGAACCTCAAGCAGCTTTCCATTGCCCCCCTGGACCTGCGGGAACGGCTCATGGCCGACATCGCCTCCGAGGCGGAGCATGCCCGGGCCGGCCGGCCGGGGCGCATCTGGGCCAAAATGAACTCCCTGGTGGACCCCGACATCATCGACGCCCTCTGCGGCGCCTCCCAGGCCGGGGCCCAGGTGGACCTGGTGGTGCGCGGGATCTGCGGCTTGCGGCCGGGGATCCCCGGCTATTCCGAAAACATCCGGGTTAAATCCATCGTCGGGCGCTTTCTGGAGCACTCGCGCATTTTCTGCTTCGGCAACGGCTCCGACCTGCCCTCGCCCAAGGCCACGGTCTACATCTCCTCGGCCGATTGGATGCCGCGCAACTTCGACCGCCGCATCGAAAGCCTGGTGCCCATCACCAACCCTACCGTCCATCAGCAGGTGCTCAACCAGATCATGGTGGCCAACCTGCGGGACACCGAGTGCAGCTGGATGCTGCAGGCAGACGGGGCCTACCGGCGGGTGCCCCCCTCCAAGGCGCCCTTCAACGCCCATGCGTTCTTCATGACCAACCCGAGCCTGTCGGGACGCGGTTCGGCCTTGCGGCCGGGGAAACTCAAGGGCAAGCAGAAGACGTTCCGCAAGAAGAAGAAGAAAGCCAAGGTTTAGGGCAGCGGCACCGCCTCCCCCGCCGCGGGGAAGGCCCGGATGATCGCCTCGGCCCGACGGATCAGGTTCGCCAGCAGGGGAAACTTGACCGCCGCGGCCGCCTCCGGGAGCTGCAGCCACCGGCGCCGCCGAAACCCGTCCTCCGGCCAGCGGTCCGCCAGTTCGGTGGCCTCCAGCAGGAACACCGCCACCCGGCAGACGCCCCCCCACTTGGGGTATTCGAACCCGCCGATGCTCTCCGGCGCGAGCCTCCCCCGGACCCCGGCCTCCTCAAAGGCCTCGTTGGCGGCCGAGGCCGCCGCACCCAGCTCCGGTTCCACCAGCCCCTTGGGGATGGTCCAGTGCCCTTTGCGGGTGGTGATGAGCAGGATTTCCGGCTCCCGGGAAACCCGGCGAAAAGCCAGCACACCGGATTGGGGGTAGATGATCGGGGAAGCGGTTTCCACGCTAAGCCTTTGCGCCAAACAAGCACCCGGCCGACGGGACGGGGTGCGGCCCGATGGGCCAAGCCCCGCCACCGCAGTGGGCGGCGGGCCTTGGGCGGCGGTCCGCACCGCCGTCTTCCGGCCTCGGGCGCCGTGTATGCCGAAGGCCCCTCAAGAGGTCCCCGGGTCCTGTCGGGGAAAGTTGGCAGGCATCCCGTGCAGCGCCAGGTGCTGGTTCTGGAAACGCCGGTCGCCGGTGACCTCCGCTCCGCACCATGCCGGGGGTATGAAGCGCCTGCTCGCGGCCATCGACGGGAATTCCACTTCGGCCAGGACCAGCCCGGCCAGGGGAGCGCCGAAGACATCCAGTTCGCAGATATGCCCGGGCAGCGGCAGCCGGTAGCGGCGCTTGGTCAGGCGCCGGCCTTCCGTCAGCGGCCAGAGAGCGGCGAACTGCGCCTCGGAGAGCTCCACCTCCGTTTCCCGGCGCACCAGGCCCCTCCCGGACTTGACCGTCTGGAAGAATCGGTCGCCCTTGCGCCGCAGGCGGACTTCGGTCCCGTCCGGGACGATCGCCAGATAGCCTTGCGCGATGACGGCGGCCTCGAGGCCCGCGAGGTCCCGGGGGAGCTCGACCACCAGGAATTTGCGCTCGATTTCCAGGGTAGCGGATCGGTCCATCGACGGTCGTGTCCTTTCTCCCGGCGCATCCCCGGCGATCCCGCCCATGCCGGCGGACGGCGCAGGGTTGGAGCGGCCGCGCTTCAAGAGGCCGGGAGGCCGTCCATGACGGCCTGCATCTCACCCCACAGGGCGCGGTAGGCCGCGGACCCGGGGGAGGCGGGCCGATGATGGGTCAGGGGCTGCCGGTAGAACCCCATCTTCTCGATCTCCGAGAGGTAGGGGATGGCCGTTTGCAGCCGGCGCGGCATCGTCAGCTCCGGGTCCGCCAGAAAGTGCCGGTGCATGCCTTTGCGCTTTTCCACCATGGGAAAAAAGGCCCACAGCCGGCGGTGGTCGTAGCCGCCCTCCCGGAAAAACACTTGCAGCTGCTCCAGCGTGCGCACCGACAGGACGGTGGGGATCACGGGGACGAAAATGCAATCGGCCGCCAGGAAAACGTTTTCGGACATCAGGGTGATGTTGGGGGGGCAGTCCAGGAAGATGTAGCGGTACTGATCGGCCAGGGGCCGCAGCAGTTCTCCGAGCCGCCTGCGGGAGCGCTTGCGGTCGTCCAGCAGAATGTCCAGGTGGCGGAAGGACAGGTCCGAAGGCAGCAGGTCGAGGTGCTCGAAATCGGTACCCTTGATGTTCTTGGCGATTTTCCGCCCCCCCTTGAGGAACTTGCGGCTGTCGAACTTGGGGGAGGCGCTGATCCGGAAATAATAGGAGGCCGACCCCTGGGGATCGAGGTCGCAGAGCAGCGTCGGCGCGCGTTCCGCGGCGGCTAGATACGCCAGGTTCACGCAGGAGGCCGTTTTGCCGACCCCCCCCTTGATGTTGTAGAAGGCCAGAATCTTCACGCGGGCTCCCCCGGCGCCGCGAACAGGCGCACGTAACGCAGGTGGTTGTCCGGCGCCTGAAAGGCGGCGAAGACCTCCCGGAAGGCCTCCCGCACCCGGTCATGCTCCCGGTGCAGCCGGCCGATCAAGGCGCCGATGGCCGCCGCCAGACCGATCGCCCCGGGCGTCCGCCCGTCCAGGCGCGCCAGAAAAGTGTGAAGAAACTCCTGCTGGACGGCAAGGTCGTTGAAGCGCCCCAGGTTGTCCTGAAGGGACTTCAATTGTTTGATCAGGTCCTGGATCTCCGCCGCCGGGTAAAGGGTTGCGAAAAACTCGATGGCATAGCGCAGCTTTTTGCACTCGATCCTCAACCGGTGCAGGTCGCTGTCCGGCGTCGAGCCACCGATCCGGCGGCCGGCCTTGATGATCTTCCGGTAGTGCTTGAAGATCACCCGGTCGGCCAGGGGCTTGATGGGTCCGCGGGCCGGGTCCGGCGCCAGCCGCTCCAGGTCCGCAACGGCGGAAGTGCCCTCATTTAGATGGCCGCGCAACTCCCGGTAGGCGCCCGCGTCCAGAAACGCCAGGGTTTTCCGGCGCTCCCGGCCGCGGCGGCGCTTGAGGGAGGCAAACAGCGGCGCAATCGCCGGCCGCAGCCGGTCGGGGAGCAGGGCTTCATAGCGGGGCTGCTGGAGCAGGTAGACGTCCAGGTCCCGCAGGCCGGTGGTGACCCGGCCGGCGGCCTGCAGGCCCGCCTTGAGGGCGTGGCGGCCCTGGGGGTCGAATACGCCCGGCAGCAGACTCAGCAGCGACCGCGCCCGGCGGACCGCCACCCGGAAGTCGTGCAGGAACTCCGTGTCGATGTCCCGGCGGATCCCGTCTTCGTTTGCGCCCATGACCTGCCCAAGGTGAGCAAGGATCGCGCGGGCGGCTGCCCCTGCGGGCATCTCCGGCCACAAGGGGATGTCCGCCTTGGGGGCATAGCCGCCGGGCCGGTGGCCGCTGGCTTTCAGAGCGAGGACGATGGGGCCACCGGTTTGGCGGTCGATTCCACACGAGGCGAGGGCCCTCGCGGCGGCGGCCCATTCCTGGCGGTACCCGCGCACAGGGACGAGCTTGCACACCTGGGCCAGCGGCTCCCGGGAGGCGTGCTTTCCGGCGCGGGCCACCGCCTCCCAGACCACCCGGGCGACGGTCTTCTCCTCGGCATTGCGCAGATCCAAGGTGCGGACGCCCTGGCGCAGCCGCGCCAGGAGCCGCAGGGCCCGCACGTCCAGAACTTCCCGCAGGACCTGCCGGAGGGGGGATTCCGGCAGGTCCCACCAGAACCGCGGGCGTTGCCTTGGGGAAATGGCGGCCCGGATCACCTCCCGGTCGCTCGGGGCCTCCAGCACCTTGAGGACGGCGCCTTCGCGCACCAGCAGCTGCCCCCGGGCATAGAGCCGCCAGTCGAAGGTGTCGAAGACCTCCAGCGAGAAGGCCCGGCGGCGCTCCTCGGCCAAGTGGAACGCGGCCTGCAGGCCCTCCTTGAGGCCGTCAAAATCAAATCGGTCCGGCAGGGCGTAGATGGCGGTTTCCATGGGAGGCTAACCCGGCAACCGCTTCCCGGCGCTTGCGCCGGCGGCGCCCCGGGATTTGTGCTTCTGGTAGAGGATGTGCACCACCCCGTCGGCCAGTCCCACCACGGGCACGAACATGCTCCTGATCTTGGCCCATTTCATAACCTTCAGGTAGATGTCGGCCGCCGGGACGATGACATCGGCCCGGTCCGGCCGCAGGCCGAGCTCGGTGATGCGCCGCTCCAGGGAGAACTGGTTCAGGTCATGCCGGACTTTCAGCATCTTGGAGAAGGAGAGCGGCTTGCCGTTCTTGCAGTTCGCCATCCGGGAGAGCTTGTTGACGTTGCCTCCGCTGCCGATGGCGGCCAGGGAGGCATAGGGGGTCGTGCAGGACCGGATCCATTGCCGCATGTCCCGCCAGGCCCCGGCAGGGACCAGGTTTTCCAGGAGGCGGATGGTGCCGATGTTGAAGGAGCCGGAGGTCACGATGCGCCCCTGGGAAAACAGCGTGATGTCGGTGCTGCCGCCCCCCACATCCACGTAGAGGTAGGCGTTGAAGCCCCCGACCCGCTCGGCGCTCTTGTTTTCGAAGATGAGCTGCGCCTCGCGCTTCCCGTCGATGATCTCCACCTCGATGCCGCAGGCCTTCCGGATCCGGGCGCAGATCGCGGAGCCGTTTCGGGCGTCGCGCATGGCCGAGGTGGCGAATGCCCGGGTTTCGATGGGCTCATAAGCCTCGATGAGGTGCTGGAAGCCCACCATGGTCTTGACCAGTTGCGCGGCTTTGGTCTCGGTGATCCGGTTGCGCGTGAAGGCGTCGTCCCCGAGGCGGATGGGCATGCGCACCAGGGCCATCTTCTTGAAGGTCGGCTTGGGGCCCTCATCGAAGACGCAGGCCAGCAGAAGGCGAACCGCGTTGGAGCCGATGTCGATGGCGGCGAACTTCAGCCAGGGTCCCATGGGCCATATCCCTCGGGTGCGGATCAAGAGGACGGGTGCTGCTTGGGAAAGTCGAAATCGAAGGTCTTCGGCCGGCTGCGGCCGATGTCGGTCCAGCCCTCGGAGGCAAAGCGCATCTCCACCACCCCGCAGGTGGGCACGTTGTCGAGGCGCCGCCGGGCCAGGCGGTGGGCCAGTTCCGTGAGACCCGGGTTGTGCCCCACCCAGGCGACCCATTCCAGGCCGGAATCCATGGACCGGACCACCTGCAGCAACCCTTCGCTGTCGGCCTGGTAGAGCCGCGGGTCCAGGACAATCCGCGGCACCGGGTAGGCGATGGCCGCGGCCAGGGCTTCGGCCGTGCGCAGGGCCCGGAGGGCCGGGCTGGCCATGATGATCTCCGGGGCGAAGCCCCGACCGGCCAGCACAAGGCCCATCAGGGGCGCGTCCCGCCGCCCGCGCCGGCTGAGCGGCCGATCCACGTCATCCAGGCCGGGAACGTCCCAGCTCGACTTGGCGTGGCGAATCAGGGTGAGCGTCTTGACGGCCATCGGGAGTCCCGCCGAGGGGTCGACCCCGCGGAGGCCCTCATCCGGCTTTTTTCTTCTGTTTGGGGATTTCATAGGGGTCACAGAGGTTCGCCTTGCGCCGTGCCACCCGGGCGCACTTCTGGCACACATACTTCGGTTTGGCGGTGAGA
This sequence comes from Desulfobacteraceae bacterium UBA5852, assembly GCA_002432195.1. Lineage (GTDB taxonomy): Bacteria > Desulfobacterota > Desulfobacteria > Desulfobacterales > UBA5852 > UBA5852. The sequence continues at coordinate 10,351 of DJGG01000133.1, forward strand.
TCAATGACGTCCTCGATGTGGTCCTGGATGGCGTCCTTGCCCCACTTGCAGAAGGACTTCTTCTTCAGCTTGCTGTCCATGGGCATTTTCCTCGATGGTAGGGGGTCATCCGGAGGTGCATCCCTTATTCCGCCTCCAGCGCCGTCTTGATCTCCTGGAGTTCCCGGCGCCGCGCAGCGCCGACTTCGGGGAAGGCCAGGTCCAAGCCCTCCAGGGCGGTGCAGATGGCCTCCGATACCGCCAGGCGGGTGAACCACTTGTGATCCGCCGGGATCACGAACCAGGGGGCGTGGGCGGTGCTGGTGTGGTTCAGCATGTCCTCGTAAGCCTCCTGATAGTCATCCCAGCGGGCGCGCTCCCGGAAATCCGCCACCGAAAACTTCCAGTTCTTGTCGGCTTCCGCGATGCGCGCCAGGAAGCGCTTTTTCTGCTCCGTCCGGGAGAGGTTCAGAAAAAATTTGAGCACGAGGATGCCGTTGCCCACCAGGTACTTCTCGAAGGCGTTGATCTGCCGGAAGCGCCGCTCCCAGATGCCCTCGTCCCGGGAGGCCCGGGGCAGTTTCTGGCGTGCCAGGAGCTCGGGGTGCACCCGCACCACGAGGACCTCCTCGTAGTAGGAGCGGTTGAAGATCCCGATCATGCCCCGGGCGGGCAGGGCCTTCACCGCACGCCAGAGATAGTCGTGGTCCAGCTCTTCCGCCGAGGGCGCCTTGAAGCTCGTCACGTGGCAACCCTGGGGATTGACCCCGGACATCACGTGCCGGATACAGCCGTCCTTGCCCCCCGCGTCCATGGCCTGGAAAAGGATCAGCAGGGCGTAGACGTCCTGGGCGTATAGCTTCTCCTGGAGCGCGGCCATCCGGGAAACGTTCGCCCGCACCCGCTCCCGGGCCTCGGCCTTGTCGTGGAAGCCGGCGCTGAAGCCCGGGTCGTAGTCCTTGCCCAGGGATATGGTTTCCCCGGGGGGCGCCATGATCTGGCCAAGCCGGAAGTCGACCCGGCCGCCCTGGCCGAGGTTGATCCGGATTTTTTGGTCGGGCTCGAGCTTGAACCGCATACCCGCCTCCCTGCCAGGGCCCGGAATACGGGCTTCCATAATGGTCCCGGGGCGACACGGTAGATCCGCGGCGCCCACGGGGGCAATCCACGGGAAGCCGGAAACCTGCGGCCGGCCTGCTACGGTAAATTAGAAACGATCCCGGTGAATGCAAGCGGTCGGGTACGGCGGCAAGATCTCGCACCCTCTCACAGAGCGCGTGATGCGGATCGCCGCGTTCAGGCGTTCTTGCATCGCGGCCGCGTCCCTAACAGGCAGTGGCTAAACAAGCAACCAGGCCGAAAGGCAAGGCGCGG
>DJGG01000133.1:11748-19225 GCA_002432195.1 Desulfobacteraceae bacterium UBA5852
GGCGACCCTGGCCGACCCACGCGGGAATGCTTATTTAGAGGAACTCAAGAGAGGAATCCAAACGTCGCATCCCACCTTACACCCACGGCCCGTCCACCGGCAACTCGCGGGAGGCTCGCGGATGACCATCTTCCTGGTGGTTGTGGAAATCATCGGACTTGCCGCCATTCCCCACGTGCTGCTGTCCGGCAAGCGGCCGCTTTCCATGCTGATCTGGATCGGGGTCATCGTCCTTTTCCCGGGCCTGGGGCTGGCCGCCTACCTGGTGATCGGCAACGACCGCGTCCGGCGGCGGCGGTTCAAGCGCCACACGCACCGGCAGGCGGGCCCCAGGGGCCGGCTGCCGGCCGCGCGGCTGTTCCCGGGATTGCCGGAAGAGGATCAGCGGCTCTTGCGGGCCGTGGCGCATCTCTGCCAGCATCCGGTCAGCTCCATCCGCACGGTCAGCGCCTACTACAGCGGCAAAGACTACTACCCCGAGCTCCTCGCGGCGCTGGAGAAGGCCCGGAAGTTCATCCACGTCGAGATCTACCTCTGGCGCAACGACGACACCGGGCGCAGGGTCCTGCAGGCCCTTGTCGACGCGGCCCGGCGGGGCGTGGAGATCCGGCTTCTGGTGGATGAGATCGGAAGCATCGGCGTGGGTGAACGCTTCTTCGCCCCCCTGCTGGAGGCCGGAGGACGCTTTTCCTGGTTTTACACCGTTCATCCCCGGCGCAACCGGTATTTCTTCAACCACCGGAACCACCGCAAGCTTCAGATCATCGACGGCTCCCTGGCCTTCATGGGGGGCATCAACATCGGCGGGGAATACGAGGGCGGCGACGCCTCCCTGGGGGATTGGAAGGATCTTCAGTTGCGAATGGAGGGCGACGTGGTCCACCACCTTCACGAAGTGTTCCGGCACGATTGGTATTTCGCCACTGAAGAGGAAATCGACAGGCTCCCGCGGGCGCCGGACGATGCGCTGGAGGCCTCCGCTTCCCCGGCGGTCGTGGTGGAAAGCGGACCCGACACGCACAAGGGCATCGCCCTCAACAGCCTGCTGGCCGCCATCGGCCAGGCCACCAAACGGTTGGAGCTTTTCACTCCCTATTTCGTCCCGGAGCCGGAGCTGGTCAGCGCGCTGCAGATCGCCGCGGCCAAAGGGGTGGCGGTGCGCCTCATGGTGTCGAAGAAAAGCGACTTCCGCATTCTGGTGGACATCGGGCGCTCCTTTTACGACGACCTGCTCACGGCCGGTGTCCGGATCTATGAGTACACCCGCGCGATGAACCATGCCAAGCTGGCCGTCGTCGACGGCCGCTGGATTCTGGCAGGCTCGGCCAACCTGGATGCCCGTTCCATGAACCTGAATTTCGAGGTGGGGGTCCTGGTGCATTCGGCGGAATTGTGCCGTCAAATGGAAGCGCACTTCGAAGGTCTCTTTGCCGAGGCCGTCGAAATCGACCCCCGGCGCTTTGCCCGGCGCTCCACCTGGCAGCGCCTCCGGCAGGGCGCCTTGCGCCTGTGGGCCCCGCTCCTGTAAGCCACCCGCCTTGACACAAGCTCCCCAGGCGTTAGCTTGGCGGAGTCCGGCGCACGTGGTAGCCCCGCGCCGCACGCTTTCCCCAGCATCGCCACCCCGCGAAGGGAGCCTTCCCCCCATGCAGAAACACCACCGGATTTGAGGGAGGCAAGATCATGCAACGCGCACGGACCCGGCCGGGGGGCACGGCACTCGCCGTCCTGCTGGGGCTGCTNNGGCGGGTTCTCGCCACTGCCGCAGTGGTGGCCTTTTCCCTCTGGGGCATGGATATCATCGGATACTACCTTTCATCAGGAATCATGCTTCTCGTGCTCTGCGTCCTTCTCGGAGAGAGGCGTCCCGCCGTGTTTCTCTCGTTGACGGGGGGATGGATCCTGTTCTCGTGGGCCGTGTTCTCCCGGATGCTGAACCTCAATCTGCCCTCGGGGCTTTTCTTCTGACAGGGAGGCCTTTCTCATGGACACAATATCTCATCTTTTTGAGGGACTGGGAAGCCTCATGGGACCCGTGCCCCTTCTCGTGATCCTGGCGGGAGTGTGCGTGGGCATTCTCGGCGGCGCCATGCCGGGAATCTCTCCCTCCATGGCGGTAGCCCTGCTGCTGCCCTTCACCTTCGGCATGTCGCCCGCCATGGGGCTCGTCATGCTGTGCGCCATCTACCTCGCGGCGAATTACGGCGGGTCCGTCACGGCGGTCATGATCAACACCCCGGGAACACCTTCCGCGGTTGTCACCGCTTTCGACGGATACCCTCTCACCCGGAAAGGGCAGGCGGGAACCGCCCTCGGAATTTCCCTTATTGCCTCGGTGGTGGGAGGGTTTGTCGGCATTGCCATTCTCGTCCTCTTTTCGGCACCCCTGGCGAGATTCGCCCTGAAATTCTGGCCTGCGGAATACTTCGCCCTGGCCATCCTTGGACTGTCCACCATAGCCTCCCTCGGAGGAGGCCGGTGGCTGGAGTCTTTCATCGCCGTCCTGCTGGGGCTGCTGGCACCCTGGGCGGCCCTGGCCAACCCTCTGGATGGGATGAAATTCGTCGGCCCCACCGGCGAAGTCGGCCAGGAGGCCTACGGCGACGAACGGCTGGCTTTCTACGACGGCAAGCTCTTTTCCGAAGACTGCGCCCGCTGGGGCTTCGGGGAGGGGACGGTGACCACCCGCCCGGAAGGCGGCAAGGTCCATTTCCAGGCCGAGACCCAAAGCCAACGGTACGGCAGGATCGTCTGGGAGGGCGTGGTGGAGGGGGACCGCATCGAAGCGGTCTATACCTGGAGGAAGCAGGGGTGGTTCGTGGAAACGGTCCGGCAATACTGGTTCACCGGCACCCGCCAGCCGTGAGTACTGCGGACCAAGCCCCGGCGCACGGCCCCGGGCTATCCCCCGTCACAAGGCCTTGATGACGATCAGGGTCATGTCGTCCTCAATGGATTCGGTCCCCCGGAACTCCCGGACCGCCTCCAGGACGGCATCCCGGATGACCCCGGCCGCCTCCCCGGCATGGGTTTCCACCACGGCCTTGAACCGCTCCTTGCCGAAAGGCTGCCCGAGCCCGTCATGGGCTTCCCAGATTCCGTCGGTGCCCATGAGCAGGATCGTGCCGGGAGGGCCGAAGGGCCGCGTGTGCTGCTCGTAGGGGAAGCCGTCGTCGACCCCGAGGACCAGGCCCGGCCCGCCGAGCTCCTCGAAGCCGCGGCGGACCGGGTCGAAGAGCAGCGCAGGGTCGTGGCCGGCGCGCACCCACTGGATCCGCCGGCTGGCCGTGTCGAGCTCGAGGAAGAAGAGGCTCATGAAGTTGCCGGACTGCCGGGTATCGGCCGTCAACAGCCGGTTGATCCTGCGGACCCGCCGGTGGAGCTCCTCGGCCTCCTCCACCACGGCCCGCACGAAAGCGCGGGCCGTGGCCATCAGCAGCGCCGCCCCCACGCCGTGGCCGGTGACGTCTCCCACCACGAAGCCGAAGCGCCCGCATTCCGCTTCCCCGCAGGCATAGAAATCGTAGTAATCCCCGCCGGTCTCGTCGCTGTATACCGTCCGGGCGGCGATGGAGAACCCGGCCAGGGACGGGTCCTCGGCGGGCAGGAGCGTCCGCTGGATCTCCTGGGCCACTTCCAGGGCCTTGCGGATCCGCAGGCGGTCGGCGAGCTGCGGCACCATGGCGTTGAAGGCTCGCGCCACCTGCTCCCGCTCGTCCCCGGTGGTCAGGTTCATCCGGGAAGTGAAGTCCCCGCGGCCCAGCCGGGTCACCGCCTGGACCATCTCCTGGAACGAAGCGGTCATGGCCTTGGAGCGCCAGACGGCAAGGGCCACCAGCACCAGCAGGACCACCAGGGAGGCCGCCGCGGTGTCCACCCACTGCCAGCGGGCGAAGGCGAGGACGTCGCGGGCCACATCCACCACCATCCCCGGGGTGATGGTCACCAGGGCCAGATCCCCGTTGACCGGCGCAAAGGCCCATACGGCCGGCCGGCCGCCCCACTGCCCCTCCAGGAATCCCGGCTCGCCCCGCGCCAGCCGCTCGCAGATCCGCCGCCGCCCGGCGTCGTCCATCCTCCGGAGCGTCTCCCCTTCCTCCCCCGGTCGCCAGGGCGCCTCGAAATCCTCGGCATCCCGGGCCGCCAGGACCGCCAGCCCCGCGGCCCCGTCGCACCGCCCGGCGTCCAGGGCCACCAGGTAGGCGTACATGCGGATCGACCAGCGCGACTCCAGCAGGCTGGCATTCAGCAAGCCGGCAAGGTCCACCGCCAGGATCGCCGCCGGGGCGGCCTTGGGCCCCGCGTTGGGGGCCAGGGCGGCCAGGCGCACTTGGAGACCGTGGCCCGCCGCGGGGCGGAATGGCACGCCCCACAGCACGCGGCTGCGACTCCCGTCCCCCGTCCCTTCCGGGTGGTCCCACCCGGCCCCGGTCGGCAACAGGAAATCGGGCCTTGCCAGAGCCGTGAGCTCCGCAGGGGGGGCGGAACCCGCCGTTGGCGGAAATCGGTGCGGGTCGGCCGGCGCCGGCGCTTCCGCCGGCGGGCGCCGGCCTGCGGCGCTGCGTCTCAGGTAGGTCTCGATTTGTTCCAGGTGCAGCCTCAGGATCCGGGCGGAACCTGCGGCGGTCTGGGTGAGCTCGGCGCCGGCGCTGTGGGTGAGGATGTTGCCCATGAGCTCCGAGATGGTCGCTCCCAGGCGCAGGGTCCCCACCTGGCTCACCGCCAACACCGCCAGCAGCGGCACGACACTGAACACCAGAACGACGATCAGGAACTTCCAGCGGATGCTCATGGCGTTTAGCGGCCCCCTGTGGGCCACCATATGACCGAAATCCGCACCTTCAAAGCGGGGGATTCCGACGGGTGCCGGCGCCTTGCGTTCCCGAAGCCGGTTGAATTCCGCTTCGACCTCCTGCTATGGATAACCATCCCGCCCCTGCCGTGCCGCGGCGGAAACCCGGAAGCCCCGGAAGGCCCCATGACCCCCCGCGAACGCGTCCTGGCAAGCCTGCGGTTCGAACGGCCCGACCGTTCGCCCGTGGCCCTGGGCTTCTTCGCCCAGTCCATCACGGCCCTGGATCCCACGCCGCCCGAGGCGGTCTTCCCCCTGGACGTGCGCTTCCTGGAGTTCGACCCGCCAGCCCGCCAGGACGGCTATCTGGACTACCTCGCCGCCCTGCCGGACGATGTCTACCTGGGAAACCCGAAGCAGCTGCGCACCTACCACGCGTGGAACTACCACCCCGAACGCCCGGGGGAACGGCCCCTGAGCCGCGTGCGCTCCCTGGGGGACCTCGTGGACCTGGCCCTGCCCGACCTCCGGGACGCCCGGCGCCAGCGGCGCCTAGCCGCGCGCACCCGGGCCTGGCAGGCCGAAGGCTACGCCGTGGCCGGGGGGCCGCCCCACCTGGGGGGCGAGCTCTTCGAGATGGCCGCACGCCTGCGGGGTTTCGACACCTTCATGGCCGACCTGGGGCGCCGCCCGCCCCTGGCCCACGCCCTCCTGGACCGGCTCACGGGCCTGCTGCTGGACAACGTGCGCCTTCTCGCCACGGCCGGGATCGACATCCTGCTGCTGGACGACGACGTGGCCATGCCCACGGGCCTCATCATCGGCCCGGCCACCTGGCGGGAGTTCTTCAAACCGCGGCTGGCGCGCGCCATCCGGACCGCGCGGGAAATCGCCCCGGAGATCCTGGTGTTCTACCACTGCGACGGTGATTTCACCCGGCTGATCCCGGAACTGCTGGAGATTGGCGTCGATATCGTCAACCCCCTCCAGCCCGACTGCATGGACGCCACGGCGATCCGCCGGGACTTCCCTCGCGGCCCGGCCTTCTGGGGCACCGTGGGCACCGCCCTCCTGTGGGACCGGGGCGCCCCGGACCAGATCCGGGAGGAGGTCCGCCGGCGCCTCGCCACCCTGGGCCCCGCGGGCCTCCTGCTGGCCCCCGCCTACGACATCGACTTCGCCCCCCTGGCCAACATCGAGGCCTTTGTCCGGGCCGCCGAGGATTTCGGCCGGCTATAAGCCGGCTGCCGCGAATCGGTTCACCGGTTCGTGGGACAGGGGCCGGCCCGCCGGGCAAAGGGCGCGCCGACCGCCTGCCGTGGTGCCGTCGGCGCGTTGGTTTTCGTCCGGATGTGCTTTTCCCCGCCGCGTCCTAAGGCCTTGAGCACCCCCGAATACAGGATTGCCTCCATTGCCGGATTACCTCCGCTGCTATAATTTGGGTGATACAGGCGGTGGGGGCAACGGCTTTTGAAAGGAGACAAGCCATGTACAGAACGATGGCGATCGGCCTGGCCGTGGTGCTGTTGGGCCTGAGCGCCGGCTGCGAGAGCCGCTGGGGCTCCGCCGGCATCGGGGCCGTGGGCGGCGCGGCCGCCGGTGCCGGGGGGTATGAATGGAAGATCAAGTCCGAAATGAATCGGGTGGAGGAGGCCTACCGGGAGGGCCGCATGGACCAGCGGGAGTACGAGATTCGCAAGGATCAGATCGAGCGGCTTTCCATCCTCCGGTAGCGGAACGCCGGGATTGGCCTTCTGCCGGAGGAGGCTCAACAGGCCGTGGATAAAGAAGCATCCGGCCCAAAGGCAAGGCGCGGGCCGACGGGGATAGCTATGCCACCTTAAAGGTCGTGAGCATTTTCCCGAGGCGCGCGCCCTTCCGCAATTCCACGATCCGACGGGGAGGGCCGTTCTGCGGCCAACGCGGCCTTTCGGCCTCAGGCGTAGTTTGTCTGGCGGGACCAGGCCGCCTATTTTTTACCATAGAGGTACTTTTCCAGGAATCTTCCGAAGAGAAACAGCATGGATGAGCAGAACAGGCCCTTGGCGAAAAAGTACATACCGAAGCTCGTTTCCTCGGGGTCGATGAGGCTTTCGCCCTTGGCGAAGTTGGACGGGTCGGCGTCGAAGCTGACAAAATACCCGCCGAAATAGATCCAGGTGCAGACGACCAAAATAACCAGGGCCACCACCGGATTGACCCACCGCAAATAAATTTTCACGGCATGCCTCCCACGCCTGCCCACGCGACGACAGGCTCCCGTCCCGAAAATTGGCCTCACGCGACAGCGAAGACCAGGCAGCCCGGCGGCCCCCAGCCTCCCGCGCTCCCTGCCGCGCCGGAACCCCATACCGATCGACCCGGTTCTGTGCCCTGCCCCCGAAAGCCCGTCAACCCGGATCGTCATCGTCGGTGGGGCGTCAGCACCGCCTGCGGGCCAAGGCTGCCCAACGGTCAGCCGGGCGGCTTACCAGGCTGTGGATAAAGTGCCGTTTTTGGGTTTTCTATGCAGCGAGGGGCAGGGGTTCGAGTTGATCCAGCCGGTAGTCATCAGCGTGGGAATGGCGGCCGAAACGCCCCCCAACGCCCCACAAGGCCTTAGAATGAGTCATCCATGCCCCAAACGGACTAAAGTCACCCCGCGCCGACCCGCCCTGCGCCCGCCAGGCCCGGGGTGTCGCCGCC
>DJGG01000124.1:0-508 GCA_002432195.1 Desulfobacteraceae bacterium UBA5852
TTTTTGAGATGGGTTCTAGCCAGGCGCCGCCGCCGGAGCGGTCCGATCCACCCGCACCGGCCCGTGGCCCCTTGGAAGATGCCCCCGCGTGGTATAGCTTGCTCCCAGCGGCGGCGGTGCGCCGCCCACCATCGATGACCTACGAAACGGAGGTTTCCCATGACGCGCCCCGGAATACGCATCCGGACCTTCACCACCCTAGCCTTGGCCGCCGCCCTGCTGGCTGCCGGCTGCGCCCAACGCCAGCCCCTGCCCCAGCCGCGCAAGGTGATCGACCCGTCCACCGTCCCCGGCGCGGTGGTCACCTCCGACTGGGAGATCGGCGCTGTGGCCTACGCGTACATGGACCAGGGCGTGGACTACCGCAAGGCCGGCCTCTTCCCGGTTTTCCTGGTTTTCAAGAACAAGAGCGCCACGGCCCAGCCCGTCGTCCAGGTGGAGGAAGCCCGGGGGGTGTCCATCGACAGCGAGTACCTGGTCTACAACGTGGACGAGGCCACCCGCCTGG
>DJGG01000124.1:533-12953 GCA_002432195.1 Desulfobacteraceae bacterium UBA5852
CGGCCTCATCGGCGGGGGGGACAACATCTGGAAGGGCGCGGTCATCGGGGGCACCCTCGGCGCGGCGGGCGGAGGCCTGGCCGGCGGCGTGGACTCCGAACGGCGGCTGCGGGCGGGCATCCGGGACGAAATCACCCGCTATGGCTGGACCGACGACCCCGTGCCGCCCACCTACACCAAGGTCGGCTACATCTACCTCCCGGACCGGCTGGGCATCCACAGCCTCAAGATCCTGGTGCGCTGGGAGGATCAGGTCGCCGCCTACACCATCCCCGTGGCGGACGTGGTGGCGGAGCAGCCGGGCGCCTGAGGTTTCCGCGCCTGGTCAGCCCGTCGAGGCGCCCCCTGCCGCCAGGGGAGGCCGGGTCAAAGGTAGGGAGGGCGCCCCCCGGAAAAGAGCAGGGCCTGGTAGGTGCGGTCGTCGGTCTGCCAGTGGCGGCGCGCGTAGGTGCCCACGTAGTGGGGAACTTCGTCGCGCTGCAGGTAGCGCTTGAAATCGTCCTCGACCTTCTCCCGGGAAAAGTTCCAGGCCGCCCCGGCGGCATGGAAGATGTCGTAGACGCTGCGGCCGCTGGCGAAGGCCAGGTCGGAGAGGCGGCGCCCGTCCCCCACGTCGTCCAGGGGGGCCAGCCGCTTCTCCAGCAGGATCTTGACGATGGCGTAGGCCAAGGCCAGGCCGATGAATATGGCGGCGTTGATCATGGTAGCGACTCCGTGGGGCCGAGGGCAAGGGCATCGTCGCCGCTTCCCTGCCCCACCATCGTTACCGCCGCCGGTAGTGTCAAGGCCGCGCGTCCCNNGCCCCGCCGCGCCGTCCTCCCGCCTGCCGTGGAACCGCCGGCCCTCAGGAGGCCGCGAGCGAGCCCCCGGAGTTCGCCACCACGTCGCCGGCAGCGATTTTTCCCGCAGCCCTCAGGTCCCCCGCCCATCGTGCCAGATCATCCACCACCATGAAGAGCGCCGGGACCAAGGCCAAAGTGATCAAGGTGGCAAAGAGGATCCCGCCGGAGCCATCGGCCTGCGGCTTCACGGGAATCAGGGGGATGCCGCGGCGCAGGGCCCGTTGGCCGGCAGCCGTCCGCGCCAAAAGAAAGGCCGCGCCGCTGGGCGGCACGGCCATGTGGTGGGAATGCGCTGAAGACTATTCGCGGATACGCACCGGGCGCCGGGGTCGATTCACTGCCCTGACCGGCACGGGCCTTGCCGCCGTTGCCCGTATCGCCAGGATCAGGGGGGATAGCGCCAGGCACACGAGCGCGACAACGGGCATCGTCATGGCTGACCTCTCTCGATGGAGTGTGACCGGCCGTGCGGCCGGAGGGCCGGTTCCCCTGTGGAACCTTGGCATTTCACGTTAATCTCGCCACGATTTCCCCTTTGGCAAGCCGTTGCCGGTGGAAAAGCCGCTTCGCCCACCCAGGCGTTCGTCCCCGGGCGCCGGGGGGAGGCCAGGCCGCATCGGGGCGCGACGCCTGGATGCGGCCCGGATGCGCCGTCCGCCAGAGGCCCCGGATACCTATGGACCTTGCGTTCAAAGGGTATTAGAACCCATTTCGAAAAGTCTTTTGGCCCCATCTTGGCGTTGGCCTCAGCGTCCTGGGAAGCGCGATTCCGGTGCCGGAATAACCGTGGGGGCGCCACAGACGACCCCATTCCGAAAGTTGCCCGACGACATGGATAATCCGACTAAAAGTGCCGGCCTTCTCGCCATGGCGGCCACGGCGTTTCTTTGGAGCATCGCGGGATTGTTCATCAAAGCGATCGACTGGCACCCCTTTGCCATCGCCGGCATGCGCAGCCTCATCGCCTCGGTGGTGATTCTCCTCTATTTGCGGCACCCCAGGCTGCACTTGTCATTTCCCCAGCTCGCGGCGGCTGTCGCCCATGCCGTGACCATGCTGCTGTTTGTCGCCGCCAACAAGACGACCACCGCGGCCAACGCCATAATCCTTCAATACCTGGCGCCGGTGCTCACGGTCTTCATCGGCGCTGCCTGGCTGAAGGAGCGCGCCCGGGTGGAACATGTCGTGGCCCTGCCCGTTGTCGCCGCGGGCATGCTGTTCATGTTCTTCGATGAGCTCGGCGGCGGGAAACTTCTGGGCAATGTCCTGGCCTGCCTGTCGGCCGTGACCTTCAGCTTTTACTTTGTCTTCATGCGCATGCAAAAGGACGGCTCCCCCCTCGAATCGATTCTCCTGTCCCACTGGCTCGCGGCCGGGATCTGCCTCCTCATATCCCTTTTTCTTCCAATGCCGCAGGTGACCTTGAAAGCCCTGGCCGCCGTCGCCGTGCTGGGGGTGGTCCAGATCGGCCTCTCGGCGATTCTGTTTTCCATGGCGATCAAGCGTGTCTCGGCGATCCAGGCCAACCTCATCGCCGTCATCGAGCCCGTCTTCAACCCCGTATGGGTGTTCCTGGCCATCGGCGAGGCCCCAGGCCGAAACGCCCTAATCGGCGGCGGCATGATCGTTTTGGCGGTGACCATAACTTCTATCATCAACGCCCGCCGGCGGGAGGACGCCGGGGGTTCCGGCACCCCGTTGAAGCGCGATGCGGCCGGCCTGCCGGGTTAGGTTGGGGTGGATAACGGTCACCCCAAGACAGGATTCCCGGCCATTGGTCCCTTTGCCTTCCGATCCCCGCATATGGCCGTGCCGGTCCCCGGGGCGTTCGCTGCGGCCGCCCGCCGTTACCCGGCGCTGGTGTCCGCCGGGTAGCTGCCCAGGACCTTGAGGCCGATGGCCAGACCCCGCACGCGCTCCAGCAGGGCGGCGATCTCCGGCTGGTGCAGGGAGCCCTCGAAATCCAGGAAGAAGCTGTAGTTGCCGGGGTCCGAGCGCAGGGGCATGGAAGCGATGCGCGTGAGGTTCACCCCTGCCTCGGCGAAGAGCCGCAGCACGTCGTAGAGCTTGCCGGCCTCGTGGGGCACGGCGAAGATGATGGAAGTCTTCTCCCCCGGCCCCGGGTGGGCCTCCCGGGAAAGCAGCAGGAAGCGCGTGGAGTTGGAGGCTCCGTCCTCGATGCCCTCCTTGATCACGTCCAGGTCGTAGAGCTCCGCCGACAGGCGGCTGGCGATGGCGGCCGTGGCCTTGGGGTTTTCCCGGGCGAGCATCTTGGCCGCCCCGGCCGTGTCGTAGTACGGGAAGGGCTCCAGCTTGTTGCGCATCAGGAAGCCGCGGCACTGGGCCAGGGCCTGGGGGTGGGAGTAGACCACGCGGATCTCCCGGTAGTCCGTGCCGCGGGTGGCCAGCAGGCAGTGGCGCACGGGGATCTTGGTCTCCCCGATGACCTTCAGGTCCGTGGTGGTGAGCAGGTCGTTCACCTGGGTGACGGCGCCTTCCAGGGAGTTTTCCACCGGTACCACCCCCAGGTCGAGATAGCCCTCCTCCACCCCCCGAAAGACGTCCACGAACTCCAGGCAGGGGATGAAGGCCCCGGCGGGCATCAGGCGCCGGGAGGCCACCTCGCCGTAGGCCCCGTGCTCCCCCTGGAAGGCCACCAGGGGGCGGTCCTCCCCCTGGAGGCGCTTGCTCTCCCGGATGATGGTTTCCAGAAGCTGGCGGGTGAAGGAGCGCTCCACGAGATCCAGGTTCAGGCGCTCGGCCCGGGAGAGCAGGGCCTCCTCCCGGGCGGGGTCGCTGATCGTGTCCTTGAATTTCGTGGACCGCAGGGCCAGCCCCATGCGCTCCTGGAGCAGCACCAGCAGCTCGCGGTCGATCTTGTCGATTTTGGTCCGGATTTCGTCCAGTTTCATGGGGTCTCCTCGATGCCCCGGCCGGGGCTGCCGTCAGGCCGCGTTGAAGGTTCCAGATACGCCCGCAGGGAGCGCAGCCGCGCCATGAGGTCCCGGAACATCTCCGGGGTCAGAGCCTGGTCGGCGTCGCAGAGCGCCTCTGCGGGGTTGGGGTGGACCTCGATGAGCAGGCCGTCCGCCCCGGCCGCCACGGCGGCCAGGCTCATGGGGCCGATCAGACTCAGGCGCCCCGTGCTGTGGGTGGGGTCGACGACGATGGGCAGGTGGGTCAGCTCCTTGATGGCCGGGACGGCGCTCAGGTCCAGGGTATTACGGGTGTAGGTCTCGAAGGTGCGGATGCCCCGCTCGCAGAGGATGACGTTGGGGTTGCCCTCGCTCAGGATGTACTCGGCGCAATTGAGCCACTCCTCCAGGGTGGAGTACATGCCACGCTTGAGGAGCACCGGCCGGGAGGCCTTGCCCACCTCCTTCAGCAGGGCGAAGTTCTGCATGTTGCGCGTGCCGATTTGCAGGATGTCGGCGAACTCCGCCACCCAGGAGACGTCCCGGGGGTCGAGGACCTCCGTGACGATGGGCAGCCCCGTGGCCTCCCGGGCCCGCGCCAGGATCTTGAGGCCCTCCAGGCCCAACCCCTGGAAGGCGTACGGTGAAGTGCGCGGCTTGAACGCCCCGCCCCGCAGGAGATCGGCCCCGGCCGCCTTAACGGCCCGGGCGGCGGCCAGGGTCTGGGCCTCGCTTTCCACGCTGCAAGGCCCCGCCATGACCACGAAATCCCGCCCCAGGGTGATATCGCCCACCGGGATCAAGGTCCGCGCGTCGGTCGTTCGCGCGGCCAGTTTGAGATTTTTCATCCGCTCTACCCTCCCCTGGTTGAATGCGCCATAAAAAACCCCGGGTGATGTCACCCGGGGTGCGCGCAAACAAAACACCCCGGGTGGATCGTGGAGTCCACCCGGGGTGCGGTCGGTCGGTTACGCCCTACACGGCCGGATGGACGCTTCTAAAGCTAAAAAAGAAGCGTCCGGAATCCTTCTGAAACAGGGCGGGGCTGTGGGTCATGGGAAAAGCTGCTCCTTGACGAATGCTCTGCGAATATTCCCATCCGGGCTGTTCTGTCAATTCATTTTATCCGCTTCTCGCCGCGGGGTTTCCCCCTTTCAGAGCACCGAGGCGCTGCTCTTGAGCGCCGCGGAGAGGTCCCGGGTGGTCGCCGGGGGGCTCGGCCAGCCCGGCTTGACCACCATGGCGATGGCCTCCTCGGGGCAGCCCGTGGCGCACACGGCACAGCCGAAGCAGCGGTCCGGGTCCGCCTCCGGGACTCCCGCCGCCCCCAGGCGTCCGGCCGCGGCCGGATTCGAGGGCCTTCGCGTGTTCCGGCAAACCCCCGTGCGCGGGGCTGCCGGAGAGCGCAGGCATGGCTTCAGATCGGCGGATTGCGCCTTTCCGAGCCTGCCGTCCGGCAGGGCGGTTTCGAGGGCCTTCGGCGGTACGGTACCGGACCCGGGCCCGCAAGGGCAGAACCGGCGGCCGCCCTTCCGTCAGGCGATCTGGAGGTCCGGCTTGCCGGCGCGCCGGCGGATCACCTTGGGGCCGGGGAGGAAGTTTTTGTCGGCGGGGCTTTCGTCTTGAGGCTGATTGGCGCGCTTGAGCAACTCACGCCATTGGGCTTCGATCCTTTTCTTCTTGTCTGCGTCCATTACCTTCTGAATCCAGTTGGGGTTGTCACATCGCCGCACGCCCATTGACGGGCCGCGGCCGTCGTCGGGATCGGCCACAATGGCTGACCGCCGGCGACCATGGAGCGCCTAGCGCTGGCCGCGGGTCGCATCGCCCACAACGGGCGGTGCCCCTGACGGACAGCGGCGCTTTTGGGGCCGATTACCGTTCACGCTTGCAGGAGCTTTGAGCAACTGAAGTGTCAAAACGGAAAAGTAAACCGCATCGGATGGAGTATCCGGAAACCTTGCATGCGGCCGATGGACCGACCGCATCGTGGCAAGGCCTTCTAAACCAGTTCCGCCATCGATGCAAGCAAAAACGAACAAAGGCCGCGCGCTGGGACTTCAGAACCGGTCCTGGGCCGTCCGCAGGTTCTCCTGAAAGGACCGGTAGCTTTCCATGAAGCCCTGCTTGACCTCCTCCCAGGCCTCGGCGGAACTGTGCCGCAGCCCCCCGTACCATTCCGACACCTGGCGGCGCTGCCGCTGCAGGGCCTCCAGGGAGGCCCTGGCCTCCCGGCGTGCCTCGGCGGACATCCGGTCCCAGTTCCGGTCCATACGCCCCTGGATCTCCTCCATCTGGGCATCGAGGTAGTCCAGGGTCTCTTTGCCGCCGGCCATGGCCTTGTCGCGCTCCTGGATCGTGGACCGCTTGACCGCCTGGGCCGCGGCTTCCATGTCGCGCCCCATCGCCTTCAGCGTGCCCGGCCCGGCCATGACCCCCCGGGGCACCAGAAGCCAGGCCTGAAGGCCGATCATGACCGCCAGCACCACGCCGGCGTGTCTCGGGAAACAGGCTTGCCGCATGCCACGCTCCTGGGAAGGCGTTGGGATCGTCCCCGACGAACGCCGCCGGGCTTTCAGCCTGTACTATAAACCACGACAGCCGGCCAGGCAATGCCTCCGCCGCCGTCGACCTTCCGGCAGGCGCCTCCCCCCGGCATCTCCGGCGGCAAGCGGGCGGCGTTGCGGCCGGCGCAAGGAGAGCCCGCCCGCGGTCAGACCCCCCGCTGGGACTTGTCACCTCCGCGGTCGGGGGTTTTGGCCTTGAAGTACCGGCCCGTCGCCGGAACCGCCAGGAAGCCGAAGGCGGCGCCGAAGAGGCCCACGTTCACCAGGGAGGCGGCCATGGCCCCGGAATCGCGCCCGGCGTAAGCCACGGCGAACATGCCGCAGTAGAGCACCACGAAGGCGCAGGCCAGCAGGGTCAGCATCCGGGCCCAGTTCTTGCCCATATAGAGCAATGAACAGAGTATCGCCCCGGCCACGGAAAACTTGAGGACGGCTCCCGGGTCGTAGTACCGGTGGACACTGAAGAGAAACCAGCACCAACCGGCGACGGTGAGCAGCACGGCGGCCTTCACGGTGGGGGGCATGGCGTGGAACTCGCTCAGGTCGGGCAGCATGAGAGCCTCCTGTGGGCAAGACGCGATGATGGGGTGCGCAGGATGCCGGCCTGGGGTGCCGACAGCCCACGGCCTGAAAGCAGCTCGTCCCCGATAACCCTATCCTGGTGCCACGATCACGACCTCCGGGACTCCGCACCCGGGCACCAGGGCCGCGGCGATCCGGCGGAAGAGCTCCTCCAGGCG
The DNA here is from genome assembly GCA_002432195.1 of Desulfobacteraceae bacterium UBA5852. GTDB lineage: Bacteria > Desulfobacterota > Desulfobacteria > Desulfobacterales > UBA5852 > UBA5852. The sequence goes on from DJGG01000124.1 coordinate 7,598, forward strand.
CGCCTCGGCCGCCCGGAGGTCCGCGGGGGAGGCGAAGGCCGAGTCGAGCTCCCGGAAGATCGCCGCGAAACGCGACGCGGGCCGGTCCGGCCCCCAGCCTAGCACCTCCGGCCGGGGATAGGCGCCGTTTTCGAAAAAGTAGTTGCAGGGCCCGGGAGCGTCCGCGCGGCGGTGGGGCCAGTCGATCTTCAACGCGGCGAAGGCGCGCAGCAGGGCCGCGGCGGGGGACCCGGGGGCAAAGTCGCTTTCCCGGACCGGCCGGCCGATGCGGCCCTCGATTTCCTGGAAAAAGGCCTCCAGCAGGCACCGCTCGGTGACGATCAGGCCGTGGAGGTACCAGTGCTCCATGGACTGTCCCACGGCGGCAAGCCAGGCCGGCGGCAGGTGGCGAGTGGCGGGGCAGAAGTAGGTGCGGCAGGCCATGCCCCCATAATAGCTCAGGCCGCGCCAGTCGACGCCGCCGTTGCCCGGGGCCTCCGGGTGGAGCAGGCAGCCCACCTGCTTTCCCCCGGCCCCCGCCAGCCCCAGGAAGGGACAGTGGTGGAAGTCGGCAAACGGGCGGGTCGCCGGCGTCCAGCCCTCGGCGGCCCGGCCGAAGGCGTCGATGGCCTCCACGGTGCGGGGCACCCGGGCAAAGGCCGCCGTGCGCCCCGCCAGACGCGCCTCCAGGGACTCCGGGGAAAGATCGGCCTGGTTGTAAAGGCCGCAGCAGGCCCCGCAGGAAACCCCCTCCCGGACCTGGCAGAGGTAGACGGCAGGGGCATACGGCCGGTCAAGGGGATTCACGGTCGGGGCCTTTCCGGGCCTGGAGCAGTTGGAGCATCAGGGTCAGGTCCCCTTCCACCCGGTAGCCCTGCGCAAAGTAGAGCTGCTGGCCGTCGGCTTTTCCCGTGATCACGTCCAGCCACAGGGCGAAGGGGGTTTCGATGGTCACGTCCGGGTGGTCCGCGGGCCCCGGGTGCGCGGTCACCTGCCCCTGGGACACGAGGAAATGGCAGCTCTCCGGCACAGCCCCGGTAAACGTGAACTGCAGCACGGCCCCCTGGGGCGGTGCGCAATGGGCATTCAGGCCGTAAGGCATGAGGAGCAGGAAATCCTCCAGGGTGGCGGGCCGCGGCACCATGCGCCGGGCGTCGAACTCCCGGGGATTCACCCCTTCGGCGATGCAGGTGCGCCAGAAGAGGTTGCCCAGGCGGACAAAGCTCTGGGGATCGACGAGGGGCCGCCGGATGCGCTCGAGGGTCTCCGGGCTGACCCGGCGGGCCCGGGCCAGCTCCCGGCCGGCCGCCCGGGTGGCTTCGAAGACTTCCGCGGCGGCCGCGCGGCAAATGGGATTGGTGAGCATTTCGGCGCCGGGGCGGTAAATCTCCGCGGCCACCTCCACCCCCGGGTGGCGCGTGCGCCGCAGGAACTCCCTCAGGGCGTCGAACTCGGCCATCTCGGGCAGCCCGCTCACCACCAGCCAGACGGCCGTCGGCATGGGGTGACGCAGGGGGTGTCGAATCCGCCCGGCGGCGGTCTCGAAAAAGGGTTGGACCGCCGGCAGGGTGCGCTCGATGAAGCGGGCCATGGCGGCGTTGACCGTGTGGAAGTAGAGGGGCGAAGCGTAGACCACCAGATCCGCCGCCAGCCAGCGGGGATAAAGCTCCGCGCTCATGTCGTCCTTGAGCAGGCATGCGCCCGGTGTCCGGGTCCAGCAGGTGAAACACCCGATGCAGTCCTGGAGGCGTTTCTCCCGCAGGGCGATGACCTCCACCCCGGCGCCGCCTTCCCGCAGGCCCTCCACCAGGTGCTGGAGCATGACCGCGGTCTTGCTCTGCCCCTCGGGTCGCGGACTGGAATTGAGGGCCAGGACCTGCATGGCGATCTCCCTTCGGCGGAGCTGCCGGAACCGAAGCATCCGCCCCCGTCAGTAGTAACGGCGGGCGCCGACGTAACGCGCGTCATAATAGCGGTTGGCCAGCGAGGCGGTCTGGATGTGCTTGCCGCGGCTGGGGGCATGGATGAACTGGTTGTCGCCGGCGTAGATGCCCACGTGGGAAACCCGCCCCCGGCGCCCGGTGCGGAAGAACACCAGGTCCCCCCGCTGGAGGTCCTCCCGGGGCACCGGCCGCCCCTCCCGGTACTGGGAGGCCGAGTTGCGGGGCAGTTCCAAGCCGTTCAGGCGGTAGACCGTCATGGTCAGCCCGCTGCAGTCGAATCCCGTGCGGGCCGATTCCCCGCCCCAGCGGTAAGGGGTTCCGATGAACCGGCGCGCGGTCTGTACCAGTCCTTCCCGCAGGTCCGCCAGGGGGTCGGTGAAGCGCGGCTCCGGCCTGGGCTGCACGATGTAAAAATTTTCGATCACCCCCCGGGCCTGGAGGCCGGCGGCATAGGACCGGGCTTCCTCCCGGGTGCGGAAGCGCGCGAAACGGACCTTGCAGAGCCCGTCGGCGTCGATGAAGTAATAGGCGTCGAGACCGCCCGCGCCCAGCCGGTCGGCATAGGCCGCGGCCCGCTCGGTGGTGGAAAAGGCCCCCACCTGGATGGTGAACTGGATGGCCGGCAGACGGGCTCCCCCCCCGGGCAAGGGGGCGGAGGGCGGCGGCACCACCCGGGGCGCGGCACAGGCGGCGACGACCAGGAGCGGCAACACGAGCGGCCAGGCCCGCACGCCGCGCACGCCTGCGCCGGAGGCTGCTGCGGACCAGGGCCTGGCGGGAATCCGCGCTGCCGGACCGTTGGGAGCGACCTGAATCGGCATGCCCGACCATAGCACACCGCGCCCGTGCATGGTATCCCCCCATGGGCGGCAGCGCGGCCAGGGCGCTTCCTCACGGCCCCCCGAGGGGGGGGTGCGCTGCCCCCCGGCAGTGCTTAAAATGGGTGGGCTCACGGCGGGCGCGTGCCTGCCGGCCGGCGGCCCCTGGCACTAACCGATGTGGCTTGCGCACACCCCGCGTGGAGGCCTCCTCCGCCTCTGGCCGATCCGCCGGCCGACGCGCTACGCCGTACGGCCCGCTTCTCCCTTCCCGCGCAATGAAAGGAGCAACCGCATGGCATCCCCCAAGCCCGCCCGCATGGGCATACTGACCGGTGGAGGTGACGTCCCCGGATTGAACCCCTGCATCAAGCAACTGGTTCTGCGGGCAACCGATCTGGGCTTGTCGGTGGTGGGCATCCGCCGGGGGNNGGTGGGAGGGCCTGGTGGCCTACGACCCCGAGGACCCCGGGAGCCGCGCCCGGCACCTGATGCCCCTGGAGCCTGCCGGGGCGCGGACCATCGACCGCTCGGGGGGCACGATCCTGCATACCTCGCGCACCAACCCCAGCGCCGTGAGCTTCAAGGACGCCCCCGCGCACCTGCGCACGACCTTCGCGGATCCCGCCGCAAAGCAGGATTTCACTCCCCTGGTGCTCTCCAATCTCGCCCATCTGGGCATCGACGTGCTCGTGGCCATCGGCGGCGACGATACCCTCTCCTTTGCCCTGCGCCTGCACCGGGAGGGTTTTCCCGTGGTGGCGATTCCCAAGACCATGGACAACGATGTCACGGGCACCGATTACTGCATCGGCTTTTCCACCGCCGTGACCCGCAGCGTGAATTTCATCCACGCCCTGCGCACCTCCGCGGGTTCCCACGAGCGCATCGCCGTGGTGGAGCTCTTCGGCCGTTACTGCGGCGAGACCTCCTTGATCGCCGCCTACCTGGCAGGCGTGGAGCGCTGCGTGATCTCGGAGGTGCCCTTCGACATCCGGCGCCTGGCCGCCTTTCTGACGGAGGACCGGGCGCGCAACCCCAGCCGCTACGCCATGCTCACCATCAGCGAGGGCGCCCGCATGGAAGGCGGCGACATGCTCCTCTCCGGGGAGGCCGACGCCTTCGGGCACCGCAAACTGGGGGGCATCGGCGCCGTCACCGCGGAGGCCATCAAGAAGCTCACCGGCATCGGCATCATCTTCCAGCCCCTGTTCTACCTCATGCGCAGCGGCTCCCCGGACTCCCTGGACCTCATGGTGGCCCTCAACTACGCCAGCATGGCCGTGGAGCAGATCCGCCAGGGGGCCAGGGGGCGGATGGTGGCGCTCCAGGCCGGCCGCTACGCCACGGTGGACCTGGAGGCCGTCAGCGGGGGGGCCAAGCGGGTGGACGTGGCCGCCCTCTACGACACCGAGGCCTACCGGCCCCACATCCGCCAGGTGGGGGGCAAGCCCATGTTTCTGTATTGACCGGCGTCCGGACGTGGTCATGCGGGATGGATGGGTCGCCGCCGCCACCGCCGGACGGCCCGGCCGTGAGGTTGACAATCCCGGCCGTCTTGGTTAACAGGCGGTGTGACCGGCGCCCGGTGCCCAGGGCAACGCATCGCCGGGCGCCGTCAGAGCCCAGGCAGGCCCTGTGCCCGCCCGGCTTGCGAAGCATGTCGAGGCCATGATGAGCCAACCCCGCAACGCCATGGAAATCTTCCGGCTTCTGGAGAAGTCCAACTGCCGGGAGTGCGGCCTGAAGACCTGCCTGGCCTTCGCCGGGGCCGTGTACAAGGGCCAGCGCTCACTGGCGGAATGCCCCCGGGTGGACCGCGAAGCCCTGGAGCGGTACGCCTCCGCCGGCCTCCCGTCCGACCCCACGGCTCCCAGTTACGCGGAATTCCTCGCCCAGGCCCGCAGGGACCTGGCCGGGCTGGACCTGGCCGCGGCGGCGGAACGCACGGGAGGCCTTTTTGCCGACGGCCGCCTGACCCTCAAGGTCCTGGGCAAGGACGTGGGCGTGGACGCCGCCGGGCAGATCCATACGGACATCCATGTCAACCCCTGGCTGGCGGTCCCCTTTTTCAACTATGTGCTCCGCGGTCAGGGGCGGGTGGTCACCCACGACTGGATGTCCTTCCGGGAGCTCGAGGCGGCCAAGGACCGCTACCCCCTCTTCCAGCAGCGCTGCGAGAAGGCCCTGCACCGCGTGGCCGACCATTACCCCGATCTTTTCGGGGACATGGTGCAGCTGTTCGCCGGCCGCCGGGTGGCCCGGCAGTTCGCGGCCGACATTTCCGTGGTGCTCCACCCCCTTCCCAAGGTTCCCATGATGGTCTGCTACTGGAAGCCCGACGAGGGGCTGGCCTCCAGCCTGAACGTTTACTTCGATGCCACCGCGCCCCACAATCTGGACATCGGCTCCATCTTCAGCCTGGGGGCCGGCATCACCCAGATGTTCGAAAAGCTCGCCCAACGCCACGGCATCACTGCCCCCACGGCTTGATCGACCGGCCGCAACGCCCGGCAGGGCGGTTAAAGATCCTCGCCCGCCGACCGATCGGCGCGTCTGGTGCTGTGTCCCGGAAATCAAGCCCTTGATGGTTTGTCCCTCTGCAGTGTGGTTGCG
>DJGG01000124.1:12961-13114 GCA_002432195.1 Desulfobacteraceae bacterium UBA5852
CGGGGGGCTCCCCTCCCAGGCCTTGGCCGCCTTCCATCGACTCCTCGGCATTTCGCCGATTGCCTGGGGTTTGAAAAGCAGTGCCGCCTTGCTCGGCAACCCGAATCCTTATGTGGCGCCGGCCTCTGGAATGGCGGGGGTTGCCGGCCGGCC
>DJGG01000160.1 GCA_002432195.1 Desulfobacteraceae bacterium UBA5852
AGGCCTCGTAAGCCCCGCCGCCGGGTCGACCAGCGCTGCGGAGGCGCGGCCCCACCGGTGCCGATGATCGCGCCGGGTTGCCGGCGGCGGGGCCGACGAGGCCTAACGGGTTCGAACAGCGGTCCGGTTCCGGGGATCACCCACCCCCCGTGCCGCCGCGGAAATCGGGGCGTGGCCGCCGCCCTTTCCCCTGCAGACACGGACGGCGCTCCCCGCCGGGGAGCGACATCTTTCATTGCCGACCCCCATCAGGAGGACACACCATGGCTCAATTGATCGCCGATCGCCGGGATGTCGATTTCGTGCTCTATGAGCAGTTGGAGGCGGAAAAACTCTGCGGCTACGCGCGTTACCGGGAGTTCAACCGCAAGACCTTCGACCTGGTGGTGGACGAGGCGCGCAGCCTGGCCATCAAGGAGATCCTGCCCACCCTGGCCCCCGGCGACCGTGAGGGACTGGCCTTCGCCGACGGCCGGGTGCGGGTGCCGGAGTGCTTCCACCGGCCCTACAAGCTCTACAGGGAAGGCGAGTGGACCGCCGTGACCGCCGACCCGGCGGTGGGGGGCCAGGGATTGCCCCACCTCATCGCCCAGGCCGTGGGGGACTATCACCTGGGGGCCAACTACGCCTTCACCCTTTTCGGTTGGAGCGGCTTCGGGGCCGGGGAGATGATCGAGATCTTCGGCACCCCGGAACAGCGGGAGATGTTCCTCAAGCCCATGTACAGCGGACGGTGGGGCGGCACCATGGTGCTCACCGAGCCCAACGCCGGCTCCGACGTGGGGGCTCTGACCACCACGGGCCGGCGTCTGGAGGACGGCACTTACGCCATCAGCGGCGCCAAGATCTTCATCACCGGGGGCGAGCACGACCTCACGGAGAACATCATCCACCCGGTGCTGGCCCGCATCGAGGAGGCTCCGGCGGGTACCAAGGGGATATCGCTGTTCATCGTGCCCAAGATCTGGGTCAACGCCGACGGCTCGCTGGGGGGCCCCAACGACGTGGCCTGCACAGGGATCGAAGAGAAAATGGGCATCCACGCCAGCCCCACCTGCTCGCTGGCCTTCGGCGGCAAGGGGCAGTGCCGGGGCCTGCTGCTGGGGGAGGAGCACAAGGGGATGAAGGTGATGTTCCACATGATGAACTCCGCGCGCCTCCTGGTGGGGGCCATCGGCTTCACCTCGGCCTCGGCGGCCTACCTCTACGCCCTGGACTACGCCCGGCAGCGGCGCCAGGGGCGGGACCTGGAGAAGTCCTTCGACCCCGAAGCCCCCCAGGTGCCCATCATCCGGCACCCGGACGTGCGGCGCATGCTGCTCTGGATGAAGGCCCACGTGGAGGGCATGCGCAGCCTGATCTACTACGCGGCGCGGCTGCTGGACCACATCCGCTGCGAAAGCGACCCGCTGCAGCGGGATTACTGGCAAGGCATGATGGACCTGCTCACCCCGGTGATCAAGGCCTACTGCTCGGACAAGGGTTTCGAGGTCTGCTCCCAGGCCGTGCAGGTTTACGGCGGTTACGGCTACACCCGGGAATACCCCGTGGAGCAGCTCCTGAGGGACGTGCGCATCGCCGCCATCTACGAAGGCACCAACGGCATCCAGGCCATGGACCTGCTGGGCCGCAAGCTGGGGGCCAAGGGCGGCGCGGTGTTCATGAACCTGCTCCAGGAGATCCAGCGGGTGATCGCGCGGGCGCGCGGCCTGGAGCCCCTGGCGGGGCTGGCGGAATCCCTGGCCCAGGCCGTGGAGCGGCTGGGGCAGACCGCCCTGTACCTGGGGCAGACGGCCATGTCGCCGAAATTGCGCACGGCCTTTGCTCACGCCACTCCCTTCCAGGAGGTCATGGGGGACGTCGTCATGGCCTGGATGCTGCTGTGGCGGGCCAGCGTGGCGGTCCCCCAACTGGAGCGCCTGGTGGGGCCGGCCGCCGGCGAGGAGCGGGGGAGCAAGATCGAGGGGCACAAGCAAGCCGCCTTCTACGAGGGGCAGGTGCAGGCCGCGCGCTATTTCATCAACAGCCTGCTGCCGGTCACCATGGGGAAGATGACGGCCATCCTGGCCGCCGACAGCGCCGTGGTGGACATCCCCGAGGCGGCCTTCGGCGGGTAACGGCCCGTCGGGACGCCCCGCCGGACCAGGGGGCGGAAGGCCCCATGGGTGGGGCGGCGACAGTCGTTGCCTTTCGACATCGCCCGTGCGATGGTTATGGTCGGTCATCCCGGTACCGGCGCCCTGCCGGCCGGGATCACACGATCCCCAGGGGCCCTGTGACCAGCCGGTCCCACGCCGGTGGATCCACTGCGCATCAGGACGCGACGGGACATTGCGGCCCGCGACGCAGTTTATCCACGGGCGGTTGGCGCGGGCGGGCTCCCAACCAACGGAGGCGGATGGACATGTCGGACAAATGCGAAATCTGCGGGGTTCCCTGCGCGCCGTACCATACCTTTACGGCGGATGTGGATGTCATCGATGTGGAATCGGAAGGCGGCCTGACCCTGGAAATCGCCGTCACCGACCGGGAGTCCGGGCAGCCCCGGGCCTTGTGCCCGGTCTGCTGGGCCCATGCCCTGGCCCAGGCCACCCAGCTGGCCCTGGAAGTGCCTCCGGATGAGGAGGAAGAGACGGACTGATTCCCGTGAAACCCACGGGAGCCCATGGAAACACCGGGTGCTGCGGGGGATGGGGCCGTGGAAGCGGCCCCGCCTCCCGGCGCACGCAAACGCCAGGTATGCGCGCTTCGCGCGCCTTGCCGCCCGGGCGCCGCGGCCATCCCGGGGCGTCACCGTATGGATGACCGTGAGCGCTAAGCCACCGCGACCATCGGTGGTTCAACCTGCCAACCTGTGGAGCAGCATCTCGGCCGGGACCCGCAAGGGAATTGCGCACCGCACGCCCGCACGCCTCGTTCCACCTCGCCGCCCGACCACTGCCGGAACTTCCGACGATCGCCGCCTCCCGCAGGCGGGGCAACATCTGGTGACAGGGGGTCTCGCGTGGACAGTCTGTGCATTCGTCCTGCCGAGGGCAAGGGTCGCGGGGTGTTTGCCGAGCGGGCCTTTGCCCGGGGGGAGTTGGTCGAGCGCATGCCGGTCATCGTGGTGCCGGGCAACCAGTGGGAGCTTCTCGAACAGACCGCACTCCGGGACTATTATTTCGCCTGGGGGGCGGAGGCCGCGGTACCGGTGGGCTTTGCCATGATCTACAACCACTCCGCACACCCCAATGTCCGGGTGATTCGGCGGGTGCCCGAAGGCGTGGTGGAAATCGTGACCCTGCGGGACATCTCCGCTGGGGAGGAGCTCACCCACAACTACCAATGCCCGCCCTGGTTCCGGACCTGCGGATAGCCGCCTGCGGATGGCGGGGAAACGCGCCCCGTGCGCTGAGGAGACAGGCATGCTCACCTACGCCATACCGTTGGTGCCGGGGCCGGTGGCCGTGGCGCCGGAAGTGGCCGCCGCCTATGGGGTGAACTACGGGTCGGCGGACCTGGAGCCGGAGTTCGTCGACCTCTACGGGGACACCCAGTCCAAGCTGCAGCGCATACTGGGTACGGCCAACCGCGTGGCCCTCATCAGCGGGGAGGGCATGGCGGCCCTCTGGGGGGCCCTCAAGAGCACGGTGCGGCCCGGGGACCGGGTGCTGGCCGTGGCCACGGGGGTGTTCGGCTACGGGCTAGGCGACATGGCCCGGAGCCTGGGAGCCGTGGTGGAGGTGGTGGGCTTCGACTACGACGAGGCCGCGGGCGACCTGGCGCGCATCGAGGACGCCATCCTCCGCTTCCGGCCCCACCTGCTCTCCCTCGTGCATTGCGAGACCCCCTCGGGCATCCTGAACCCCGCCGCCGCCGTGGGCGAACTCGTGCGCCGCCACGGGGTCCCCCTGTATTGCGTGGATGCCGTGGCCAGCCTGGGGGGAACACCCGTGGCGGCCGACGCTTGGGGCATCGATCTCTGCCTGGGGGCCTCCCAGAAGGCCCTGGGGTCACTGCCGGACCTGGCTTTCGTGGCGGTGAGCGCGCGGGCCTGGGAGCTGGCGGAGCGGGTGGGCTACGCCGGCTACGACGCCCTGGTGCCTTTTCGTGGGGTTCCGGATTCCGGGGCCTTCCCCCACACGCCCAATTGGGCGGCCGTGGCCGGGCTCAACCGGGCCTGCGGACTCCTCCTGGAGGAGGGGTTGGAGGCGGTCTTCCGGCGGCATGCGGCGACCTCCGCTGTCTGCCGGGAAAGAATCCTTGCCCTGGGGCTGGAACTTTTTCCCCGGGACGCCGCCGATTCAGCCCCGACGGTGACCGCGGTGAAGGTCCCTGGGGACATCGGCTGGCAGACCCTGGATGCCGGTCTGCGGCGGCGCGGCATGGCCGTGGGGGGCTCTTACGGCCCCCTGGCGGGCAAGGTCTTCCGTATCGGCCACATGGGTCCCCAGGCACGGATTTCGCTGGTGGCCCGCGGCATGGAAGTGCTGGGTGAGGTGCTGGAGGACCTGCGGCACCCCTGAACGACGCGGGGAGCTTGCCCCGGCGCCCCCGGAAAGGGCTGGAGACGCCGGAGCGGGAAAGTTCTCAGCAGAAGCCCAGGCGGCATTCCGTTCGGCGGGCGCGGCTGACCACCCGGCAGGCAAACCCCAGGCCCACCAGGGCTCCCAACGCCAGCAAGGCATAGGGGATAAAGAGATTCACCGCGGAAAACAGCACGAGCAAGCCCACGGCAAGCGCTGCGCACCAGCTGAAGGCGGGGTACCGGTTGCGGGTTTCGTCCATGGCCATCCTCCTTGGGTAAGCGGTTCCTGCATACTGCCAGACCATAAGCGCCCGGCCCGATGCCGTCAAACCCGCCGGCCCCGGGCGCGAAAAAGATTGAAACCCGCGGCCGATCGGCTATCATGGGGACCCTGGCGCCCAGGGCTGGGCGCCCCTGAGGCGGAAGTTCAACGCGGCCATTCAACTGGAAGGAGGAGACATGCGCATCATTGGGATAGGGATCGCGGCAGGGTTTCTGGCGCTGTTCCTGGCAACCGGCGTCGGGGCGGCGGACTACCAGACCTGGGTCCCGCTGCTCCCCGAGACGCTGGGGGGGCTGCCCCGCATGGATCAGCCCGAGGGCCTGAACATGGATGCCAGCGGGCAGTCCTGGTCCAGCCTGATCCAGGAATATGCCCGGCAGGAGGCGGACCGCTTCCTCAGCCTCACCCTGGTGAGCGGGGACGCCGCGCCGGAAGCCCAGATGTTCCAGGCCATGTCCCAGATGACCATGGAAACCTCCGATCAGGTGATCCGATCGCTGCGCGTCGGCGAGTACCCGGCACTGCTCCAGCTGGACAAGGCCAACCTGAGCGGCAGCCTGATCATCTCCGTGGGACCCCACAGCCTGGTGATTCTCCAGGGGGAACCGATGACCGCCGAGGCCGATCTGACCGCGCTGGCCGGGGAAATCCCCTTGCAGAAGATGGCCGCCGTCCTGAAGTGACTCCCGCCGGGCGGCCGCCGTGTGTCCACG
>DJGG01000070.1 GCA_002432195.1 Desulfobacteraceae bacterium UBA5852
GCAGTGCCGCCTTGCTCGGCAACCCGAATCCTTATGTGGCGCCGGCCTCTGGAATGGCGGGGGTTGCCGGCCGGCCGTCAGGCCGCCAGGGATAAGGGCGCGGCAGGGGATGCGCCGAAGAGGTAGAAGCCAATGGCTTTGGCGTGGGGGTCCGCGGAATCCGTCGACGTGAATTCGGCGCCGAGGTCCAGGCCGTCGATCCGGCGCACGATGCTCTCCTTGCGGATCAGGGACCGGTGGCGATCGTCCAGGCGGAAAGTCACCACCAGCCTGTCGCCGACATGGAGCTTCCGCATGGTGGTGAGCCGGATGCACACCCCCGTGCGGGAGAGATCCCGCACGGCCATCTCTCCGCCGCCGGCGGGCCGCCCATCGTCCAGGCGGGCGAAGGTGCCGCGGAAAAGCACATCCTTGCGGAAGAACCGCCGCCGTTCCAGTGTCGCCGGGTAGCGCCGTCCGCAAGGGCACTTGACCCGGATACGCACCTCGTGGTGGCGCTTGACATGCTCCGCCACATCCACGGTGCGGGAACGCTCGCACTCCGGGCAGACCAGGGTGGCCTTGTGATCCCGGGTTAGAAATATCTTCTGCATGGTCCGCGGCCTTCCGGATGCCCCTTGCCGCGCGGGCATCCCGCTGGTGTTACCGTCCTTGCAGCAGTTTATCGCCACCCTGGCCGAAGACTTTAACCCCTCCCCGCGCGCAGGCCGCCGGAGGAAGGCCTGGGCGGCATCCGGACCCGCGCGCCTGGTCCGGCAAAGGCCGGCACCGGGCTGTCAGGGGTGCGGCCAGGGGCTGTCGGCGGACTCTTCCACGAGATAGCAGAAGCGGTCCCATTCGAGCTCCCGCCGGGAGACCGGGCAGCGCAGCCGGACCTTCCGCTCGCTGACGCCGATCACCTCCCAGTCGCCATAGCGCGGTCCGCTCGCAATGTAGATGCGCTGTCCCACTTCAAAGGGGTAAGGCTTGAAAATCGCTACGGTTTTTGGGTCCACGGGCGTCTCCTTTCAAATGGTCCACCATCGGCCCACAGGGCAGCTAAGGCTAGCGCACCGGTCGCCGGTGCGCAAGCACCGGGGTCGCCTCGGGAAGCATGGCAGGAGGGAAAATCCGTTTGACAGCCGCAGGGCGGGTGATCATTGTTGTCGCAACGTCAACACCTGCCCGCCGGGCTTGGGGACCCACCGGCCGCTGACTGCCGGGCGTCCGGGCGCGGAAGCGGGAGGCTCGGGGGAAGGACCGTCATGCCACCCTTACGTCTGGCCGTTTGCATCGGCGCGGTTCTGGCGCTGGCCGCGCCGGGGGCCGCCTTCGACATGCAGGCGGGCATGCACGGCATGCCCTGGGGCAGTTCCGTTTCCGGGCAGACGCACCTGACCCGGGTGCGGGACGCCGGACCGCTGTCCTACTACGTGAACCCCCAGACGCTTTACAGCCTGGCCAACCAGCCGGTACCCGGCGTGGTGTACGGCTTCTACCGTCAGCAATTCTTCGCCACCTACATCCGGCTGAACACCCCCGACCAGTTCTACCACATGGAGCAGCAATTCACCGCCCGTTACGGCGCCCCCCGGGTCACGGTGGACTCCGCCGGCCGCCTCACCGTCTACCGCTGGCAGGACGAACGGGTGAAAATCAAGCTGAAGCTCCGGGAACCGGGCGGCGACATGAAGCTGGGAATCTACTACATCCCCCTGACGGCCCACCTCGACGAGGCGCAGCTGGACGAGGCACCCCCCGAAGCCTTCACCCCCCGGCCGCCGCTCCCCACCGACCGGCCGCCGAAATCGGCGCCCCTGCTGGAATAGGCCCGGGACCCAGCCTCGCCGGCGAATACGGAAAACTCAATAGATCCAGTAATTTGAACCACCAACCCTCAACCCTTGGGGAGGCTTCATGCTCGTCAGGCAGATCGCGGTGGGGCACATGGACAATTTCAGCTACCTGGTGGGCTGCGAGCGGACGCGCAAGGCCCTGGTGATCGATCCCGGCGCCGACGTGGAGCGCATCCTCGACGCGGCGCGGGAGGAGCGGCTGGAGATCGCGCTCATCGTCAACACCCACGGGCATGGCGACCATACCGCCGGCAACTCCCGGCTCAGGTCCCGCACCGGCGCCCCCATCGTCATCCACGCCCTGGACGCCCCCGCAGTGCCCGGCGCGGATGTCCGCTTGGCGGCGGAAGAGATGCTGGAGGTGGGGGATTTGCGCCTGCAGGTCTTGCACACTCCCGGCCACACGCCCGGCGGCATCTGCCTCTATGCCCAGGGGCAGCTCTTCACGGGGGACACCCTGTTTGTGGGCGACAGCGGGCGCACCGATCTTCCCGGCGGACACCGCCCCACCCTGGGGGCCTCCATCCGGCGCCTCATGGAACTGCCGGAGGACACCGTGGTCTGGCCCGGCCACGACTACGGCCCCACCCCCTCCTCCACCCTCGGGTGGGAGAGGCGCCACAACGTCAACGCCCGGGAGTACGGGTATTACCTGGCGGATTGACCGGTCCTGCGGCCGTGCGGTTCCGGGCGGCAGCGCGTCGCGCCGGTCAAGCCGGAGGCTCCTCGCCCGCTTCCGGCCCCTCCCCGTTGGGGAGGTCCTCGGACACCGTTCCGGGGTCCCCGGCGTCGGTTTTCCCCACCAGCGGAATCGTCAACACCTGGTCGAGGTCCAGCGACGCCAGGTCCACGCCGGCATTGTAGTGCTTGAGCAGCCAGAGGGGCACATCGAACTTGTCCCGGCAAAGGCTCCAGACGTTGTCCCCGGCCTGGACCCGATAGGCCTCCGTGCCCACCACGCGGTAGACCGCGAAGAAGTCCTCCTGCAGCCGCTTGTGGTATTCGTAGCGGCTTTCTTCGAAAGCCTGGGCGCCGGTTTTCTCCAGGGGTATGCTGACTTTCTGCCCCAGGCCGATGGCCCGGCGGAAAGCCAGGCCGTTCAGGTCCCGGATCCGCTGGGTGCGCACCCCGGCCCACTCGGCATAGTGCCCCAGGGTCTCCTCCACGTCCACCTGGAGTTCCCCCACCGGCGGTTTCGTGTCCTGGCTTACCCGGGTGAACCCCACATCGATGGCCACGATCTCCGGGCTGGGAACCGCCGGGGCGGCCGGCTCCCCACCCGGTGCCGTCTCCACCGCCGCCACGACGACGGGCGGCGCTTCGGGGGCGGCGGGGGCCGGGAGGCCGGCGACCGCCGGGACCTCCTCCGGTGCCGGCGGCAACCCCGATGGGGTGGGGCCGGGGGGGGGCGCCGGAACGGTTTCCGCAACGGCCACCGCCGCGGGAATCTCTTCCGCGGCAGGGATGTCGCCCTCCGGCGCCACTTCTCCGGAGGAAACGGCAGCGGGCGCTGGAGCTTCCGGAGCGCTGGGCGCC